>NZ_CAJYES010000186.1 GCF_913773995.1 uncultured Pseudacidovorax sp.
GGCCCCCATCCCAACCTTCCCCCAGAGGGGGAAGGAGAAAGACACAAGGAGACCCGCAATGAATGACAGCTACGCCCGCGGCGCCACCGAGCCCGCCCTGATCGAGCAGACCATCGGCGACTTCTTCGACGCCATGGCCGCACGCCAGCCCGAGGCGCTGGCGCTGGTGAGCCGCCACGAGGGCGTGCGTCTGTCGTATGCCGAGTTGCAGCAGCAGGCCAACCGACTGGCCAGCGCCCTGCTGCGCGCCGGCCTGAAGCCGGGTGAGCGCATCGGCATCTGGTCGCACAACAACCTGGCCTGGGTGCTGATGCAGATCGCCACGGCCAAGGCGGGGCTCGTGCTGGTCAACATCAACCCGGCCTACCGCACCTCGGAGGTCGAGTACGCGCTCAATAAAGTGGGCTGCAAGGCGCTGGTGACCATGCCGCGCTTCAAGACCAGCGAATACCTGGCCATGCTGCGCGAGCTGGGCGCGGCCCGGCTGCCCGACCTCAAGAACATCTGGTGGATCGACGCCCCCGGCGCCGCCGACGAAGCCGGCCCGGACATTGCCACGGACCGCTTCTCGCAGCTGCTGGCCAGCGGCGACGCGACCGACCCGCGCGTGGCCCAGGTCCAGGCCACCCTGAAGGCCACCGACCCCATCAACATCCAGTTCACCAGCGGCACCACGGGCTTTCCCAAAGGCGCCACGCTCACGCACCGCAACATCCTCAACAACGGCTACTTCATCGGCGAATGCATGAAGCTGGGGCCCGAGGACCGGCTGTGCATCCCGGTGCCGATGTACCACTGCTTCGGCATGGTGCTGGGCAATCTGGCCTGCCTCACGCACGGCAGCGCCATCGTCTACCCCAACGACGGCTTCGACCCGCTGCTCACGCTGGAGGCGGTGCAGGCCGAGAAGTGCACGGCCCTGCACGGCGTGCCCACCATGTTCATCGCCGAGCTGGACCATCCGCGCTTCGGCGAGTTCGACCTGTCGAGCCTGCGCACCGGCATCATGGCCGGCACCGCCTGTCCCATCGAGGTAATGAAACGGGTGGTGGACCGCATGCACCTGGGCGAGATCACCATCGCCTACGGCATGACCGAGACCAGCCCGGTGAGCTGCCAGAGCAGCACCGACACGCCGCTGGAGCGGCGCGTCTCCACCGTCGGCACGGTGCAGCCGCACCTGGAGGTGAAGATCGTCGACCCCGAATCCGGCGCCACCGTGCCGCGCGGCCAGCCGGGCGAGCTGTGCACCCGCGGCTATTCGGTGATGCACGGCTACTGGGGCGACGAGGCCAAGACCCGCGAGGCCATCGACACCGAAGGCTGGATGCACACCGGCGACCTGGCCACCATGGACGACGAGGGCTACGTCAACATCGTCGGCCGCATCAAGGACATGGTGATCCGCGGCGGCGAAAACATCTACCCGCGCGAGATCGAAGAGTTTCTGTACCGCCATCCGCAGGTGCAGGACGTGCAGGTGGTGGGCCTGCCCGACCGCAGGTACGGCGAGGAACTGTGCGCCTGGATCATTCCCAAGCCTGGCCAGCAGCCAACCGAGGCCGACATCCGCGCCTTCTGCCAGGGCCAGATCGCGCACTACAAGGTGCCCAGGTACATCCGCTTCGTCGATGCCTTCCCGATGACGGTGACCGGCAAGATACAGAAGTACCGCATCCGCGACCAGATGGCCGACGAGCTGGGCCTCAAGGCCGAGAAGACGGCATGAGCCTGTCGGCGGTTGCAGGCAGGGGCGGTGTGTCGGTGGCGCCTTGCGCCTCAGTCGCGCGAGGCCGGCCCGTGCGGTGCCAGCCCTGCAGCCTGGCGTGCGGCGCGCAGGCGCTTGCGCAGCGACACCTCGGCCATGTCCAGCTCGCCGACCAGTTCGCGCAGCGAGGCATCGTTGATGCGGTGCGACTGGCGCTCCGCATACAGCGCATGCCGCTCGGCCTGCAGGCAGGCCAGCCGCAGCTCCAGCTCGTGCACGAAGCCCTGCTTGCGGGCGCGCACGGCTTCGGCTTCCTCGGCCCGCGTCTCGGGTGTGGAGGCGGCGGCGCTGTCGTCGTCCAGCAGTTCCAGCCGCACCCGGTACTGCTGGGTGATGCGGCCGACCATCTCCTGCCGCTGGGCGGCGGTGTCGGCACCGACATCGTTCAAGTCCTTCTGGCTGCGCACCAGACTGGCGATGGCGGCATGGCAGGCGGCGATGCGGGCTTCCCGCTCCTCGCGCACCTCGGCGGCCTCGGCCGGCTGGGGCAGGTTGCGCAGCACCAGCGGAAGGCCGATGCTGCCCACCAGCAGCGTGCACAGGATGGTGCCGGTGGCCAGAAAGACCAGCAGGTCGCGCGAGGGAAAGGGCGTGTCGGCGTTCACCATCAGCGGGATCGACAGGGCACCGGCCAGCGTGATGGCGCCGCGGATGCCGGCAAGCGTGGTCGCGAGCGTCAGACGCCAGGACGGCTGCTCGGCCATGCGCCCGTCCCGGTGCGCGCGTCGCAGACTGCCGCGCACGGCCAACTGCAACCACACCCAGCGCAGCAGCAGCAGCGCGGCCGAAATGACCAGCACATAGCCCACCAGCGTCCAGGCACCGTGGTGCCTGCTTTCGTCCACGGTGCGCAAGATGGAGGGCATCTGCAGCCCCAGCAGCAGGAAGATGGCGCCGTTGAAGGCCGACTCGATCATGGTCCAGGTGCCTTCGGCCTGCATGCGCTCGGCCACGAACTCGCTGCGTTCCAGGTCGGCGAAGTTGGTGGCCATGCCCGCCGCCACCGCCGCGAGGATGCCCGAGACGCCGATGCGCTCGCCCACGATGTAGGCCGCAAAGGGCAGCAGCACCAGCAGCAGCACCATCTGGGTGGCCGCCACGTCCCCCAGCCGGCGCGTGACGGCGGCGCGGGCATGGGCGAAGCCCCAGCCCATCAGGGTGCCGGCGCCCACGCCGCCCAGGGCGATCCACAGGAACTCGCGGGTCACCTGCGCCCACGAGAACAGGCCGGTGAGCGTGGCGGCGACGGCGAACTTGAGCGCCACCAGGCCCGAGGCATCGTTCAGCAGCGATTCGCCTTCCAGCACGTGCATGGTCTTGGCCGGCATGCCCAGGCGCCGCGTGATGGCCGAGACGGCCACCGCATCGGTGGGCGAGACCACCGCGGCCAGCGCGAAGGCCACGGGCAGCGGCATCTCCGGAATCATCCAGTGCACAAGCCAGCCCAGGCCGAACACGGTGAAGGCCACCAGGCCGAATGCCAGCTTGAGGATCGGCCGGTGCAGCGCGAAGAACTCCCGCTTCGGGATTCGCCAGCCGTCCGCGAACAGCAGCGGCGGAATGAACAGCAGCAGGAAGAGTTCCGGATCGAAGGCGATGTGAAGGCCCTGCTGCGGCCACGACAGGGCCGCGCCCAGCGCGATCTGGATCAATGGCAGCGGGATGGCACGCAGGTAGCGGGCGGCAATGCCGGTGAGGGCGCCGAGCATCAGCACCAGCAGGACGGTTTCGACGGTGTGCACCTGTTTTTCTTCTTCAAGAACTTCGTGACGGGGCGGGCAGGCCGGGCTTGGAGTGCCCGGTGCCGCCGGGGGTTCGCATCATCTTCGCGCGGCACGCGGCCACGCGTCAGGCTCCAAGGACATTCATGAGCAAACTGGTCTCCCAACTCAATCCCAGATCCGAGGCCTTCCAGGCCAATGCCGCGGCCATGCGCGCGCTGGTGGACGACCTGCGTGCCCAATTCGCGCGGGTGGAGCAGGGCGGCGGCGAGGCCGCACGCGCCAAGCACACGGCCCGCGGCAAGCTGCTGCCGCGCGACCGGGTGCAGCAACTGCTGGACCCGGGCTCGCCCTTCCTGGAGATCGCGCCGCTGGCCGCGCACGCCATGTACAACGGCGATGCGCCGGGCGCGGGCCTGATCGCCGGCATCGGCCGCGTCAGCGGCGTGGACTGCATGGTGGTGTGCAACGACGCCACGGTGAAGGGCGGCACCTACTACCCGATGACGGTGAAGAAGCACCTGCGCGCGCAGGAGATCGCGGCGCAGAACCGGCTGCCCTGCATCTACCTGGTCGATTCGGGCGGCGCCAACCTGCCGAACCAGGACGAGGTTTTCCCCGACCGCGACCACTTCGGCCGCATCTTTTTCAACCAGGCCAACATGAGCGCCGAGGGCATCGCGCAGATCGCGGTGGTGATGGGCTCGTGCACCGCGGGCGGCGCCTATGTGCCGGCCATGAGCGACGAGTCGATCATCGTCAAGGAGCAGGGCACCATCTTCCTGGGCGGCCCGCCGCTGGTGAAGGCGGCCACTGGCGAGGTGGTGTCGGCCGAGGACCTTGGCGGTGGCGACGTCCACACCCGCCTGTCGGGCGTGGCCGACCACTTGGCGCAGAACGACCTGCATGCGCTGGCGCTGGCGCGCGAGGCGGTGAGGAACCTGAATGCGCAGGGGGTGGGGGGCCGCGGGGCGGCGGGTGGACTTGGTGCCCCCCAGTCCGTTCGTGCTGGGCTCGGTGCCCCCCAGTCCGTTCGCACTGAGCCTGTCGAAGTGCCGGCCCAGGCTTCGACAGGCTCAGCCCGAACGGTGTTTGAAGAACCCGCCCACTCCCCCGAAGACCTCTACGGCGTCATCCCGACCGACACCCGCAAGCCCTTCGACGTGCGCGAGATCATTGCCCGCATCGTCGACGGCAGCGAGTTCCATGAGTTCAAGGCCCGCTTCGGCACCACGCTGGTCTGCGGCTTCGCGGCCATCGAGGGCATGCCGGTCGGCATCGTGGCCAACAACGGCATCCTGTTCTCGGAGTCGGCGCAGAAGGGCGCGCACTTCATCGAGCTGTGCGGCCAGCGCAAGATCCCGCTCGTCTTCCTGCAGAACATCACCGGCTTCATGGTGGGCCGCAAGTACGAGAACGAGGGCATCGCCCGGCACGGCGCCAAGATGGTGACGGCGGTGGCGACGGTCAACGTGCCCAAGTTCACCATCATCATCGGCGGCAGCTTCGGCGCCGGCAATTACGGCATGTGCGGCCGGGCCTACTCGCCGCGCTTCCTCTGGATGTGGCCCAACGCCCGCATCAGCGTGATGGGCGGCGAGCAGGCCGCCAGCGTGCTGGCCACCGTCAAGCGCGACGGCATCGAGGCCCGCGGCGGCCAGTGGACCAAGGACGAGGAAGAGGCCTTCAAGGCGCCCATCCGCCAGCAGTACGAGGACCAGGGCCATCCCTACTACGCCACGGCGCGCCTGTGGGACGACGGGATCATCGACCCTGCCGACACCCGCCGCGTGCTGGCGCTGGGCCTGGCGGCGGCGCGGCATGCGCCCATTCCTGAGCCCAAGTTCGGTGTGTTCCGCATGTGATCGGCGATGTGTATGATTTTCGATTTTCATACACACAGGGAGTGCCATGCGGACCAACATCGTGATCGACGACGCGCTCATGGAGGCCGCCATGAAGGCGGGCGGCTTCAGCACCAAGAAGGAAGCGGTGGAAGAGGGCCTGCGCCTTCTTGCGCGCCGCAAGGCCTACCAGGATCTGCGCGCCCTGCGCGGCAAGCTCACCTGGGCGGGCGACGACAGCGTGGACTGGACGACGCTCGAGGCCGAGCCGATGGCCGTGCAGGAGCAGTCGGCCCGCTACGCTGCCGCCGCGCCCAAACCTTCCGCCAGGAAGCGCGCGAAGCCATGATCACCGTCGACTCCAGCGTCTGGATCGACTACTTCCGCGGTCGCGCCACGCCCCATACGCAGACCCTGGATGCACTGTTGGACGACAGCGCCAATGAACTGGTGCTTCTCGACCTGGTGTTGATGGAAGTGCTGCGCGGCTTCGTGCATGACCGGGAGCAGCGCCTCGCCCGTCAGCGCTTGCGTGCGCTGCCCATTGCCACCGCGGGCGGTGAGGCCGTGGCCCTGCGCGCCGCCGACATCTACCGTCAGCAGCGTCGGCGCGGCGTCACCGTCCGCAGCCCCATCGACCTGATGGTCGCCGCCTGGTGCATGGAACATGGCTGCGCACTGCTGCATGGCGACCGCGATTTCGACGGCATCGAGGGGCTTCATGCCTGGCCGCACTGAGCTGACGCGCGCCCGGCGTCAGGAGGCCGGTCCTGATGGTTCGCGCGTGACCTCGGGGCGCGGCTTCGTTGGCGCCCTTCCAGCCCTTCGACGGCTCGCCTCTGCCATGGGGCGCCGGATGCCGGGCCTCGGCTGGGTCGTCTTGGCACTCGTGGCGCCACCCGCCCACGCCACGCTGCGCGAAACCCAGCTCGACCTGCCCGTCGCCGTGCAGGACATGCAGGGCCGCCGCGTGGCCCAGACCATCCGCGTCACCGTGTTCGACGACGACGCCAACCCGCATCCCGCGCCGGTGCTGGTGCTCAACCATGGCCGCGCCGTCGATGCGTCCGGCCGCGCGGCGCTGGGCCGCGCGCGCTACCACGAGGCCTCGCGCTTCTTCGTGCGTCATGGCTTCATCGTGGCCGTACCCACGCGCGTGGGCTACGGCGTGAGCGGCGGGCCGGACGTGGAGGACAGCGGTGCCTGCCAGCGGCGCGACTATCCCGCCGGCTACGGCGCTGCGGCCGACCAGGCGCTCGCGGCATTGGCCGCCGTGCGCGCGATGCCCGGCGCCGACCCGGGGCGCGCCGTCATCGTCGGCCAGTCCTACGGCGGCGCGACCGCCATCGCCGCCGCCGCCCGCGCCACGCCCGGCGTGGTGGGCGCGATCAACTTCGCCGGCGGGGGCGGTGGCAATCCGCGCACCCGTGCGGGCCAGCCCTGCTCGCCGCAGCAGATGGGCGAACTCTTCGCTGCCTATGGCCGCAGCGTGCGCATTCCCACGCTGTGGCTGTATGCGGAGAACGACCAGTACTTCGGCGCCGACTGGCCGCGGCAATGGTTCTCCGCCTTCCGTGCGGCAGGCGGCAACGGCGAGTTCATTCAGTTCCCGCCGCAGGGCGAGGACGGCCACAGCACCTTCACCCGCGCACTGCAGGCCTGGCAGCCGGTGGTGTCCGGCTTTCTGCAGCGGCTGGGTTTCCCGGCCCTGCGCGACTGAACCCTTCGAACAACCGAGACACGCCATGACCGACTTCACCACGCTCGAACTGCACCTCGACGGCCCGGTGGCCCGCATCTGGCTCAACCGGCCCGAGATGCGCAACGCCATCGACGACGTGTTCATCCGCGAGCTGGGCGAGGCCTTCGCGCAGGCCCAGGCCGCGAGCGGCGTGCGCGCCGTGGTGCTGGGCGGGCGCGGCCCGGCCTTCTGCGCCGGTGCCAACCTCAACTGGATGAAGCAGGCCGCCAGCTTCACGCCCGAGCAGAACCTGCAGGACGCCGCCGGCCTGCCGCGCATGCTGCGCACGCTGGCCGACAGCCGCCTGCCGGTGATCGCGCGCATCCAGGGCGACGTGTATGCGGGCGGCATGGGCCTGGTGTCGGTGTGCGACGTGGCCATCAGCGCCGACAGCGCCCACTACTGCCTCAGCGAGGTCAAGATCGGTCTCATCCCGGCCACCATCAGTCCGTACGTGATCCGGGCGATGGGCGCGCGTGCGGCGCAGCGCTACTTCCTCACGGCCGAGCGCTTCACCGCGGCCGAGGCCCATCGCGTCGGCCTCGTGCACGAGGTGGTGCCCGCCGATGCGCTGGACGCCAAGGTGGACGAGGTGCTCAGGAACATCCTGTCCGCCGCACCCGGCGCGGTGGCCGAATCCAAGCGCCTGCTGCGCGATGTGACCGGCCAGCCCATCGACGACGAACTGGCCGCCGAGACGGTGCGCCGCATCGCCGCCCTGCGCGCCAGCGAGGAAGGCCAGGAGGGCCTGCGCGCCTTCCTGGAAAAGCGCAAGCCGGCCTGGACCCAGGCGCGCTGATCGGCCCCCGATGGACGGTCTGGACTTTCCCCAACTGCTCGCGCTGGCCGCCGCCCTCGGCTGGGCCAGCGGCGTGCGCCTGTACCTGGCGGTGCTGCTGGTGGGCCTGGCCGGCTGGCTGGGCTGGGTGCCGTTGCCGGCGGGGCTGCAGGCGCTGTCGCATCCGGTGGTGCTGATCGTGAGTGGCTTCCTGGTCTTCGTCGAATTCTTTGCCGACAAGATCCCGGGCCTGGATTCGCTCTGGGACATGGTTCACACGGTGATCCGCATTCCGGCCGGCGCCGCGCTCGCGGCCTCGGTGTTCGGTGCCGACCATGCGGCCATGGCCGTGGTGGCGGCGCTGGTGGGCGGCGGCTTCGCGGCCACGGCCCATGCGGCCAAGGCCACCACGCGCGCGGCCATCAATACCTCGCCCGAGCCCTTCACCAACGTGGGCGCCTCGCTGGCCGAGGACTCGCTGGTGCCGGCCGGCCTGTGGCTGGCGCTGGCGCATCCGCTGGCTTTCCTGGTGGCGCTGGTGGTCGTGCTCGTCCTCAGCGTGTGGCTGATCCGCAAGAGCTGGCGCTTTCTGCGCGCGCTCGTCGGCCGCCTCACGCGCATCTTCAGCGGCCGGCCCGACCCGGGTGTCGCGCCTGCCTTTTCCCGCGCTGGCCGCGGCAACAAATCGTCCGGAGACCTGCCCCATGTTCAAGAAGATCCTGATCGCCAACCGCGGTGAGATCGCCTGCCGCGTCGCCGCCACCGCGCGCCGCCTGGGCGTGCGCACCGTGGCCGTCTATTCCGACGCCGACGCGCAGGCCAACCATGTGCGCGCCTGCGACGAGGCCGTGGCCCTGGGCGGCAACGCACCCAAGGAAAGTTACCTGCGCTGGGAGCGCATCCTCGAAGCCGCCCGCGCCACAGGCGCCGAGGCCATCCACCCTGGCTACGGCTTCCTGTCCGAGAACGAGGACTTCGCCCGCGCCTGCGCCGAGGCCGGTCTGGTCTTCATCGGCCCGCCGCCTTCCGCCATCCAGGCCATGGGCCTGAAGGCCGAGTCCAAGCGGCTGATGGAGAAGGCCGGCGTGCCGCTGGTGCCCGGCTATCACGGCGCCGACCAGGACCCGGCCCTGCTGCAGCGTGAGGCCGACCGCATCGGCTACCCCGTGCTCATCAAGGCCAGCGCCGGCGGCGGCGGCAAGGGCATGCGCATCGTCGAAAAGAGCGAGGACTTCGCCGCCGCCCTGGCCAGTTGCCAGCGCGAGGCGATCAACAGCTTCGGCGACGACGCGGTGCTGATCGAGAAGTACGTGCAGCGCCCGCGGCACATCGAGATACAGGTCTTCGGCGACACGCAGGGCCACTACGTGCACCTGTTCGAGCGCGACTGCTCGGTGCAGCGCCGCCATCAGAAGGTGCTGGAAGAGGCTCCCGCGCCCGGCATGCCGCCCGCGCTGCGCCAGCGCATGGGCCAGGCCGCCGTCGATGCCGCGCGCGCCGTGGACTACGTGGGCGCCGGCACGGTCGAGTTCATCGTCGAGCAGACTGGCGGCTATGACGCGCCCGAGGCCATGACCTTCTACTTCATGGAGATGAACACGCGGCTGCAGGTGGAGCATCCCGTCACTGAGGCCATCACCGGCCTGGATCTCGTGGAATGGCAGCTGCGAGTCGCGTCCGGCGAGCCGTTGCCCCTCGCGCAGGACGACCTGCGCATCCACGGCCATGCCATCGAGGCGCGCATCTGCGCCGAGAACCCGGACAAGGGCTTCCTGCCCGCCACCGGCCCGCTGACCGTGTACCGCAAGCCGGCCGCCGCGGCCTTCGCGCGGGCCGACGTGCGCATCGACGATGGGGTGCGCGAGGGCGGCGAGATCTCGCCCTACTACGACTCCATGATCGCCAAGCTGATCGTGCATGGCGACACGCGCGAGCAGGCACTGGCCCGGCTCGATGCCGCGCTGGCGCAGGTGCAGATCGTGGGTGTGGCGACCAATGTGCAGTTCCTGCGCGGGGTGCTGGCCACCGAATCGTTCTCGAAGGCGCGGCTGGACACGGCGCTGATCGAGCGCGAGCGGGCGCAGCTCTTCGACCGCGATCCGCTGGGCCTGCCGCTGCTGGCGGCGGCCGTGGTCGCCCGCCAGCTGGCCGACGAGGCGGCGCAAGCTGCAGGCGGCCCCTTCGGCCGTGCCGACGGCTGGCGCGGCCTGGGCCTTGCCACGCGCACCTTCGCCTTCGACTTCAACGGCCAGGGCGCCACCGCGCTGCTGCGCTACGGCCCGGGTGCCACACGGCACCTGAGCGTGGGCGAGGGCGAATCACAGGTCGCGGGCGACCTGGCCTGGACGCTGCTGCCCGACGGCCGCCTGGCGCTGGACTTCGCCGGCCGCCGCGAGGTGCTGGCCGTGCATCGGCATCAGGACCAGTGGCATGTGTTCGGCCAGGCGGGAGCCGGCCGCATCGATGCCGTCGACCGTCTCGCCCATGCCGGCGACACCCAGGCCGAAGGCGGGCGCCTGACGGCACCGATGCCGGGCAAGGTGGTGTCCTTCGCCGTCAAGGCGGGCGACCCGGTGAGCAAGGGCCAGCCGCTGGCGGTGATGGAGGCCATGAAGATGGAGCACACCATCGCCGCGCCGGCCGATGGCACCGTGGCCGAGCTGCTGTTCGCGCCCGGCGACCAGGTCGCCGAAGGGGCAGAGCTGCTGCGCCTGGCCGCGTAGCATCGAGGGCTGTCTTCCACAGCCTTCTTCTTGCACGCCCCCATGCGCATCGCCCTCTGTCTGACCGACACCAAATCCGCCCCATGGATCGAGGGCCTGCACGCCGCCCTGCCCGATGCCGAGATCGTCGACTGGACGCCCGGCAGCCCGCAGGCCGATTACGCGGTGGTGTGGGCGCCGCCCCAGCAGATGGTGGACGAGCAGCCGGGCCTGAAGGCCATGTTCAACATCGGCGCGGGCGTGGACGCGATCACGAAGCTCGACCTGCCGCCCACCCTGAAGATCGTGCGGCTGGACGATGCCGGCATGTCGGTGCAAATGGCCGAGTACGTGTGCCATGCGCTGATCCGGCACTTCCGCGAATTCGACGTCTACGAGGCCGAAGCGCGGCAGGGCCGCTGGGTCTACCGCAAGCCGCTCGCCCGCGCCGACTTCCCGGTCGGCATCATGGGCCTGGGTGTGCTGGGCGAGCGTGTGGCGCGTGCGGTTCAGCAGTTCGAGTTTCCGGTGCTGGGCTGGAGCCGCACGCCAAAGTCCATCGAGGGCGTGCGCACCTTCGCGGGCGAGGCGCGGCTGGGCGACTTTCTGGTCAATACGCGGGTGCTGGTCAACCTGCTGCCGCTGACCGACGCCACCCGCGGCATCCTCAACCGCACCACGCTGTCGGCGCTCAAGCCCGGCGGCTACCTGATCCACATCGCGCGCGGCGGCCATCTGGTGGAAGAGGACCTGATCCCGCTGCTCGACGGCGGCAAGCTGGCCGGCGCCACGCTGGATGTGTTCCACCAGGAGCCGCTGCCCGCCGACCATCCTTTCTGGCGGCATCCCAAGATCACCGTCACGCCGCACGGCTCTGCGCGCACGCTGCGCAGCGAATCCATCGCGCAGATCGCCGGCAAGATCCGCGCGCTGCAGGCCGGCCAGCCCATTGCGGGCGTGGTCGATCCGCAGCGCGGCTATTGAAGGCCTGAACCTCTGCACGCCCACCCACGGAGCCATTCCATGCATCTGCCTTCCCGCGTCCGCATCGTCGACGTCGGCCCGCGCGACGGGCTGCAGAACGAAAAGCAGCCCGTGCCCGCCGAGGTCAAGGTCGAGCTAGTCCATCGTCTGCAGGCCGCCGGCCTGAGAGAGATCGAGGTCACCAGCTTCGTCAGCCCCAAGTGGGTGCCGCAGATGGCCGACAACGCGCAGGTGATGCATGGCATCCGCCGCCAGCCGGGCGTGCGCTACTCGGTGCTCACGCCCAACATGAAGGGGCTGGAAGCCGCGCTGGCCGCGCCGCGCGAGGAATGGCCCGACGAGATCGTCGTGTTCGGCGCCGCCAGCGAGGCCTTCAGCCAGAAGAACATCAACTGCTCCATCGCCGAGAGCATCGAGCGCTTCGCGCCGGTGGTCGCGGCCGCCAAGGCCCAGGGCATTGCGGTGCGCGGCGCCATGAGCTGCACGGTGGGCTGCCCCTACGAGGGCGAGATCGCCCCCGAGAAGGTGGGCTACCTGGCCGGGCTCATGAAGGGCATCGGCGTGGCGCGCGTGGACGTGGCCGACACCATCGGCGTCGGCACGCCGCGCAAGGTGCAGGCGGCGCTGGAGGCGACGCTGGCGCATTTCTCCGTCGACGCCGTGTCGGGCCACTTCCACGACACCTATGGCCAGGCCCTGTCCAACACGCTGGCGGCGCTGGAGCTGGGCGTGTGGAACCACCAGTCCTCCATCGCCGGCCTGGGCGGCTGCCCCTATGCCAAGGGCGCGACGGGCAATGTGGCGACGGAGGACGTGGTCTACATGCTGCACGGCATGGGCATCGACACCGGCATCGACCTCGATGCGCTGATCGACGCCGGCGTGTTCATCAGCCAGGCCCTGGGCCGCGAGCCGAACTCGCGCGTCTCCAAGGCCGTGCGCACCAAGCGGGCCGGCTGATGGCACTCGGCGACGACCTGCCCGCGCTGCCGACGATCCGGCTCGGGCGCTACCGGCACTACAAGGGCCTCGAGTACGAGGTGCTCGGCGTGGTGCGCCACAGCGAGACGCTGGCGCCCATGGTGCTCTACAAGCCGCTCTACGACGATCGCGGCCTCTGGGTGCGGCCCTTAGGCATGTTCGAGGAAAGCATCGTGCATGACGGGCGTGCGCAGCCGCGCTTCGCCTTCATCGGCTGAGGCCTTGCGCCCGCGCCCACAATCGCTGCCATCTATGTGCGGTTCCGAACTCCATTCCCTTCCCGACGGCGTGCAACGCGTGGCGCGCCACCTTCTCGACGCGGGCCACCCGCATGCCCCGCGCATGCTCGATGACGCCTGCCGCACGGCCCAGGAAGCGGCCGACGTGCTCGGCGTGGCCGTGGGCCAGATCGCCAAGAGCATCATCTTCCGCCGCAAGGTCGACGACGTGGCGGTGCTGGTCGTCACCTCCGGCGACCGGCGCGTGGACGAGAAGAAGGTCGACGCCCTGGTGGGCAAGACCGGCCGTGCCGACGCCGACTTCGTCAAGTCGCGCACGGGCTTTTCCATCGGCGGCGTGTCGCCGGTCGGCCATGTGACGAAGCCGGTGGTGCTGATCGATGCGGAGCTGTTCCGCTTCGAGACCGTGTGGGCGGCGGCCGGCCATCCGCATGCGGTGTTTCCGCTGCGGCCGCAGGACCTGCCGGCCCTCACCGGCGGCGCGCCGGTGGCGGACGTGGTGCAGGCGGTGGCGGCATGAGCGCGCCGGGCCGCTCCCAAGCGCGAGTCCTGAAGCGCCTTGCGCGAAGGGTGGTCCAGTGAGCACGCCCGACGTCGACACGGCAAAGAGCCCGCTGGCCGCCCGCGCGGCGCTGATGCGCGAGGCGGTGCGCCAGGGCCTGGAGCCTGTGCCCTCGCCCTGCGTCAACGTCTGCCGCATGTCCGCGGCCACCGGTCTGTGCGAAGGGTGCTTCCGCACCATCGAGGAGATCCGGCACTGGAGCCGCACGCCCGATGCGGATCGCCTTGCCGTGTGGGACCAGGTGCTCGCGCGCAGCGCCACGGCACCCGCGCCGCAGCCCGGCTGAGCGCACCGGGCGCCGAGACGAACAACAAGGAGACCTCTGCCATGAAGCACATCGACTTCTACCTGGACTTCATCTCGCCCTATGCCTACCTGGCCTTCGAGCACCTGCCCGAGGCCCTGGCCGGGCTGAGTTACAGCGTGGCCTACAAGCCGGTGCTGCTGGGCGCCATCGTGCGTCACCACGGGCACAAGGCGCCGGCCGAGGTGCCGAGCAAGCGGCAGTGGACCTACCGGCACATCCTGTGGCTGGGCCATTCGCTGGGCGTGTCCATCGACATGCCGGCCACCCATCCCTACAACCCGCTGCCGCACCTGCGCCTGGCGGTGGCCGCCTCGCGCGGCGGCGAGATCAGCCGGCACCAGGCCGAGCAGCTGTTCCGCGAGGTGTGGCGCGGCGGCCAGGACGCCAGCGATCCGGCGCGATTCGATGCGCTCAGGGCCCGCCTGCAGCCTGCGCGCGATGTGGCCGATGCCGCGGTGAAGGCCGAGCTCAAGGCCAACACCGACGCCGCCATTGCACAGGGCGCCTTCGGCGTGCCGGCGTTCGTCGTCGATGGCCGGCTGTTCTGGGGCTTCGACAGCCTGCCCATGCTGCGCGCCTACCTGCAGGGCGACGCGTGGTTCGACGGTCCGCAGTGGGACGGTGCGGACCAGCGGCCCTCCGCGCTGGCGGGCTGATCGCGCCGGGGCCGCTTCAGAGTGGGTTCTTCGTGGAACCCGGCGGTTCGGTCATGAATCCGACCTGCCATCGCGGCTCAGGGTCTTCCCGATGGAGGCCCGCGCGACGCCTCCATTCCTGCCTGATGAAAACGGCAGCGCGGGTTAGTCCCTAAATCGTCAGAATCGGTTCAGTTTCACGCAAGCCAACGGTCAGTCGCTCCCCAAAGAATCCGCCCACGGTCCCGATCCGGCGGCCGATTCAACGATTCAGGAGACAGACACATGGCAGCCACACTGGATTCCCGCGGGGTGCACGCGGCACCCCGGCCGATGTCGCAGGAGGAGAAGAAGGTCATCTTCGCCTCGTCCCTCGGCACCGTGTTCGAGTGGTACGACTTCTACCTGTACGGCTCGCTCGCCGCGATCATCGCCAAGCAGTTCTTCAGCGGCCTGGATGCGGGCGCGGCCTTCATCTTCGCGCTGCTGGCGTTCGCGGCGGGCTTCCTGGTGCGGCCCTTCGGCGCCATCGTGTTCGGCCGCCTGGGCGACATGATCGGGCGCAAGTACACCTTCCTGGTCACCATCCTGATCATGGGCCTGTCGACCTTCATCGTCGGCCTGCTGCCCAGCTACGCCACCATCGGCGTGGCGGCGCCGGTGATCCTGATCGCGCTGCGCATGCTGCAGGGCCTGGCCCTGGGCGGCGAGTACGGCGGCGCGGCCACGTATGTGGCCGAGCATGCGCCGCACGGCAAGCGCGGTGCCTACACCGCGTGGATCCAGACCACGGCCACGCTGGGCCTGTTCCTGTCGCTGCTCATCATCCTGGGCGTGCGTACGGCGGTCGGCGAAGAAGCCTTCCAGACCTGGGCCTGGCGCATTCCCTTCCTGGTGTCCATCCTGCTGCTGGGCATCTCGGTGTGGATCCGCCTGTCGCTGAACGAGTCGCCCGCCTTCCAGAAGATGAAGGCCGAGGGCAAGACCTCGAAGGCGCCGCTCGCCGAGTCCTTCGGCCAGTGGAAGAACCTGAAGATCGTGATCCTGGCGCTGGTGGGCCTGACGGCCGGCCAGGCGGTGGTCTGGTACACGGGCCAGTTCTATGCGCTGTTCTTCCTGACGGCGCAGCTGAAGGTGGATGCCACCACGGCCAACCTGATGATCGCGGCCGCCCTGCTGATCGGCACGCCCTTCTTCATCGTGTTCGGCTCGCTCTCCGACCGCATCGGCCGCAAGCCGATCATCATGGCCGGCTGCCTGCTGGCGGTGGTGACGTACTTCCCGGTCTTCAAGATGCTGACCGAGGCTGCCAACCCCGACCTGGCCCGCGCGCAGGCGAGTTCGGCCGTCACCGTCACGGCCGATCCGGCGACCTGCTCCTTCCAAGGCAACCCCGTGGCGCGCGAGATCGACTTCAAGAGCTCCTGCGACATCGCCAAGCGCTACCTGGTGCAGAACTCCGTGAGCTACGAGAACGTGTCCGCGCCCGCCGGCTCGCCCGCGGTGGTGAAGATCGGCGACAAGACCATCACGGCCCCGGCCGGCAACGTGGTCAATTCCAAGTTCGATGAGGACTCGGCCAAGTCCATCGCCGCCTTCAAGAAGGAAGTGGGCGACGACCTGAAGTCGGCCGGCTACCCCGCCAAGGCCGACCCGGCCAAGATGAACAAGATCATGATGGTGGTGCTGCTGACCTACCTGGTGATCCTGGTGACCATGGTCTACGGCCCCATCGCCGCCATGCTGGTGGAGCTGTTCCCGACGCGCATCCGTTATACGTCCATGAGCCTGCCGTACCACATCGGCAACGGCTGGTTCGGCGGCCTGCTGCCCACCACGGCCTTCGCCATCGTGGCCTCGACGGGCAACATGTACAACGGCCTGTGGTACCCGATCGTCATCGCCGGCATGACGCTGGTGATCGGCACGCTGTTCATCCGCGAGACGAAGGACGTGGATATCTACGCCGGCGACTAGACGTCGCACACCACCATGCCGCTTCGCGGCCATTTGATTCCATCCCTTCAGGAGACCCTTTTCATGTGGAAGATCGCCATCGGCTTCGTCGTGTTTGCCGCCCTCTCGCTGTTCGTCATCCTGCAGGCCGGCGACAAGGTCGATATGAGTGGCGAGAAGCATGGCGGGGATGTGCAACACGAGCCTGCGAAGTAAGCGCAGAGGAGACGCAGTCTGGCCCCGTGGCAGGCACGAACGACAAGGCCCGGCATTGCCGGGCCTTTTTCATTGTGGGGAGCGCTGCACGCTGTGCCGGATGACCTCCGGCCCGCCCATCTCGGCAGGGTGCTGCAGCCGATGGAAGCGGATGAATGCCTTCACCCAGTAGACGTAGGTTTCCTCAGTACGCAGGCTGTAGTGCATCAACTGCTGGCGTTCTCGCAACTGGTCCAGCACCCGCGTGGCGCGCAGTGGCGGCAGATCCAGATTGGGGTGCGGGCGCAGGTATTTCCGAGAGGCCGCAACGGCCGGCACAACTGGCATCATGGCGCTCCCCCAGGCGGCCAGCTCACCTCGGCGAGGTTGTTGTGGGTGTGCCGCTTTTGGCGGAAATTTAGCGCTGTATAAACGTACGGTCCAACGGGAGAATGTGATGGTGCGTCAACGGCTTGCGGTGATGCAAGCGTGCCGATCTAGGGCGCAGTGTTTCTGCCTAGGTGGCGTTAGCTGTCTCCCGAGAACACGTTAGAGCTCTTAGGTTGTTCCGATGAAGAGTAAGACGAAGCAATTCATTCAGCATCTATCGCATGAAATTGAAGATGAAGAAAAGGCCGAAGAGTATCTTGACGATTCTCTTCCGCTGATTGGCCTCGTAGTCATGTACTTTAATGCTCTGGAAAAATCGCTCGACTCTTTTATCTGCGAAACCATTTCCGACAGATCAGATAGACCGGGCCTCATCGTGATCCAAAAGCTTATGTACGCTGCGAAGGTAGATTTATTTAAGCGCTTTAGCGAAGAGTTCAATAGCTGCTTTACCACCCCTGCGGACTTCGACGATCTGATTAAGGAACTAATCGAGGTTGGTAAGCTGAGAAACTTAGTGGTGCACGCTGATTGGAGCAGCACCGATGAAGAAGGCTACACCTACGTTCGCCTTAAAACCTCTTCGAACGGAACGTTCCAGGAGTACGTTCAGTTTTCGGTCGAGTCCTTGAACAGCCTTGTTGAGCGAATCATCAAAGCAAACCATCGGCTCTCGGATTACTGGGAGTGGAAATATGAACGCATGCAAGATCACTTGCGAGGTGTTTCTTGAGCTTTACCCAGTTCCGCTCTAACCATTCCGTCGAGAGGGACCGCCCACAAGCTGCGCTTGTGGGTTCCCTTCGCGGCTTCGCCGCTACGGCGGCCCCTCACGTCAAACGTTAGGCCCCATTTGCCAGCGTCGTAGCCTCGCATCCACACACAAAGAAATGGAAACCAATGCAACTTCAGATTGATGCGCAGATCGGCTTTGTCGCCGATGAAACCCGAAGCAAATTCGCAATTTGCTCGTCAATAATAAAAGGGTTTCTATTCTCTCTCAAAAGGGAAAGGGTTGAGCGACTCGGAGGGTATAACAAGGTAACTCTCTGGGATATCGCGAGAGAAACAAGAACAGAGTCAGATGGCGACTGCGGCATCTGTTTGGAATACGCTCTACACGATTCCATATCCCAGAAGAATCCCTTGGTCTGGCCAATCGTAAGTGAAGCAATAAATGATTATTGCAAAATTAAAGACGGAGCGCACTCGATACTTTTTGGGGCAGAAAAAAATAATTACATCAACCTCATCAATTCAAACTCTCATTACATCAATCCGCAGACAAGAATACTCCACGGAACCCCTGGAAAGCCGGTGTATCTTGAGAAGTACATGGATGCGATAACAAAATCCATTTACAACGCCCCAGCACGAGAACTGCTCCCACAAAGCATCCGGGGCCTATGGCGCGCCGACCTATTTGTTGGCAGCCCGAACACCAATCAATGGGTCGGCACGACATTAAAAATAAACAAAGATGCGCTAAAAGGCGACACCGGACTCCGGCTTGGCATGTACCCAGAAAAGCGGCGAGGCGAACGCATTGAATATAACGAACGCCTAAATCTCATTATGTGCCCAATACCATACGATGGCCACTTCATGGAGGCATACTACAAATCTTATGGGATTATGCGAGCAATAATCCACTCCGACTGCAACATGCCGCCCCCCGTTTTGCTTGCAGATAGTGGCGACCGCTATATCGCAGACGAACTGATAAAGCGAAAGAATTTCCCTGCGTTAGAAATATCCGAAGCATTAAAAGTTATGGGGCAACCTGGCCTTATTGCAGCATCCACCCCATCAGGCGAAATTCAAGCGGTTGCCTCGACCTTCCTTACCGTCTGACTTTAATAGCACGCAACGCTTCTAAAGTAGCGACCCATGCATCTTATAAAAAGCAGCCTAACTGGGCGGTCAAGCGGACGCCAACACAGGCCAAGCCTTAGGCATTTTCATGGCCTGTGTTGTTACCCTCCGCACCTACGGTGCTCCGGCGCCGCTTACCTTGGGCGTTGGGCGTAACTAATAGTGATATCGAAGTTGCGCCAATAACAGCGCGTCACCGTCAATTCTGTAAACCATACGGTGCTCATCAGTGATTCGACGCGACCAAAAGCCTGACAACGCATGTTTCAACGGTTCGGGTTTGCCGACGCCGGCGAACGGTTCTCTTTGCGTCTCACGGATGAGCTTGTTGATGCGCTCCACCATCCGTTTGTCTTGCTTCTGCCAGTAGAGGTAGTCTTCCCATGCCTCATCAGCGAAGATCAACTTCACTCGGTCAACTTCCTCTCCGTGCCCTTGCCCGCATCGAGCTGAGCAGTGGCAGCGAGCAGGCGCTTGGCGTTGGTCGGGTTGCGCAGCAGGTAGGCCGTCTCCTCCAGCGCTTGGAAGTCCTCCAAGGAGAGCATCACAACCGACTGCTTTCCGTTGCGGGTGATGATCAGGGCCTCATGGTCGTTGCACACACGATCCATGGTGCTGGCCAGGTTGGCGCGGGCGGCAGAGTAGGTGATGGCATCCATGGCGGGCTCCTGTTGTACTTAAAACTGTACAAAACAAAGAGCGGGCCGGAGCAAGCAAAGACGTCCAACAGGGCTTTCCAGCGGACCGCCCTTGGCGTCCGCTGAACCGGGACGTTGCCCCGCAACAGGGCAATGAGGCCACGCTGACGTACCGCCCGCGCGTCAGCGGCTCAGTACGCCGGAGTGCGCAGCCGCCCCGTGCCCAGAAACTCTTCCACGTTCGCCAGCACCAGGTCGCCCATGGCGCGGCGGGTCTGGGCGGTGGCGCTGCCGATGTGGGGCAGCAGCACGACGTTGTCCATCTCCATCAGCGCGGCAGGCACCTGCGGCTCCTGGTCGAACACGTCTAGCGCTGCCCCGCCGAGGCGCCCTTGCTGCAGGGCCAGGACCAGCGCGGCTTCATCGATGACCGAGCCGCGCGCGATGTTGACCACGATGCCCTGCGGGCCCAGTGCATCGAGCACCCGCGCATCGACGAGGTGGCGCGTGGCCTCGCCGCCGGCGCAGGCCACGATCAGGAAGTCGGCCCAGCGAGCCAATTCCACCAGCGAGGGCTCGTGCGTCCAGGCCACGCCCTCGCGCGGCGTGCGCGTGTGGTAGCGGATGTCCATGTCGAAGCCAGCGAAGCGGCGGGCGATGGTCTGGCCGATGCGGCCCAGGCCCAGGATGCCCAGCCGCCGGCCGCTGACGCGCGTGCCCAGGGCGCCGGGTCCGATGCGCGGCCAGTCGCCGCGGCGCACCAGGCGTTCGGCCCGGCCCATTCCGCGGGCTGCGTCGATGAGCAGGCCCACGGCCAGGTCGGCCACGCAGTCGTTCAGCACGTCGGGCGTGTAGCTCACGGCCACGGCGCGGGCCTTGGCGGCTTCCAGGTCGAGCGCGTCCATGCCCACGCCCAGGCTGCAGATGGCGCGCAGCTTGGGCAGGGCCTCGATCAGCGCAGCATCGGCGCCGTCGGTGGCGGTGGTGACGACCATCTCGATGCGGTCGGCATGCGCGCGGGCGGTGACCAGCATCTGGTCGCGCGTCGGTGCCGCCACGCAGGCATGGCGGTCCTGAAGCACGACCTTGAGCGGTGGGGGCAACTGGGCCGACAGCAGCAGCAGGGGCGCGTCCGGCGATGGGGCGCCGGCGCGTTGCGCTTCCGTGCGAGCGACGTCCGCCGTGGAGGGACCGCCGCTCATGCCTTGGCTCCGGTCGCCGCGGTCAGCGCCGCGAAGTCCACTTCGCGCAGGATGGCAGTGCTCTGCTGCTGCACATGGTCGTCGGCCAGGCTGCGGCGCTTGTAGGCCAGCCAGCGCGGATCGGCCTCCAGCGCGGCGCGGCGCGCATCGCGGTCGGCAAAGTCGCGGTAGCGCCAGGCGTGGATCACCTGGTTCTGGTCGCCGATGTCGCTGACGGCATAGAGCGCGGGCTCGCCCAGGTGCTCGACCTGGACGTCGCGCCCTTCGGCGGCATAGCGCGCGACGAAATCGCGCGTGGTGGCGATGCGCAGGGTGTAGGTACGCAGTTCGATGATCATGGGGCGAGAAAGAAGAAGGGGGTCAGGCGGCGCCGGGCAGGCAGCGTTCGACGAGTTCGTCCAGCGAGGCATCGGCGCGGAAGCCGAGCGAGCGGGCGAGGGCGGTGTCCACGGTCGGCCAGCGGGCGAACTGCGGAATGATGGCCGGATCGGGCGCGTAGCTCAGGCGCTGCGACACCTCCACGCCAAAGCGCCGCATCAGCGCGGCCACCACCTCGGCGACCGACACATGCAGCGAAGGCAGCGTCCAGGCACGGGTGGCCGGCAGGCGCTCGGCATCGAGGGTGGCGGCATGGATCAGCGCGTCCACGCAGGCGGGCAGCGACAGCAGCCACAGCGTGCCTTCGGCATCGACGGGCGACTCATAGCTGCGGCCGGCGGCCAGCTCGCGGATCAGGTCGCTGGCGAAGGCCGACAGCGCGCCGTTGGGCAGGCCGGGTCGCGCCACCACGCTGGGCAGCCGCGGCGAGCGGCCATCGATCCAGCCGCGGCGGCTGTAGTCGGCCAGCAGGATTTCCAGCATGCGCTTGTGCGCGCCATAGGACATGGTGGGCACGATGGGCGTGGCGTCGTCGATGTGCGGCGGCAGCGGCAGGCCGAACACGCCGATGGAGCTGGTCTGCACCAGGCGCGCGGCCTTGCCGGTGACGTCGTGTTGGCGGCGCAGGTCTTCGAACAGTTCCAGCGTGCCGCGCAAGTTGACGGTGAGGCCCAGCTCGAATTCGCGCTCGGCCTGGCCGCTGGTGATGGCGGCGAGGTGAAACACCACATCGGGTGGCTCGGCCAGGGCCTGGGCGCGCACGGCCGCATCGGCGACGGAGCCGCGCAGTTGTGTGAGCTTGGGATGCGCGGGCAGGTCGAGTGCGAGGTCGACGGCGACGAGCTGCGTGAGCGGCAGCGCATCGACGCCGGCCAGCAGCCGTCGCACGAGGGCCTGGCCGACGAAGCCGCCGGCGCCGGTGATGAGGATACGGGTCATGGGATGGTCCTTGTCCTGGGCGCTCCGATGGCGCGGCTGAAAGGCGGGGCAGGGTTCATCGGATCATTCCCTGTTGGCGCAGCGGATCTGCCCATGTGAGGCCATCGGCGGCCGTGCTGCGGGGTTTGTATTCGCAGCCCAGCCAGCTGTCGTAGCCGGCGGCGGGCAGGGCGGCGACGGTGGCGAGCAGGTCGTCGCGCGACAGGTCGGGCTCGTGGCGGTCGGGCGCGCCGGCCAGCTGCACATGGCCGATGAAGCCGCGGCAGCGCTCCAGCTCCTGCGCCAGGTCCAGCCCTTCCTTCACGCAGTGGTAGAGGTCGAACTGCAGCCGCAGGCGCGGCGAGTCGAAGGCGCGGATCACCTCCAGCGCCTGCTCGGGCAGCCAATAGAAGTAGCCGGGCATGTCGGCGCGGTTGAGCGGCTCCAGCATCAGCACCAGGTCGTCCGATTCCGCATGCCGCAGGGCCCAGGCCAGGTTCTGGTCCAGCGCCTGGCGGCAGGCCTTGGGATCGTGCGCGCGGCAGTCGCCGGCCATGACGTGGATGCGGCGCGAGCCCGTCGCCTCGGCCACGGCGCGGGCCCGGTCGAAGCAGTCGCGGAACTCGGCCTGGCCGCCCGGGATGGCGGCCCAGCCCAGCCGGCCCGGGCTGTCCGGCCGGATCGGCGTGTTGTGCAGCACGGCGGTGAGGCCATGGGCCTTCAGCGCGTCGGCATACCAGGCCGGCGGCTGCTCGTAGGGCTGCAGCATCTCCGCGCCGGCAAAGCCATCGGCCGTGGCGGCGGCGAAGCGCTGGTCGAGCGGAAGGTGGCCGTAGAGCCACTCCAGGTTGGCGTTCAGTTGCATGAGGCGTGGGTCAGGCAGGAAGCGTGAGGGGTCGAATGGCCGCGGAGCAGGCCCCTGCGGTGCACTCGCGGAACCATCTTTGCCGGGGATGCTTCATTGCTTCCCGGCTTGCGCGAGGAAAGCGTCGAGGCGCTGCGGCGTCATCAGCGCGACCACGGCTGACAGCTCGGCCTCGCCCAGCCCCATGGCATCCGCCA
>NZ_CAJYES010000187.1 GCF_913773995.1 uncultured Pseudacidovorax sp.
GGCTCGCCTCGCTGAACGAGGCCGAGGAAGAAGAGGAAGATCTGCTCGACCGCGCCTGGGGCCTGACGCCGCAGTCGCGCCTGTCGTGCCCGGCGATCCTGGCGCAGAAGGACCTGGTCGTGGAGATTCCCAAGTACACGATCAACCACGCCAAGGAAAACCACTGACCATGGCGGCGTCTTCCCACCCTGAGGTATCCCTAAAGGAGAGCGCATGTCTCGCCTGATCGTCCTCGACACGGAGACCACCGGCCTGTCGGCGGAGAACGGCGACCGGGTGATCGAGCTGGGTTGTGTCGAGCTGGTCAACCGCAAGCTGACCGGCAACGATCTGCATCTGTACTTCAACCCGGAACGCGAGAGCCACGAGGACGCGCTCCGGGTCCACGGCCTGACCACCGAGTTCCTGCGCGACAAGCCCAAGTTCGCCACCATGGCGCGCGACGTGGTGGAGTACCTGCGCGGGGCCGAACTGATCATCCATAACGCGGCCTTCGACGTCGGCTTCCTCAACAAGGAATTCGAACGGGTCGGCCTGCCGCCGCTGCGCGATTACGTGGCCGAGGTGACCGACACCTTGGTCATGGCCAAGCAGCTCTTTCCCGGCAAGCGCAACTCGCTCGATGCGTTGTGCGACCGCTTCGGCGTGGACCGGTCGAACCGGACCTTCCACGGCGCCAAGCTCGACGCGCAGTTGCTGGCCGACGTCTACATCAATCTCACGCGCGGCCAGGATGCGCTGCTGATCGACATCGACACTGGCGAACGCGAGGAGCGGGGTGTGGTGGTCGACGTGGACTTGCGCCAGTTCACACTGCCCGTGATGACGGCGACCAGCGACGAACTGGCGCTGCACGAGCAGGCGCTGGTCGACCTCGACAAGGCCAGCGGCGGAAAGACCATCTTTCGGTTGCAAGATCAAAAAAGCATGGCATAATCTAAGGCTTCGCGCAGCACTGCACGAAGCCGAAGAAGCCGATGCAAGTTGGCTTCTGACGGGCGGTTAGCTCAGGGGTAGAGCACAGCATTCACACTGCTGGGGTCGGGGGTTCAAAGCCCTCACCGCCCACCACAATTACGAAAAAGCGCCACCGACAGGTGGCGCTTTTTTTTGCCGCCGCGTGCTCACGCATCAGTCAGGCAGTCAGTGAAAAGCGCGGCATGTTCAAGCCACACTTTTGGCGTAAAGGGCGAGGACAATGTGCCGCCGCGGGCTCAGCCCGGACCCCTATGCCCATGCGCCGATCCGTTTCCGAAAACTTTCTCGACCTGTTGTTGGATGCCGTCTGCGCGGTCACGAGCTCGGGCAACTTCGTTTTCGTGAATGCGGCTTTCGAGCGCATCTTCGGATACGGTGCCGAGGAGGTCGTTGGCCGGAACATGATGGAGTTCGTGCACCCGGACGACCGTGAACCTACCTTGCAAGCTGCCCGCCGGGTGATGGAAGGGCATCTTCAGCTGCACTTCGAGAATCGTTATATACGCAAGGATGGCAGCACCGTTCACATACGATGGACGGCGCGTTGGGTGGAGAGCGCGGGCGTGCGCGTGGCCGTGGCGCACGACATCACGGAACTCCACCGGGCACGGTCCGTTCAGGCGGCGCTCTATGCAATCTCTGAGGCGGCGCATGCCGCCCAAGACCTCTACGCTTTGTTCGAAAGCGTGCACGGCATCATCGGATCCCTGCTGGATGCGCGGAATTTTGCGGTGCTGCTGTTCGACGACGGGCGACAGATGCTGTATCCCGCGTACCAAGTTGACGCGACGGGTCAGGTCCCTGGACCGGTGAGCCCTGAAGAGACCCCCTGGCTCGCAGCGCTGCTCAGCCCCGCGCCTGCCGAGGCGGGGCCTGTTGCAGACATGCCGGCGGGAATGCTGGCGGCCGCACTTCCGACACAGGACGGGCCGATCGGCGCGCTGGTGCTGCGAAGCGAAGACCCCGAGCAAGGCTATGGCCGCGCCGATGCGGAACTGCTGCATTTCATTGCAGCTCAGGTGGCCACGGCCATCGAGCGCAAGCAACTGCATGTGGGGCTGCAGACGCTTGCGCAGCGTGACCAGCTGACTCAGTTGTTCAATAGGCGCTCTTTCGTCGACCGGCTCGCCGCCGCCGTTCGTACTGCAAAGGAGCACCAGACCGAGCTGTCGCTGCTGTTTCTCGATCTGGACGAATTCAAGCGGGTGAATGACAGCCTTGGTCACGTCACCGGCGACAGGCTCCTCCAGTCCGTCGCTGACAGACTCAGCGCAACAGTCAGAAGTGCGGATCTCGTCGCCCGCCTGGGAGGCGATGAATTCGTGGTGCTGCTGGAACAGGATGCCGATGGCCGGGGGGCCGAGATGCTGGTCAACCGCATCGAACAGGCATTCGTACAGCCGTTCTTGGTGGGCGAGGCGGTGCTGACGATGCGTCCAAGTATCGGCGCCGCTCGCTTTCCGGCAGATGCGCAGGACGCGGAGCAACTGCTTGGGCATGCCGATGCAGCCATGTATTCCGCAAAGCGCAAAAGGGCGGCAAGTCGTGCGCTTGCCGCCCCGGGTTAATGCGCAATTTCGCCGCCCACCTCACCTTGTTCAGGTGCGATGGCGCAATGAATGAAGCGCTTGAAGCCCGAGATCCCGCTCAGCGACGGGCGCAGATCATGCCAAGCACGAAGCCAGCGGCGGCAATGCCACCCACGAGCCCCAGCGGATGCTTGACGGCGAGCTCCCTAATCTCGTCAAGGGCCTGGCCATAGCTTTGCTGGACGGCGCCTTGCGCTTCACTTACTTTGCCGTCAGCCTGCATTCCCTTGTCACCCGTGACCTCGCCGAGGGCGTCCTGGGCCTTGCCAGCCACGCGCTGGAATGCGCCTTGTGCTTGTTCGAGCATCGAAAGATCCTTTGAAAATGTTCGTTGGGCCCGCCGCTGAACATCCAGGTCATGCGGCAGGGTCTGGTTAATAGGATCGTTCGAACGCCGGGGGCTGGCTGTAGGCGCAGCTGGACGCTTTCGCGTAGTGAGAAAGCCCAGGCGGTTGTCAGTGCCCGAGCGCGTCAGCCACGCTCCCGGGCTCCCGAGCAGCGGTCAGCGGCCGCCCGAGAACGGCGTGCCGGACAGTTTGGTGCCTTTTCGCAGACCCTTCCTGGCAAACCAGCCCTGGTTCATCTCCAGCACGTAGCGCACGGGTGCTTCCGAGCAATGGCTGTCGGTCGTCTGCGCCTGCATGTCCGCCAGATTCACGATCCGTCCGTCGTCGGCGACGAAGGCGGCGGTCAAGGGGACCAGTGTGTTCTTCATCCAGAAACACTGCACGGCGGGCTCCTCGAAGACGAACAGCATGCCTTCCTGCTGAGGCAGGTTCTCGCGGAACATCAGGCCGGTCTGACGCTGCTGGGGTGTGGAGGCCACTTGGGCATCGATCCGGTACATGCCGACGGTGATCGGGACACGGGGAAGGTCGAGCTGCGGTTGCGCGGCGACGAGGGTGGTGGCGGCCAGCAGCGCGGCGGCCGCAGCCAGAAAGCGGAGAGGGGAATGGAGCATGGCGCTTCGATGCGGTGGTGGGTGGCACGTTCCCGGTGAGCCCGGACGCGCTGCATTGGATTGTGGTCCAGCGAGCGGCAGGGCGTCGACTAACATCCGCGCCCACGATGCAACTGCAAGAACTGCTTTTCAGCCAGGGCTTTGGAACGCGGCGCGTGTGCGCCGGGTTGATCCAGCATGGTCATGTGGTGGTCGACGGGCAGACCATCACCGATGCCACCTTTGATGTCGATGCCCAGGAAGGCCTTCGCTACACCGTCCAGGGCAAGCCATGGGAGTACCACGCCAAGGCCTATGTGGTCCTGAACAAGCCGGTGGGTACAGAGTGTTCGCAGAAGCCGTCGGCGTGGCCATCGGTCTACACATTGCTGCCTGATCCGCTGCGTCAGCGTCCGGTCAAGGGTGGGGTGGATGGGGTACAGGCCGTGGGTCGCCTCGACCAGGACACCACGGGCCTGTTGCTGCTGTCGGACGATGGCAAGTTTCTGCACCGCATGGCCTCGCCCCGCCATCATGTGCCCAAGGTGTACGAGGCGGAGGTGAAGCATCCTCTGGACGACGCGCAACTGGAGCGTCTGCGCCAGGGCGTGGTGCTCGACGACGATCCCAGGCCGGTGCGTGCGTTGGCCGCCGAGCGGCTCGACGCGCTGCGTCTGCAGCTCACACTCGACGAAGGCAAGTACCACCAGGTCAAGCGCATGGTGGCCGCTGCGGGCAACCGCGTCGAAGCTTTGCATCGGGCGCGCGTTGGCGCGCTGTCATTGCCGCCCGAGTTGGCGCCCGGCGAATGGCGCTGGCTCACGGCTGCGGAGGTGGAATCGCTGTTCCAGGTCAACAAGCCAGCCACGAAGTCATCCCCTGCTGGGGGATGACCGTTAGTATTTTTCGTCCCGCCTCCACAGGTTGAATCTTGCGCGCTCATCCCTTTTGTGCCGGCCGCCTCGCAGCCGCACTGCTGACCCTGGCCTGTACCTGCCTGCCGAGCTTTGCGGCACCGCCCACGCCTCCCATCTTCGTGCTCAATTCGCTGGACGCGACCGTGAGCCTGATCGATCCGACGACATGGAGCGAGCTGCGCCGCGTGTCCGTTGGCAAGGAGCCTCACCACATCTACCTGACGCCGGATCAACGCTCGGTCCTCGTGGCCAACTCCGCGGGCGACTCGCTGACTTTCTTCGACCCGAAAACGGGCGAGATCCAGCGCACCGTCAACGGCATCATCGACCCGTACCAACTGCGCTTCTCGCCCGACATGAAGTGGTTCGTCACCGCCGCCAACCGGCTGAACCACGTCGACATCTACCGCTGGGATGGCAGCAATCTGCAACTGGCCAAGCGCATCGCCACGGGCAAGACGCCCAGCCACATCTGGATCGACTCCAAGAGCACGACGGCCTACGTGTCGATGCAGGACAGCGATGAACTGATCGCCGTGGACATCGCCACGCAGACCATCCGCTGGCGCGTCCCGACCGGGCCGATGCCCGCGGACATCTTCGGCATCCACGACGACAAGACCCTGCTGGTCGGCCTGACGGGCGGCGAGGGCGTGCAGGTCTTCGACGTGACCGGACGCGAACCCAAGGCGGTGGGCGTGCTGCCGACCGGCAAGGGCGCGCACGCCTTCCGGGCGGCCGGCGATGGCAAGACGGTCTTCGTCAGCAACCGGGTGGCCAACACGATCAGCCGCATCGACTTCACGACGCTCAAGGTGGTGGCGAACTACGTAGTGCCCGGTGGCCCCGATTGCATGGACGTCACGGCCGATGGCAAGCGCCTTTACGTAACCTCGCGCTGGGCCAAGAAGCTGAGCGTGGTCGATCTGCAGACTGGCCAGCTCATCAGGCAGGTGCCCGTGGGCAAGTCACCCCACGGGGTCTGGACGCTCGACCATGCGCGTTGAACGCTTCAGCCGCGGGCTGCGCCGCCTGACCGGTGCCCTGCTGGCCGTTGCCGGGGGCGTTTCGGTGGTCGTCGCTGCGGCGGCAGACTGCAGCAAGCCGGTCTACCTGACTTTCGACACCGGCCACATGGGTGTGGCCCCGCTGGTGGCCGATGTGCTCAAGCGCCATGACGTCCGCGTGACCTTCTTTGCCGCTGCCGAGCGCACCAAGGACGGCGGCGACAGCCTGGACGACCACTGGGCGCCATGGTGGAAGGCAAGGGCGGCCGACGGCGACGAGTTCGCCTCGCACACCTACGACCACGCCTACTGGCGAGGCGACCTTCCCGACGAGAAAGGCCAGAAGCGCTTCGTCATCCAACCCTCCGCGGGGCCGCAGACCGGCAAGCGCACGACATGGTCGGCCACGCAGTACTGCGAGAACATCCGCAAGTCCAGCGAGCGGCTGGCCCAGATCACAGGCAAGAAGCCGCTGCCGCTGTACCGCGCGCCCGGCGGCAAGACCTCGCCCAAGCTGCTGGAGGCGGCGCGCGAGTGCGGCTACCAGTATGTGGGCTGGTCGCCCGCCGGGTTCCTCGGTGATGAACTGCCCAGTGACAAATATCCCAACCAGCAGTTGCTGGCCCAGGCGCTGGAGCGCATCCGCCCCGGCGACATCCTCCTGGCCCACCTGGGCATCTGGTCACGGCAGGATCCCTGGGCGCCGGCCGTGCTCGAACCCCTGGTCACCGGCCTGCAGCAGCGTGGCTTCTGCTTTCGGACGCTGCGCGAGCATCCCGATTACCGCGCCTGGATCGCGGCGCATCCCTGAGCGCTGGTTGTGATGGACGGAGAGTTTCAATGGACTGGCATGCCTGGCTGACCGATCCTTTCGGTCTCACGCAGCAGTGGCTGTTCGAAACCGTGGTCCAGCCGGTGATGTTCGCGGCTGGAATGGGCAACCTGCTGGAGGACGGCTTCGACGCCACCGGCTGGCTGCTGGTGGGCGTCATCGAGATCGCCGTCATGCTCGCGATCTTTGCGCCGCTTCAACGCTGGCAGCCGGTCGAGCCGGTGCGGGACCGGCGCGCGGTGCGCGTCGATGTGGTCTACACACTGATCCACCGGCTGGGGCTGTTCCGTGTCGGCATCTTTTTTCTGCTGCAACCGCTGTTCGACTGGGCGCTGGGCCATGTGCGCACGGCAGGCTGGGGCACCATGCAACTCGACGCGCTATGGCCGGGCGTGACCGATCAGCCGTGGGTTACTTTTCTGCTCTACCTCGTGGTGCTGGATTTCGTCGAGTACCTGATCCACCGGGGCCAGCACACCATCGATTGGTGGTGGCGACTGCATTCGCTGCACCACTCTCAGCGTCAGATGACCATGTGGAGCGACGCCCGCAATCACCTGCTGGACGACGTCATCCACAGCACCATCGTCGTCGTGGTGGCTCAACTCATCGGCGTGCCGCCGGGCCAGTTCATCGTGCTCGTGGCGCTGACGCAGCTGAGCCAAAGCCTGCAGCACGCGAATCTCCGGCTTCACTTCGGCCGATGGGGCG
>NZ_CAJYES010000188.1 GCF_913773995.1 uncultured Pseudacidovorax sp.
CAGCTGTCGCTCTACGCCGCCCAGCAGAACCTCATCGGCACGGAGCTCTCGCACATGACCAACCTGGTGACCTTCTATCGCACTCTCGGCGGCGGATGGTCGGAGCGCTCCGAACCCGTGGTGGCCCAGGCGCCACGCTGACGCGGGCGTCTGCCCGGTGCCGCCTTCGACGCCTGGGGTCGAGTCAGATCCCACCGGCGAAGGCGCGCCGGCTTGCCGACAATCCGTGGGTGAGTTCCACCCCCATCCGCCGCATCGCCCACCTCGACATGGACGCCTTCTTCGCCTCCGTCGAGCTGTTGCGCTATCCGCAGCTCAAGGGCCTGCCGGTGGTGGTGGGTGGTGGCCGGCGCCGGCTGGAAGAGGTCATCGGCGGCCTGCCGCCCGACACGCCGCTGGACCGCATCCCCATCGCCGCCTTTCCGCGCCTGGCCGATTACGTGGGCCGCGGGGTCATCACCACCGCCACCTATCCGGCCCGGCAGTTCGGCATCGGCTCGGCCATGGGCATGATGAAGGCCGCCAAGCTGTGCCCGCAGGCGCTGATGCTGCCCACCGACTTCGACGAATACCGCCGCTATTCGCGCGCCTTCAAGAAGATCGTGACCGACATCGCCCCCGTGATGCAGGACCGTGGCGTCGACGAGGTCTACATCGACTTCACCGACGTGCCCGGTGGCCAGCGCGAGGGCGGGCGGGTGTTGGCGCGGCTGATCCAGAAGTCCATCTTCGACACCACGGGCCTGACCTGCTCCATCGGCGTGGCGCCCAACAAGCTGCTGGCCAAGATGGCCAGCGAATTCGACAAGCCGAACGGCATCACCGTGCTCTACGAACACGAACTGGCCGACCGCATCTGGCCGCTGCCGGTGCGCAAGGTCAACGGCATCGGGCCCAAGGCCGAGGCCAAGATGACGCGCCTGGGCCTGCACACCATCGGCGACCTGGCCAAGTGCGAGCGGGCCTGGCTCGTCCAGCACTTCGGCAAGGCCTACGGCGCGTGGCTGCACGAGGTGGCCTGGGGCCGCGACGACCGGCCGGTGGAGACTGAGAGCGAGCCCGTCTCCATGAGCCGCGAGACCACCTTCGAGCGCGACCTGCACGCCGTGCGCGACCGGGCCGAGCTCGGCGCCATCTTCACCCGCCTGTGCGAGAAGGTGGCCGAGGACCTGCAGCGCAAGGGCTACGTGGGCCGCACCATCGGCGTCAAGCTGCGCTATGCCGATTTCAAGATCGCCACCCGTGACCAGTCGCTGGAGCTGTACACCGCCGATGCCAAGCTGATCCGCCGCACCGCCGGCCTGGCCCTCAAGCGCGTGCCGCTGGAGAAGCCCCTGCGCCTGATCGGCGTGCGGGTGGGTGCATTGGTGAAGGCGGGCAGCGCCGAGGCCCAGGCGCCCGTGCGCCGAAGCGGCAGCGCCAGCAAGCCGGCCGCGCCTCCGGGGCCGGTCACCGCCTCGCTGTTCTGAACTCGGCCGACTGCGGGCCGACAACTCGGCGCACCGGGGCCCCGCCGGGCGTCCTACAACGGGGCACCGTGTGCCATGGCAGCTTGCAGGCACAAAGCCTGAACCATGCTCGACGCCACCGCCTCATCCCACACCGAAACGGCTGCCGTGCCCGCGCCCACGCCCATCGGCAACGGCCTCGTCTATGTCTCCAGCGAGATGCCCGGCATCGAGCGCGTGCGCGACGGCCAGAACTTTCGCTACCGCGCCGCGGACGGCCGCTGGCTCCGCGACGATGACGAGATCGCGCGCATCCGCAAGCTGGCGATTCCGCCCGCCTACGAGCAGGTGTGGATCTGCCCGTTGGCCAATGGCCATCTGCAGGCGACGGGGCTGGATGCGCGCGGCCGGCGGCAATACCGCTACCACCCGGACTGGCGACTGCTGAAGGACGAGGTCAAGTTCGAGCGACTGGAACAGTTCGGCCAGGCCCTGCCGCGCATCCGCGCGCGGGTGCAGCGCGACCTGAACAAAGCGCGCGGCAGGCCCTCACGGGCGGCGGTGCTGGCCGCCATCGTGCGGCTGCTCGACACCACCTACCTGCGCGTCGGCAACGAGGAATACGCGCGCACCAACAAGTCCTTCGGCCTGACCACGCTGCGCAACCGCCACCTGCAGTCCACCGGCGGCCGGCTCACACTGCGCTTTCGCGGCAAGAGCGGCGTCATGCACGAGGCCGAAGTGGGCGACAAGCGCGTGGCGCGCGTGGTGCGGCAGTGCCAGCAGCTGCCCGGCCAGGCCCTCTTCCAGTACATCGACGAGGACGGCGAGCAGCGCCACGTGAGTTCGGGGGACGTCAACGACTACCTGCGCGAAGCGACCGGTGGCGAGTTCACGGCCAAGGACTTCCGCACCTGGCACGGCTCGGTGCAGGCGCTGGAACTCACCCGCCTGGCCTGCGACCGTCACGTGGAGGAATCAACCGGCCTGCGCATCCGCGCCAAGGAGATCCTGGCCGCCGTGGCCAAGCAGCTCGGGAACACGCCCGCGGTCTGCCGCAAGGCCTACATCCATCCCGCGGTGCTGGAGCTGGGCGGCAAACTCTCGGCGGATGCCGAGGCGATGTCGAAGGTGTGGGACGGCCTCGGCACGGCGCGCACCCGGCGTGGCCTGCTGGCGGCGGAGGGGCGGCTGATGGACTTCCTGCGCCGCCACCGCCTGACGCTGGCGCGCGAGGCGCGTCAGCTCAAGCGGCTTTCAGCGACAGCACGACCTCGTCGCGCCCGATCGTGATGGTGCGGCCCAGGTCGTCGGCCAGGTTCTGCAGGCAGACGGCGTCGATGGCGAGGCTGCGGGGGGCGCGGTGCTGCATCAGCTCCGCATCCTCACGGCCGTCGGGCTTGGGCGCGACGCGCACCCGCACCAGATGGGGCTCGTCGCCGGGTTCGATGCGCACCAGCACCGGCTCCTCGGTCTGGTCATGCAGGTGGCCCAGCGCGCCCAGCAGCAGGTAGCGCAGGGCTGCACCGTCCGGCCAGCGCTCTTCGTTCTGCGCATCGGTGTCGATGCGCTCGTCGATCTCCAGCGAGAGCCCATTGAGATCGAAGGCTGCACGCATGAGGCCGGCGCACTGGCGCACCAGCTCGCTGCGGGCCAGCCCCTCATCGGTGGTGGCCAGCTCCCAATCGCGCAAGGCGCGCACCGAATCGACCAGCATGGCCAGCTGGTCGCTGGCCTGGTCCACCCGCTGCACGCAGGCGCTGCCGTCCACCGGATCGGCCCCGGCCTGGCGCTTGAGCATCAGCAGCGTCATCCGCAACAGGGACACCGGCCCGGCCATCTCGTGACGGAGGGCGGGCAGCGCACGCATCAGGAGTTCATGCCGGACGCCGGCGGCGATCCAGCTGCGGGCGCTGGGAGAGGCCTTCATGCGGAAGCCGGTCGCGCCAGCAGCCGGTCGAGCGCGTCGAAGTCGATCGGCTTTTGCAGGTAATGGTCGAAATAGGGCACGGCCTGGGCGCCCGTCGCATCGCCGGCGCCGTAGCCGGAGATGGCCACCAGCAGCAGCGGGCGGTCGCCAGCGTTGCTGCGCAGGTGCTGCGCCACCTCGGTGCCAGGGCGGTCCGGCAGCGTGAGGTCGACCAGCGCGACGTCATAGCTGTCCTGCGAGAAGGCATCGATGGCCTCCTGCGCCGTGTGCGCACAGCGGGCCTGGTGGTCCTGCAGGACGATCAGTTCCTGCAGCAGTTCGGCCGCGGAGACGTTGTCGTCGACGATGAGCACGTTCAAGCGGAATGTCCTCGCGCGTTGTGTCTGGATGGAAGGCCGCGCCGGGGTCGGCGGCCGGTGGCGCAGTATGCGCGCCGCCGTCCGCCCGGGCTGTAGGAGCATGCCGACGGCGCGTCCCCGGAGCCCCATTGCCGGCCGGCGCGCCGGCTCACTGCCGGGCGGTGCGGATATTCGGCGGCAGCGCTTGCGGCCAGCTGGTGCGGAAGGGATTGATGTCCAGCCCGCCGCGGCGCGTGTAGCGGCAGTACACGGCCAGCCGCGTGGGGGCGCAACGGCGCCAGATGTCCGTGAATATGCGCTCGGCGCAGGGCTCGTGGAATTCGTTGTGATTGCGAAAGCTCACGATGTAGCGCAGCAACCCTTCCTGGTCGAGGGGCGGGCCGCTGTAGCTGATCTGCACGCTGCCCCAGTCGGGCTGGCCGGTGACGCGGCAGTTGCTCTTGAGCAGGCGGCTGGTGAGCGTCTCGTTGACCGCAGGCTCGCCCGGCACGGTGCGCAGCAGCTCGGGTCTGGGTTCGTAGTCGGTGCAGTCCACGTCCAGGCGGTCGAGGTCCAGGCCTGACAGCTCCTCCACCCGCTCGGCATCGAACTGGGCCGGTGCCAGCAGCCTGACGCCCACGCTGCCGCTGCGCTCGCTGCCGCGCCAAACGGCTTCGCCCAGGTCGGTGCGCAGGCGTTCGCGCACCGCCTCAGCGTCGGCAAAGGTGCTGCTGTTGAAGCTGTTGAGGTAGAGCTTGAAGGACTTGCTCTCGATGATGTTGGGCGTCTCGCAGGGCACCGTGAAGTGCGCGATGGCCAGCTGAGGTTTGCCGCGCGGGTTGAGCCACGACAGCTCGAAGGCGGTCCACAGGTCGGCGCCGAAGAAAGGCAGCCGCTGGGTGTCGATGCCCATCTCCTCGCGCTGCAGGGCGCGCGGCAGGGGGAAGAGCAGCGAGGGGTCGTAGCGGTCGACATAGGCCGAGGCCCGGCCCAGCTGCGACTGCTCGGGGGTGTTGTCCAGACTCATGCCGCCGATTGTCGGCGGGGCTCGGCGTCCTGAAGAAAGGGAAGGACATGCGCGGCCAGCTGGGCCGAGACGCCCGGCGGCCAGTCGTGGCCCATGCCCGGAATGCCGACGAAGCGCGCCCCGGGAATGCGCCGCGCGGTATCGCGGCCGCATTCGATGGGCAGCAGGGGGTCGGCCTCGCCGTGCAGCACCAGCGTAGGGCAGGCGATGCGGGACAGCAGTGCGGGCCGTTCGGTGTCGGCCCAGATGGCCAGCAGCTGACGCTGGGTGCCGGCCGGGTCGTAGTCGCGGCGCAGCGCGGTACGCACCTGATCGCGGAGCACGGCCTCGTCCTGCCGATACGCGGGGCTCTCGATCAGGCGCAGCAGGCCGACGCTGTGGTCCACCAGGGCATCCTCGCCCGCGCTGCGGCGGGGCGGCCGGCGCAGCATGGCGGCGGCCACCTCGGCGCGGGGCCCCGGCAGGTGCCGCGCCCCACTGCTGCTCATGACGCTGGTGAGGCTGAGCACCCGGTCTGGCGCCGTAGCCGCCATCCGCTGGACGATCATGCCGCCCATGGACACACCCAGCACATGGGCCTGGGCGATGCCCAGCGCATCGAGCAGCCCCAGCGCGTCGCCCGCCATGTCCTGCAGGCCGTAGGGCACATCCAGCGCCAGGCCCATGCGCATGCGCAGGGCCTGCCACATCATGTTGCTGCGCTCGGCGGCGTGCAGGTGAGTGGACAGGCCCGTGTCCCGGTTGTCGTGGCGCAGCACACGGTAGCCGGCGCCGGTGAGCGCATCGACCAGCGCGGCCGGCCAGGCGATGAGCTGCATGCCCAGCCCCATGACCAGCAGCACCACCGGCCCGTTGCCGCCGCTGTCCTCGAACGCGATGTCGATGCCGTTGGCGCGCGCAGTGCCGGCGGTCATCGCGGTGCCGCTCCGCTCACTTGAACTCGCCTTCGCGCAGCCATTTGGTGGCCACCCATTTCTCACCCGCCTCCACCGGTGCGCCACCATGCAGCGTCTTGGTGGCCGGGTGCGGCCGGTCGTAGGAGAAGAAGACCCCCGTGCCACGCACCGGCGCCACGGCCAGGCCGATGTCGGGGAAGGTGGTGGCGCCGCCGCGCTCGGGCTCCTGCAGGTACATCACCAGCGTACCCACGCGCTGGCCGCCGCGGCGCAGGATGGTGGGCGTGCCGGGCTCGCCGGGGTCGAAGTAGTCGTAGTGCGGCCGGTACTGGGCGCCGGGCGAGTAGCGCAGGATCTGCAGCCCTTCGCCGCGCTCCACCGGCCAGTTCAGCAGCCGGGCGATGCGGGCCTCGATGCGGCTGACCAGCTCGCTTTCGCCACGCTGGAAGAACATGCCGTCGCTGGTGCGGTCGGCATTGACCGCCTCGCCGCCCGTCTTGGTCTCCACCGTGAGCGAGCGGGCCAGGCGGGCGCGGGCCGCCTCGATCAACCCCTCGCAGTCCTCGTCGCTGAGCAACTCGCCGAAGACCACCACGCGCGGCTGGGCCAGCGTCTGCATCACCTGCACGCGGCGGTCGCCGGCGTCGAGGTAGAGCGGATCGCCGTCGAGCCGGGGCTCGGGCATCTCGGTGCGCCGGGGCGGCGGCTCGGCCGGGGCGCCGCGCTCCAGTTCGGCCAGCGCCATGTCGGTCGCATCGTCGCGCCAGCCGGCCGCGTGCATGGAAGCGCGCAGCGTGGCGACGGAATGGCCGGCAGCCAGTTGCGACTGGATCCACTGCCGGAGTTCGGGGGTGATGGCTTGCATGGCGCGAGGGCTCCCGGGCTTCTGCTGAAGACGAGGTGTCAGGATAACGGCCGAAGGCTCAGCCGCGACGGAACACCAGCCGGTCCGGCTGCGAGACCTCGGGCGCGAAGGCATAGCCTTCGAGGTCGAAGGCCTCCAGCCGGCGGGGCGTCCCCGCCTTGTGCAGGATGGCCCAGCGCGCCATCAGGCCGCGGGCGCGCTTGGCATAGAAGCTCACGATCTTGTAGTCGTCGCCCTTGCGCTCCTGGAACACGCACTCGACGACGCGGGCCTTGAGCGCCTTCTGGTCGACGGACTTGAAATATTCCTGCGACGCCAGGTTGACCACCACCGGCGTGCGGTCCGCGGCCAGGCGCTCGTTGAGCCAGGTCGCGATGCGGTCGCCCCAGAAGGCATACAAATCCTTGCCGCGGGGGTTGGCCAGGGCCGTCCCCATCTCCAGGCGGTAGGGCTGCAGCCGGTCCAGCGGACGCAGCACGCCGTACAGGCCGCTGAGGATCACCACATGGTCCTGCGCCCAGTCGAGCTGCGCGGCGCTCAGGCTGCGTGCGTCCAGGCCGCCATAGACGTCGCCGTCGAAGGCCAGCGCGGCCTGGCGGGCGTTCTTGGCGGTGCCTTTGGGGGCCCAGGCCTCGTAGCGGGCGGCATTGAGGGCAGCCAGCTTGTCCGACAGGTGCATCAGCTCGGCCACCTGCTGCGGCGACTTCTGGCGCAGCAGGCCGATCAGCTCGGCAGCGGGGCTGCGGGCGCCTTCGAACACGGGCTGGGTGGCGGGCAGGTCTTCGGGAACGGGCGCTTCGTAATCGAGCGACTTGGCGGGCGAGAGCAGGAAGAGCATCGGGGAATTATGGAAGACCCGGAGCTGCAGAAGCCGCCCCGTAAAATTGCCCGTTTCCCGTCTTCGAACCCCCACGGCCTGCCGGCCCCCGCCGGCTGGCCCTGACTCCATCCGCCCATGAGCGACACCCCCCTGCAACCCGGCCTCCAGAGCCTCGCCAAGTCCTTCGAACCCGCCGCCATCGAGGCCCAGTGGGGCCCAGAGTGGGAGCGCCGCGGCTATGCGAAGGCGGGCTTCCGCGGCACGCAGGCGCCGCAGGCCGGCGCGCCCTCCTTCGCCATCCAGCTGCCGCCGCCCAACGTCACGGGCACGCTGCACATGGGCCATGCCTTCAACCAGACCATCATGGACAGCCTGACGCGCTACCACCGCATGGCGGGCGCGAACACGCTGTGGGTGCCGGGCACCGACCATGCCGGCATCGCCACGCAGATCGTGGTGGAGCGCCAGCTGCAGGGCCACGGCCAGAGCCGCCACGACCTGGGCCGCAAGAACTTCGTCGCCCGCGTGTGGGAGTGGAAACAGCAGTCCGGCAACACCATCACCGAGCAGATGCGCCGCATGGGCGACACGGTGGACTGGAGCCGCGAGTACTTCACCATGGACGACAAGCTGTCCAAGGTGGTGACCGACACCTTCGTGCGGCTGTACGAGCAGGGCCTGATCTACCGCGGCAAGCGGCTCGTGAACTGGGACCCGGTGCTGATGTCCGCCGTCTCCGACCTGGAGGTGGAGAGCGAGGAGGAAGAAGGCTTCCTGTGGCACATCGCCTACCCGCTCGAAGACGGCAGCGGCAGCCTGACGGTGGCCACCACCCGGCCCGAGACCATGCTGGGCGACGTGGCCGTGATGGTCCACCCCGAAGACGAGCGCTACACCGCCCTCATCGGCAAGCAGGTGCGCCTGCCACTGGTGGACCGGCTGATCCCCATCATTGCCGACGACTACGTGGATCGTGAGTTTGGCACCGGCGTGGTCAAGGTCACGCCCGCGCACGACCACAACGACTATGCGGTGGGCCAGCGCCATGGCCTGGCCATCATCGGCGTGCTGACGCTGGACGCGAAGATCAACGACAACGCACCCGAGGCCTACCGCGGCCTGGACCGCTTCGCCGCCCGCAAGAAGATCGTGGCCGACCTGGAGGCCGCAGGCGCCCTGGTCGAGACCAGGAAGCACAGGCTGATGGTGCCGCGCTGCGCCCGCACCGGCCAGGTGGTCGAGCCCATGCTGACGGACCAGTGGTTCGTCGCCATGACCAAGGTGAGCGAGCAGGACCCGACCGGCAAGAGCATCGCCCAGAAGGCCATCGACGCGGTGCAGTCCGGCCAGGTGCGCTTCGTGCCCGAGAACTGGGTCAACACCTACAACCAGTGGATGAACAACATCCAGGACTGGTGCATCAGCCGCCAGCTGTGGTGGGGCCACCAGATTCCCGCCTGGTACGACGAGGATGGCCACGTCTACGTGGCCCGCAACGAGGAAGAGGCGCAGAAGCAGGCACCCGGCAAGACGCTCAAGCGTGACGAGGACGTGCTGGACACCTGGTATTCGTCGGCGCTGGTGCCCTTCTCCTCGCTCGGCTGGCCCGAAGCGCTGGACAACAACGACGCCCTCAAGGACTACGACCTCTACCTGCCCTCCACCGTGCTGGTGACCGGCTACGACATCATCTTCTTCTGGGTCGCCCGGATGATCATGATGACCACGCACTTCACCGGTCGCGTGCCCTTCAAGCATGTCTACATCCACGGCCTGGTGCGCGATGCGCAGGGCAAGAAGATGAGCAAGTCCGAAGGCAACGTGCTCGATCCGGTGGACCTGATCGACGGCATCGCGCTGGAGCCGCTGCTGGACAAGCGCACCCAGGGCCTTCGCAAGCCCGAGACCGCACCGCAGGTGCGCAAGAACACGCAAAAGGAATTTCCCGAAGGCATCCCCGCCTACGGTGCCGATGCGCTGCGCTTCACCTTCGCGGCGCTGGCCTCGCTGGGCCGCAGCATCAACTTCGACAGCAAGCGCTGCGAGGGCTACCGCAACTTCTGCAACAAGCTCTGGAACGCCACCCGCTTCGTGCTGATGAACTGCGAAGGGCAGGACTGCGGCCTGATGGAGCACACCAAGGCCGACTGCGCCCCGGGTGGTAAGGCCGACGGCTACATGCGCTTCAGCCAGGCCGACCGCTGGATCGCCTCGCAACTGCAGCGTGTGGAGCAGGAGGTGGCGCAAGGCTTTGCCGAATACCGTCTGGACAACGTCGCCAACGCCATCTACCAGTTCGCCTGGGACGAGTTCTGCGACTGGTACCTGGAAATCGCCAAGGTGCAGATCCAGACCGGCGGCGAGGCCGAGCAGCGCGCCACCCGCCGCACGCTGATCCGCACGCTGGAGACCCTGCTGCGCCTGGCGCACCCGATCATTCCCTTCATCACCGAGGAGCTGTGGCAGAAGGTCGCGCCCGTCGCGGGACGCGAGGGTGCGTCGATCATGGTCGCCGCCTACCCCGTCGCCCAACCCGAGAAGATCGACGAGGCCGCCGAGGCGCATGTGGCCAAGCTCAAGGCGCTGGTGGCCTCCTGCCGCACGCTGCGCGGCGAGATGAACGTCTCGCCCGCCCAGCGGCTGCCGTTGTACGTCGTGGGCGATGCCGACTTCGTGCGCCAGGCCGCGCCGGTGCTCCAGGCCCTGGCCAAGTTGAGCGAGGTCAAGGTTTTCGATGATGAGTCCGCCTGGACCGCCGCCGCGCAAGCCGCGCCCGTCGCATTGGTGGGCGAAGCGCGCCTGGCCTTGCATGTCGAGATCGACGTGGCCGCCGAGCGTGTGCGCCTGGGCAAGGAAATCGCCCGCATCCAGGGCGAGATCGCCAAGGCGCAGGGCAAGCTGGGCAACGAGGCCTTCGTGGCCAAGGCGCCGCCGAACGTCATCGCGCAGGAACGCCAGCGCATGGCCGATTTCGGCGCTTCGCTGACACGATTGCAGGAACAACTCGCGCGTCTCGGTTGAAGCTGCGTTCATTCGCCTGCATTAGCATTGACCGGTTAAAGAATCTCAACTCTTCCGCACATCCGCATGCCCACCTCCAGACGCATCCGCAAGGCCGTTTTCCCCGTGGCCGGCTTTGGTACCCGCTTCCTGCCCGCCACCAAGGCGCAGCCCAAGGAAATGCTGCCGGTGGTGGACAAGCCGCTGATCCAGTACGCGGTCGAGGAAGCCTACGCCGCTGGCATCCGTGACATGATCTTCGTGACGGGCCGCAACAAGCGCGCGATCGAAGACCATTACGACACCGCCTACGAGCTGGAAAGTCAGCTCGAAGCCAGCGGCAAGAACGCCCTGTTGCGCATCGCCCGATCGGTGGCGCCCGAGGACATGACCTGCTCCTACGTGCGCCAGCCGCGCATGTTGGGCCTGGGTCATGCGGTGCTGTGCGCCGAGCATCTGGTGGGCGACGAGCCCTTCGCCGTGCTGCTGGCGGACGACCTGATGGTCGGCCCGCAGGGCGGCGAAGGCGTGCTGTCGCAGATGGTGCGCACCTACAACAACCTCGGCGGCTCGGTGCTGGCGGTGCAGGAGGTGCCGCTGGATCAGGTCAAGCGCTACGGCATCGTGGCCGGCGACCCGATGGGCGACGGCCTCACGCAGGTGCGCGCCATGGTCGAGAAGCCCTCGCCCGAGAACGCACCTTCGCGCCTGGGCGTGGCCGGCCGCTATGTGCTGACCCCTGGCGTGTTCGAGGAAATCCGCCGCCAGCCCAAGGGCGCCGGTGGGGAGATCCAGCTGACCGACGGCATCGCCTCGCTGATGAAGAAGGAAAGCGTCTACGCCTATTCGTACAAGGGCGTGCGCTACGACTGCGGCAGCAAGGAAGGCTTCCTGCAGGCCACGGTCGAACTGGCCCTGGCGCACCCGGAGGTCGGCAGCTACTTCAAGGATTACCTCAAGAGCCTGGAGCTCTGAGCGGCACCATCCTGAGATGAAGAACGAAAGGGGCCTCGCGGCCCCTTTCTGCTTTTGGCGGCTTACGCCCTCTCAGCGTCGCCGGAGTACGTGGACGAACTCCGCGCCCACCGTCTCCTGCGACACCAACCCATGGCCGGTCTGGCGTGCGAAGGCCTGGAAGTCGCGGGTGGAGCCCGGATCGGTGGCCACCACCTTCAGCAACTGGCCGCTGGCCATGTCGTTCAGCGCCTTCTTGGCCTTGAGGATGGGCAGCGGGCAATTCAGCCCGCGGGTGTCGATTTCCTTGTCGATGGCGATGTCGGTCATGGCTCTCTTTTGCGCGGCGCGGTTCAGGTGGACAGCCCGCGGCGGCGCTCCTCGTTCTCTTGGGCGGTGAAGAACACCGGCTCGTGGCCGCGCGTGCGCAGCCAGTCGGCCAGCGCATAGCCGGTGCCGGCGGGCCAGCACTTGAGGTCGGCCAGGTCATAAAGGCGCCAGTCCACCAGCTCGGGCGAGAGCTTCACCTCGCCCTCGGCCACCACGTGGTAAGCGATGATGACCTGGTTCATGCGCTGGAAATCGTAGGCACCCACGAGGTCGCAGCTCAGGACGTCGAGGTTAGTCTCTTCCTTGACCTCGCGCGCGATGCCCTCGGTGGGCGTTTCGCCGGCCTCCATGAAGCCGGTGATCAGCGCAAACATCTTCGGCGGCCAGGCCGCATTGCGCGCCAGAAGCACCTGACCGTTGTATTCGACAATGGCGGCCAGCACCGGCGTCGGGTTGTTCCAGTGGGTGTGGCCACAGGCCGGGCAGCGCAGGCGGGCCTTGGGGCCGCCGTCTTCCATCATCTCGATCCATTCGAGCGGCGTGGCGCAGGCCTGGCAGAACTTGGGCAGGTGGTTCAAGGGCGGGTCTCCGATGTCGTCGTTGTGGTGGTCGTGGGGACGGGGCCAGGGCGGTGCTCAGGCCGGGAACACGCCGGTGGAAAGATAGCGGTCGCCGCGGTCGCAGACGATGAAGACGATGGTCGCGTTCTCCACCGTGCGGGCGATCTCCAGTGCCACCCACAGCGCGCCGGCGGCCGAGATGCCCCCGAAGATTCCCTCCTCGCGCGCCAGGCGGCGGGCCATTTCCTCTGCACTGTCCTGGCTGACGTTGACCACCTGGTCCACGCGCGTGGGGTCGAAGATCTTGGGCAGGTATTCCTGCGGCCACTTGCGGATGCCCGGGATGCGGGAACCCTCCGCCGGCTGCGCCCCGACGATCTGGATCGCCGGGTTCTTCTCCTTGAGGAAGCGCGACACACCAGTGATGGTGCCGGTGGTGCCCATGGCACTGACGAAATGGGTGATGCGCCCGCCCGTCTGCTCCCAGAGCTCGGGGCCCGTGGTCTCGTAGTGGATGCGCGGGTTGTCGGCGTTGGCGAACTGGTCGAGCACCCGGCCCTTGCCCTGCGCGACCATCTGGTCGGCCAGGTCACGGGCGTATTCCATGCCGCCGCTCTTGGGGGTGAGCACGAGTTCGGCGCCGAAGGCCTTCATGGTCTGCGCGCGTTCGATGGAGAGGTCCTCCGGCATGATCAGCACCATGCGGTAGCCCTTGATGGCCGCCGCCATGGCCAGCGCGATGCCGGTGTTGCCCGAAGTGGCCTCGATCAGCGTGTCGCCGGGCTTGATCTCGCCGCGCTCCTCCGCGCGCCGGATCATCGACAGGGCCGGCCGGTCCTTCACCGAACCGGCCGGGTTGTTGCCCTCGAGCTTGCCCAGCACCACGTTGCCGCGGGCGGCATTGGCAGCGGCCTCGATGCGTTGCAGGGCCACCAGCGGCGTCTTGCCGATCGCGTCTTCGATCGTCGGATAGGAATGGGTCATGGTTCTTGCGTAAAAGCCCGCGGCACCGAAGCGGTGTGCTGAGGCACTGTGCCATAATTTTGGGCTGTCTCGACGCTTCGTGCCGGAGTGGTGAAATTGGTAGACGCAGGGGACTCAAAATCCCCCGCCGCAAGGCGTGCCGGTTCGATTCCGGCCTCCGGCACCAACGACTGCGCGTCATGGCCTTCAACGGTCTGCGCCTTTCGTTCCACAAGCGTTCCGCGTTCCCGACTTCCGGCATCCGCAGCCTCCGGGCTGGTCCTTTCGCCAGGACGCATGCCGCTCAGGCCCCTCAGGGAGCCCGCCTCCCCTTGTACTGCGCCGCATTGACCGATACGCCCGATTCCGCTTCCTCTGTTCCCGGTCCGAACCCCCGCATGGCCACCCTGGATGATGCCCGCCTCGAAGGCCGCCCGGCCGAGCCGGCGCACCTCACCGCGGCTACGCCTGAGCCCGACGCCCACAGCCCGTCCTCGCTGCGGCAGCGCTTCGGCGAAGCGGCCTCGCTGTTCGGCAAGCTCGACACCCGCCCCTTTGACGAGCGCAACCGCCCCGCGCCCTGGTGGTCGCGCTGGCTGCGCCGGCGTTGAGCTGATTCCCTGATCAGGCCGCGCGGCAGCCGAGCACCGCGTCACGCACCGCCCGCAACGCCCGACCGCAGTCATCGCGCGTGAGGGGCCCGCCCAGGCACAGGCGCAGCGCCTCGGGCGGCATGCGGTCGGTGGAAAAGGCCTGGCTCGCCACCGCTGCCACGCCCATCTGCTGCAGCTGCTGCGCCAGCTCGGCGCTCACGCAGCGGCCACCCGTCCCGCCCTCTTCCTCACCATCGAGCGGCAGCCAGGCATGGAAGCCCTGCGGATGCGTGCGCAGGCCCAGGTCGCCCAGGAGTTCCCGGGCCAACGCGCTGCGCCAGCTGCATTCGGCGCGCATGGCGTCCAGCGCCTGCGCCGCGAGACCTGAGCCCAGCCAGTGCGTGACCAGGCCGGTGGTCAGCGGCGAGGCCATCACCGTCGTGGCACGCAGTGCACCCGCCAGGCGCTGCGTGGCCGCATCGGTGGGCGCCAGCACGAAGGCATTGCGCAGGCCCGCGCCCAGCCACTTGGAAGTGCCGCTGACGTAGTAGGTGAGCGCCGGCGCGAAGTCCGCCAGCGGTGGCGGCACGGCCGGGGCCAGCATGCCGTAGGCGTCGTCCTCGATGATGGGCACGCTGTGGTGGGCGGCGATGTCCGCCAGAGCCTCGCGACGGCCCAGCGACAGCGTGGCGGTGGTCGGGTTGTGCAGGTTGGGGCACAGGTACAGCGCGCCGATGGACGCGCTCTTGCACAGCGTCTCGAAGGACTGCGGCACGATGCCTTCCTCGTCGCACTGCAGCGGCTGCAGCTGCGTGCCGAGCTGCGCGGCGATGGCCTTGAGCCCCGGGTACAGCAGCGACTCCACCGCGAGGCTCTGGCCGGGCCGCACCAGCAGGCTCAGCAGCGCCAGCAACACGCTGTGGATGCCCGGCGCCACCAGCGTGTGTTCGGCGCGGGCGTGACCCACCCACTGGCGCAGCCAATGCGCCGCTGCCTCGCGGTCGCGCGGAGTGCCCCCGAAGTCCTGGTAGCGCATCAGCTCGGCCACCGGCGTGGCGGCGACGAAGGCGGCGGCCTCGTCCTGCAACTGCTGACCCACGGGATGGTCGTTCAGCTCCGGCGGCATGTTCATCGTCATCTCGGCGCCGGTGCCGCCGCGCAGCGGCAGGCCGATGAAGGAGCCGCGCACATAGGAGCCCAGCCCCGGACGCGAGGCGATGAGCCCACGCTCGCGCGCCTGCGCAAAGCCACGCACCACGGTCGTGTAGTTCAGCCCCAGCTGCTGGGCCAGATCGCGCAGCGGCGGCAGCCGGTCACGCGGTGCGAGGCGACCGCGCTGGAGGTCCTCCGCGAGCAGGTCGGGAATGAGCTGATAGGCCGGAAGTTCGCTGTGTCTCAGCCGCGCGGCCCAGTGCGAGAAGGGCATGGAGGAATGGCTTTCAGGCGCTCGGAAAGCTCCGAGTAGAGCGCAATACGCCCCCGCCGTGCGGCCACTGCGGGTGCTTGTTTTGGTGCGCCATGCCATTGATCGGATGCATTGATTGCATCGGCCTGCGGCGCGCTGGTGCATCGGGCCGGGCGGGCTGGCAGCGCCATGCCAGGCTGCCGTCGGCCGCATGCGCGCATGCCCATTGGCTTGATCGGCCATTGATCGGCCAGGCCGCCCGGCCGGCGGCCCGTTCCTCGCAAAGAGGCTGGCACCACAGCGCGATGCGGCCTTTCTCGAAAGGCGTCGCGCCGCGGCCCCACCCGATCCACCGCCAACCGCAACCGAGGTGCCCATGCCCCAAGTGACCCATCCCGCAGCCCAGAAGGGCGACTTCCTGGTCGACTACGAAGAGAAGGTCTTCGAAGACGTCAAGGCCGAGCCCGGCGAGAAGGCCCTGGTGACCTTCCATACCGTGGCCTTCGAAGGCTCCATCGGCTTCGTGAACCTGCTGCAGGCCACGCGGCTGCAGCGCAAGGGCTTCGAGACCTCGATCCTGCTCTACGGCCCCGGCGTGACGCTGGGCGTCAAGCGCGGCTTTCCCAAGCTGGGCGACTCGGCCTTTCCGGGCCACCAGAACTTCAACGAGCAGATCACCAAGTTCATCGCCGAAGGCGGCAAGGTCTACGCCTGCCGCTTCGCGCTGCAGGCGCTGTACGGCCACGGCGAGGGCGCGCTGATCGAAGGCATCCGCCCCATCAACCCGCTGGACGTGCTCGACGTCGTGCTGCTGCACCGCAAGCAGGGCGCCTTCATCCTCGACACCTGGACGCTCTGAGCGCCGCGCCGGAGCACGCCATGGCCCTGCCGAAGAAGAAGACCGTGCGCGCCGCCGCCGCGCAGATCGCGCCCGACCTGGACAGCGAAGGCGGCACCCTGGCCCGCGTGCTGGAGACGGTGCACGAGGCGGCCCGCCAGGGCGTGGAGCTGATCGTCTTCCCCGAGACCTTCGTGCCCTACTACCCCTACTTCTCCTTCGTGCAGCCGCCGGCGCGCCAGGGCGCGGACCACCTGCTGCTGATGAAGCGTGCACCCACCGTGCCCGGCCCCATGACCGAGGCCGTGGCCGCCGCCGCGCGGCAGGCCGGCATGGTGGTGGTGCTGGGGGTGAACGAGCGCGACCACGGCAGCCTCTACAACACGCAGCTGGTCTTCGATGCCGACGGCCGCCTGGTGCTCAAGCGCCGCAAGATCACGCCCACCTACCACGAGCGCATGGTCTGGGGCCAGGGCGACGGCAGCGGCCTGAAGGCCGTGGACACGGCCGTGGGCCGCGTCGGCGCCCTTGCCTGCTGGGAGCACTACAACCCGCTGGCCCGCTATGCGCTGATGGCGGACCACGAACAGATCCACTGCGCCCAGTTCCCGGGCTCGCTGGTGGGGCCCATCTTTGCCGAGCAGATGGGCGTGACCATCCGCCACCACGCGCTGGAGTCGGGCTGCTTCGTGATCAACGCCACCGGCTGGCTGCACGACGAGCAGGTGCGCCGGCTGATGCCCGACGAGGCGCTGCAGGGCGCGTTGCGCGGCGGCTGCCACAGCGCCATCGTCTCGCCCGAAGGCAAGTACCTGGCCGAGCCGCTGACCGAAGGCGAGGGCCTGGTGGTGGCCGACCTGGACCTGGCGCTGATCGACAAGCGCAAACGCATGATGGATTCGGTGGGCCACTACGCGCGCCCCGAACTGCTGTCGCTGGCCATCCGTCGCGATGCCGCCGCCACGACCCGGCCACTGGCCGCCGGCGAGCCGGCTCTTCTGTCCGACGACATTCCACTGCCCCCGGAGGCCGCATGAATCCGCAGACAAGACAGCTGATGACCGAACTGCAGACCCGCGGCCTGCGGCTCGAAGCGCCGCAGGCGGGCGCCGCCAGCCGCCGCGGTGGGGCCGGCCCCTCGGACCACAAGGCCGTGACGGTGGACGGCGTGACGCTGATGGTGCCGGTGCACACGCATGGCGCCTTCGACTCGCCCTTCGTCGCCGGCACGCCCGATGCGCAGGGCCGCGCCACCCTGCGCCACGGCACCATCCCGATCGCGCAACTGAGCTTTCCGCGCGCACCGCGCTTCTACGGCCGGCAGACGGCCGACGGCATTCCCTACCAGCAGATCGCCACGCTGCACGGCACCGACGTGCTGGCCACCACCGTGCTGCAGACCTGCATCCGCTACGAGAGCCGGCGCAAGGCCTGCCGCTTCTGCGCCATCGGCCAGTCGCTGGCGGCCGGCCGCACCATCGCCCACAAGACGCCCGCGCAACTGGCCGAGGTGGCCAAAGCCGCCGTCGAGCTCGATGGCGTGCGCCACATGGTGATGACCACCGGCACGCCGCCCACCCGCGACCGCGGCGCGCAGGTGCTGTGCGACAGCGCCGCTGCCGTGAAGGCCGCGGTCGACCTGCCCATCCAGGCCCAGTGCGAGCCGCCCGACACCGACGCCTGGTTCCAGCGCCTGAAGGACGCAGGCGTCGACACGCTGGGCATGCACATCGAGGTGGTGGGCGAGGACCTGCGCCAGCAGATCCTGCCCGGCAAGGCCGAGGTGCCCATGGCCCGCTACTGGGAAGCCTTCGAGGCCGCCGTGGCCGTCTTCGGCCGCGGCCAGGTCAGCACCTACCTGCTGGCCGGTCTGGGCGACAGCGCGCAGACCCTGCTGGCCACCAGCGAGCGGCTGCTGGCGCTGGGCGTGTATCCCTTCGTCGTGCCCTTCGTGCCCATCAGCGGCACGCCACTGGAAGACCATGCCCCGCCCGGCGCGGACTTCATGCGCTCCGTGCTGGAGCCGCTGGGCGCGATGGTGCGCCAGGCCGGCCTGCGCGCGGCCGACATCAAGGCCGGGTGCGGCAAGTGCGCCGCCTGCTCGACGCTGTCGGTGTTCGAGGACGCGGCCACGCCCCTGGCCGAGGCGGCCTGAGCGGCGGGTGTGCGGCCCTCCTGGCAGACCGACCACGCCCGAACACGCCGAACGCGCCCGACCCCGTCGCCCCGCCCAACCCACCGCTGGAGCCCTCCTCATGATCCTCGTCGAAGCCCAACCCTGGCTCATGCCCGCGCCGCCCGTGCCGCGGCTCGACAACGCCTTCCGCATCCAGTGGGCCAGCATCCCGTGGATGCAGCGCGAGGCCCAGGCCTTGCGGTTCCAGGTGTTCTGCGTGGAGCAGCGCCTGTTCGACCGCGACGACCACGATGCCATCGACACGCAGCCCGGCACCCGCACGCTGGTGGCCTGCTCCACGCTGGCCGGCCTGCCGGACGAGGTGGTGGGCACGGTGCGCATCCACGAGGAGGCGCCCGGCACCTGGTGGGGCTCGCGCCTGGCCGTGGCCGCGCCCTGGCGCCGCAATGCGCAGCTGGGCACCGGCCTGATCCGCCTGGCCGTGAGCAGCGCCCATGCCCTCGGCTGCCGCGAGTTCCTGGCCCATGTGCAGATGCAGAACGTGCCGCTGTTCCAGCGCCTGCACTGGCGGCAGGACGGCGTGGCCGACCTCCACGGCCTGCCTCACGCCCTGATGCGCGCCGACCTGCGCCGGTACCCGCCCTGCCACACGCCGGAGGCTGGCTTCGTGCTGGCGGGGAGCCGCGGATGAGCAGGAACCACGACCCCGAATTCGTTCGCCCTGACTCCAGATCCGTTCGCCCTGAGCCTGTCGAAGGGCAGGACAACGCTCGGCCGGGGCTTCGACAGGCTCAGCCCGAACGGGTGGGGAGCGATCAGCCCGAACGGGTAGGGAGCGATCAGCCCGCCCGGCTTCTGCCCCCGTTGCTCACCGCCCTGCGCGCCGGGCGGGGCTTTGCCCACAAGCGCGATATCGCACGCGTGATGCAGTCGCTGGACGACGACGCGCCAAACGCCGCGAGCGGCCCGGCGGTCACGCCGACCGCCGCCCCCACCACCATCCCCAACGGCGACGACTGCGCCGTGCTGCCGCTGCCGGGCGGCGGCCACCAGCTGCTGGCCATCGAAGGGCTGATGCCCGACTTCGTGCAGCAGCAGCCGTGGTTTGCCGGCTACAGCGCCGTGATGGTCAACCTGAGCGACGTGGCCGCGATGGGCGGCCGACCCACCGCCGTCGTCGATGCACTCTGGAGTACCGACGAGGCCACCACGGCCGAGCTGCTGCGCGGCATGCGTGCCGCCTGCGCGCAGTACGGCGTGCCGCTGGTCGGCGGCCACACCAACCTGCGCAGCGCCGGCGCGCAACTGGCCGTGGCGGTGCTGGGCCGGGCCGAGCGGCTCATCTCCAGCTTTGCCGCGCGGACCGACGACCGCCTGCTGGTCGCCACCGATCTGCGCGGTGCCTGGCAGGGCGACGCGCCCTTCTGGAACGCCAGCACCGACGCACCCGCGGCACGCCTGCAGGCCGACCTGACGTTGCTGCCGCAACTGGCCGAGGCCGGGCTGGTCGATGCCGGCAAGGACATCAGCATGGCCGGCGTGCTGGGCACGCTGCTGATGCTGCTGGAATGCTCGGGCTGCGGTGCGCGTGTCGAACTGGCACGCCTGCCCTGCCCCCCGCGTACCCACGGCGGACCCGACTGGCACGCGGACAGCAACGCCGCCCATGCCGCGCGGTTGCGCTGGCTCAGCGCCTTTCCCAGCTTCGGGTTCGTGCTGGCCGTGCGGCCGGCGCTGGCCGCCCAGGTGCAGGCCCGCTTCGCAGAACACGGCATCGCCTGTGCCGACGTCGGCGAGGTGCAGGCCGGCACGCGGCTGGACGTGGCCCTGGGCGCAGAGCAGGCCTGCCTGTGGGACTTGGCCGAGTCGGGCTTCATCCTCGGCGGGCCGGTGACATCGACATCGACATCGACATCGACATCGACATCGGCGTCAGCCTCAGCTGCGGCTTCGACCAAGTCCGGGAAGGAGCGCCACCATGCCTGAGCGCCAGCAGATCGCTCAGGCACGCGAGGGCCTGCACGTCGGCCTGGCCATGCACAGCGTGCTGCCGCGCGGCGGTGTGATCCACACGCTGGAGCTGGCGAACGCGCTGGCCCGTCAGGGCGTGACGGTGACCGTCTTCGCGCCGGTGGAGCCGGGCCAGTCGCTGTTCCGCCCACTGGGGGAGGGCCTGCGGCTGCATGCGATTCCCATGCCCCGCCCCACCGGCACGCTGCTGGCCGACCAGGTCGGCGAGCGCATCGGGGCACTGCGTGCAGCGCTGCCGGCGGCGGCGGCGCAGGCTGGCGTCGATGTGCTGCATGTGCAGGACAGCCTGAACGGCGCCGCGCTGGCACAGAGCCCGCCCGCCATGCCCTGGCTGCGCACCGTGCATCACCTCGACGACTTCACCGATCCACGCCTGGATGCCTGGCAGGCCATGGCCTGGCAGCGCGCCCGGGCCGTCTGCTGCGTCAGCGACACCTGGTTCGACCAGTTGCGTGCCCGGCCCGAAGCACCGCCCGCGCACCGCGTCTTCAATGGCGTGGACCTGCAGCGCTTTTGCCCCGGCCCCGTGGCGGAGGATGCCGCCGCCCTGTCGCCGCTGACGGACGCCGGCCTCGACGACGCGCCGCTGCTGCTGGCCCTGGGTGGCGTGGAAGCGCGCAAGAACAGCACACGCCTGCTGCGCGCCTTCGCCCGGCTGCGCCGCGAGGTGCCCCAGGCAGCCCGCGCACGGCTGCTGGTGGCCGGCGGCGCCAGCCTGCTGCAGCACGGCGCCGAGCAGCAGCGCTGGCAAGCCGCGCTGGCCGACATCGGCCTGGACGAAGGCCCCGGCCGGCCGGTCTGGCGCACCGGCCCCCTGCCCGACGCCGCCATCGCCGCCCTCATGCGCCGCGCCCGCCTGCTGGCCATGCCCTCGCTCAACGAAGGCTTCGGCCTGGTCGCGCTGGAGGCGCTGGCCTGCGGTACGCCGGTGCTGGTCTCGCGCCGGGCGCCCTTCACCGAGCACCTGGCCGGCAGCCCGGGCGTGAGCTGGTGCGAGCCGGAGGACGAGGCCAGCGTGGCGCTCGGCCTCGCCCGCGCCTGGACCCAGCCCCGCCTGCCGCAGCCGCCCGCCGTCTGCCACACCCACAGCTGGGCCCGCAGTGCCCGCGCCCATCTGCAGGTCTACCGCCAATGCCTGGCATCGACCCCCTCTTCCCTCGCCTCCCAGGACCCCACCCCATGCCTGCCATGACCTACACCCTGCGCTGGCCCGACGCCAGCGAGACCACCGCCTACTCGCCCTCGCTGGTGATCCAGGACTACTTCGCGCCCGGCCAGGCCTATGCCCTCGACGACTTCATGCAGAAGCTGCGCGAGGCCACCGGCATCGCCAACGACCGGGTGCGCGCCAAGTTCGGCTTCGCCTGCTCGCGGGCCAGCGACCAACTGGCCGACATCGAGGCCCGCGTGGCCCACCACGCCGGCCAGCCCGGCGCCCAGGTGCAGGTGCTGGCCTTCGGGCCGGCGGACTGAGCGACCGAGCCCGCTTCCTCATCCACGGAGAACCCCATGACCGCTTCCTCGCCCCTCGCCCCGCACTACCCCGTCGTCGTCATCGGCGGCGGCCAAGCCGGGCTCTCGACCAGCCACTACCTGCAGCAGGCCGGCATCGCGCACGTCGTGCTCGAAAAGCACCGCATCGGCCATGCCTGGCGCGACCAGCGCTGGGACAGCTTCTGCCTGGTTACGCCCAACTGGCAGTGCCGGCTGCCCGACTTTCCCTACGACGGGCCGGACCCGAAGGGCTTCATGCTGCGCGACGAGATCGTGGCCTACCTGGAGGCCTTCGCCCGCAAATCCCGCCCGCCGGTCATCGAAGGCGTGTCGGTGCAGGGCGTGCGGCGTCATGCGGACGGCATGCTCGAAGTGAGCACCTCGCTCGGCACCTGCCTGGCCGACCATGTGGTGGTGGCCACGGGTGGCTACGACATCCCCATCGTGCCCGCCTGCGCCCACAGCCTGCCGCCGGCCATCACCCAGCTGCATTCGGTGGACTACCGCAACCCGGCCCAGTTGCCCCCCGGCGAAGTGCTGGTGGTGGGCTCCGGCCAGTCCGGCGTGCAGATCATGGAAGACCTGCACCTGGCCGGCCGCAAGGTGCACCTGGCCGTGGGCTCGGCCCCGCGCTCGCCGCGCGTGTACCGCGGCCGCGAATCCACCGAATGGCTGCACGAGCTGGGCTTCTACAAGCTCACGGTGGACCGCCATCCGCTGGGCGACGAGGCCCGCCACAAGACCAACCACTACATGACCGGCCGCGACGGCGGCCACGAGATCGACCTGCGCCGCTTCGCGCTGCAAGGCGTGCGGCTCTACGGCACGCTGGCCGACATCCATGGCGCGCAGGTGAGCTTCCGCCCCGACCTCACGCGCAACCTGGACGAGGCCGACGAGGTGTACTGCAACATCCGCCGCGACATCGACGCCTACATCGCGCGGGCCGGCATCGACGCGCCGGTGGAGCCGCCCTTCCAGAAAGCCTGGGAGCCGGATGCCGACCCGACGCTGCTGGACCTGCAGGCCGCCGGCATCACCACCATCGTGTGGGCCATCGGCTTCCGTGCCGACTACCGGTGGATCGACCTGCCCGTCTTCGACGGCCGCGGCCATCCGCGCTTCCGCCGCGGCGTGACGGCCGAGCCGGGGCTCTACTTCGTCGGGCTGCCCTGGCTCAACACCTGGGGCTCTGGGCGCTTCCTGGGCGTGGCGGACGATGCGCGGCACCTGGTCGAGGTGATCGGCCAGCGCATCGCCGCGGCCCACGTGCCCGAGCCGCTCGCCGAAGCGGCCTGACGGTAGCCGGGCGTTCTCAACCCTCGCCGCCGTACACCGGCTCGCCCAGGTTGAGCATCAGCCGGTTGGCCCAGGCGAAGATGGCGATGGCATGGATCAGGTCCAGGATCTCCAGGTCCGACAGGCCCGCGGCGCGCAGCGGCGCGATGTCGTCAGCGCCGAAGCCGGCCGGCGTCGCCGTCAGCGTGATCGAGGCCTGCACGATGGCCCGCTCGCGTGCGTTGGTGCCCGCGCCCTGCGGTTCGTGGAAGACCTGCGCGATCACGTCGTTG
>NZ_CAJYES010000189.1 GCF_913773995.1 uncultured Pseudacidovorax sp.
CGTCCAGCTTGCCCAGCACGATCTTGGCGACCGAATCGGTGATCTTGCGGGTGACGAACTCACGGCCGCGCAGCGGGCTCTCGTGATTGAACAGGATGCCGCTGGAGCCGAAGATGTCGTAGCTCTCACGGTAGTTCACTGTCATCCAGTGTGCGTAGAGCTTGGCGACACCATAGGGGCTGCGCGGGTAGAAGGGCGTGGACTCGATCTGCGGCACGGCCTGGACCTTGCCGAACATCTCGGAAGTGGAGGCTTGGTAGAACCGGATGTTCTTGTTGGTGAGCCGAATTGCCTCCAGCAGGTTGAGCGCCCCGAGGCCGGTGATCTGCGCGGTGGCGCCGGGCTGGTCGAAGCTCACGCCGACGAAGCTCTGGGCGGCGAGGTTGTAGATCTCATCCGGCTCGACCGAGCGCACCAGCGACAGCGAGCTGCCCAGGTCGGTCAGGTCGTATTCGACCAGATGCAGGTTCGGATTCTTCTCGATGCCGAGTTCTTCGATCCGCCAGAAGTTGACGGAACTGGTGCGGCGGTAGGTGCCGTAGACGACGTAGCCTTTGGCCAAGAGAAGTTCTGCCAGGTAGGCGCCATCCTGCCCGGTGATGCCGGTAATAACTGCACGCTTGTTCATCGAATGACCTTATCAAAATTGTGGTGGAACGCCATGAGCGCCGACGCGTCCGACTCAGTTCGCTGAATGACCTCAGCCATGGCGCGACCGCAACGCGAAGGAGGAACTCATGCGCAAAGCCCGTCGGAGATCAGTGCCGGGATGAGGGCGTCGTCGTCGTCAAGAACGGTCGCACGCCGCTTCTTCCCTTCCCACGCAGGGTGACGCGCCACCCATTCATCGAACTGCTGGGCTCCGCCCTTCGCGGCATACAGCACGCCATCGAAGATGTTTAGCGCCTCTACAACGACGGCGCTGTCGTCCGAGACGCCGGGCGCAGGCACGGGAGCCGACCGGAGCGGTGCTTCGTCCACGAACAGCAGATTCAGCCGTACGTTCTGATGCTTGAGTGCGTACAACTGCTTCATGCGTAAACGAAGAGCGTCGGCATGCATGTCGACGCCCACGTAGATGTCGCCCTGTCGGAAGTCGATGGGCTCATCCGGCAGACAGTGGGGCGCATTCAGCAATTCGAGCGCGAATCTGCGGGCGTAGAAAAACTGCGTGTCTTCGTCCGAGAGCCGGACCGGCTCCACGCGATAGCCTGCGCGCAGAGAACACAAGGCACGCGAAAGCATCGCGCGCGCACGATGCGCTCGATTGGACGGTGCAACGTTGTCAGCGCTGGCGGCGAGATCGACAAATATCCTGCGGGCAGGCCGAGGCAGTGGGAGCGAACGGACTGTCGCAGCAGCCAGCGTACGAAGCTCTGCCTCGGAGGCGGAGAGCCCTTCGCGAGCGAAGTGCTGCAGGAGGCCTGGCCGGCGGTACCTATCGGTAGCCACGAACGCCTGCAGTGCGTCGGCGTACATCCGGGCGCAGGCTTGAGGAGAGTGCTCTTTTTCGATCAGCGCCCGCGCTTTCGTGCGCAGCGAGGCGATGGTCGCTGGATCGCTCCTCAGCCTTTCCAATGCATCGATGAGCTGCTCATCCGAGAACTGGTCTGGAATCTTTAGAACGGTATCGTCTGGCAGATATTGCATCGAGCCGTTGGCGTTCACGATCGTAGGAAGGCCTCGACTGAGTGCGTCCAGCACGGTCCCGGATGTTTCACCTCTAGAGAGGGTGCGCAACTGCACGGCAGCGTCGGCGGCGTCCAGATATTGTTGAAAGAGATCGTCGTCCGCCCAGCCGGTGATGCGGATCGAGGATGGGTTGGGCGAGCTGGCAATGCCTGCGAGCAGGGTCTTGCCGAAGTCGCCCTCGTCGTTTTTGCCGACATAAACGAGCGCGCAATCGCTGCGGCGAGCCAAGGAGGACGCGCTCCATGCATGAAGCAAACGGTCGTTCAGCTTGGTGGGACCGATGATTCCGAACGTGCAGACGACGAAATCGTCTGGACCGAAGCCAAGCCTCTGCCTTGCGGCCTGCCGGCGTTCGACCGAAAGCGTCGGCAACGCACGCATGTGCGGAATCAGCGCCCACTCGTCGGCGGTGTCCGTCTCGTACCACTCACGGGCGAGCGCCTGCGAGTAGGGAGAGTGGACGATCACGCCGCGCGCCGCGCGAAGAACGTCGAAATTGCATGGGAAGGCGTAGATGGTTCTCGACGCGTCCGTCTCGGTGAAGCGGTGTCGCAGGGCCGGATAGCCGTGGGACTCGTAGAGAGCGCGAGACCAGTTGGCAGGTTGGAGACCGGCAAATTCACGATGGGCCTGAATGCCGCTGAGAAAGAAGTCGTGAAGAACCACAGTCCCTGGCACATCTTCGAGCAATTCGAACATGTGCTGATGGAATTCGGAGTTGCCGAAGTGATACAGCACATGGTCGAACTGGCAGGCGTTGGCGCGCAACCATTCGACGTCCTTGCGCGGAAGCTCGAGGCCAGCCCCGTGACCGGTTGGCACCGTGGACGTGATGAGGGTGATGTCGAACAGTCTGGACAGTTCAGGCAGCAACTCTGCGCTGTAACTGGCAATGCCTGTGCGTTCCGGGGGCAGAGGCGAAACGTAGGCCAGTGCCGGCTTTGCATGCTGGATGGCTGGGGTTGGCACGGCTAAAGGCCGGTTCGAACGGTCCATCAGGAGTTCGAAGGCTTCGATGGCGCGCCGCGCCGACTCGTCCCAGGAGAACTTGCGGCTTTGCGCCAGCCCCTCCTGCGCAATTCGTCGGCGCATCGATTCGTCTGCAAGAACCTGTGCCATCTTGCGGCCGATGGCGCCGTCGTCCCGCGGATCGAACAGGACCTCTTCCCTGCCGACGACTTCCGGAAGGCTCGAACAGTTCGAGGCGATTACCGGGGCACCACACATCATGGCCTCGAGGGCAGGCAGGCCGAATCCTTCGTGCCAGGACGGAAAGACAAAAAGATCGCACAAGTTGTAGAGGTCGACCAGATCGTTTTCCGGCACGAAACCGGTGATCACCACGGAAGTGGGCGGGATGCCCTCTGCACGAGCCAGTTGCAACAGACGATCACGATCGTTGTCTCGCGCGCTGCAAACGATGGCCACCTGATGGCTCTGGCGTAGCGCTTCCGGCAGGTGCGCGAACGCCCTGATCAGCCCCTCCAGATTCTTGCGGTGGTCGATGCCGCCCGTGTACATGATGAACTTGCGGTCAAGGCCGTACTTCGACCGTAGCTCACGTTCGCTGGCTTCGGATGGCCGAGAGGGCTGGAAATGGTTGCCCGCCGCTGTCGAGACATTGACGCACCTCGTCGGGTCCAAATGCAGGTGGTCCAGGCCTTCCTGCCTCGACGATTCGGAGATTGCCAGCCACAGATCGGCCTTACGAAGCGCCTCGATCTTGGCCATGTACCAACGCCTGATGGTCGGATCGTTGAGATACGGATCCGGATTGATCAGCGGAATCAGGTCGTACAGCGTGACCGATGTTCTCAGGGGCGCGAAGGCTCCGATGCTGGTGATGGTCGGATCGCCCAGACCCTCGAAGAGGCTGGAGATATGAACGACGTCCGGTTGAAGGCCGTGGAGGAAGGTTTCGTAGAGCTTTGCGGCGGCCAACGTCGATGCAGGGCTGGCCGAGGCGAACCCACGGTCGGTGCCCGGCTGCCAGATCTTGATGTCCTGGCGCTCTACCACGCCCTTGAATGCATGGACGATTTCCTCGACCGATTCGGTGAATCCGCCATTGAGCGCGATCTGAATGTGATGACGGTCTCTGCCGCGCAACGCGATGTGCTGGGCCAGTGCCAGGGAATATCTGCCGATACCGCGAGTTCTGCTGCCTGGCGCCTGGGCGCCTTGAAGGTCGATGACGATTCGCATCAGTGGGAACGTGATTGATTGGCGATGGCGGTTAGTCGCTTGAAGACGAGCTTGGCATCGGGCGACAGCGCCGCCGCTGATGAGGCGGGCGCAACTTCAGTGTGGCCCGGCGGCGCGGCAAGCATCGTGCTGAGGCGCCGCTTGAGCGGCGGCGCGACGTTGAGCACCGCACTGACACCGGCCTGGAGCTTGGGATGGTGGTGCAGCGTTACGGCCAGCACCCGCAACGTGGTCCGGACGCGATGTTTCAACGCGGCCGAAAGCCGGCCCTCCATCGCAGCGTAGGCGAAGCGGCGAAGCACCGAGCTCGTTGCACGTTGCTCCCTGGCTTCGGCCTGCATGGCCCGATCGGTCATGAGTGCTGCCTTTTGCTCGGCGAGCGCGGCTCGGGCTTGCAGCTCCGCGGCGGCGGCTTTCAACGTCGCCAGTTCGGCGGCGGCGGCTTCCCTGCTTTGCTGCGATTCGCGCAATGCTTCCCTGGTACCCAGCAGCTCGGCATCAAGGCGCTCGAGCGTCGCCGCAGCTGCAAGAGGGGGTCGATGCAGCCACGAGGTGCCATGGCCGCTGAATCGCGTCTCGTCGAAAACGTTGGGCGGCGAGGCGAAGGCCTTGGAGAGTGCCGCCCGCTCCTGGGCCACATAGAAGCGGTTGAGTCCGTCGAAATAGCAGAAGCGGTATCCCGCTTCGACGAGCAAGGCATCCGCCTCCTCATAGTGAAGCTCTTGCGAAAGCGGGACGGTGGCCTCGATCACGATGATCCAGGGCCTGAGGATCTGGCTGTCCCAGCCGCGAAGCACGCGAGCCTCTTCGCCCTCGACGTCGATCTTCATCCAATGGACATCGCGATCCTTGAGGTCCGCAAAAGCCACATGGATGGGCAAAGCCGGCGTCGGCACGACCAGGGCGCTCAACCCATGCGTCTTGTTCAGCGCTGCGGCATTGGCACTGTCGCTGGTGCTCAGGCCGGTGTTTGGGAACACATGAAGGTCCAGGACGCCCGAAAAATCGGAAAGGGCGATCTGCAGCACCTTCTCGTCGGGGCGATCCTCGCGCAGCAGAGCAGCGTATGCAGGAACGGGCTCGACATGGGTTCCTCGCCATCCCTGCTCGTAGAAACCCTTGCTGACTGAATCGACGACCGGATGCTGGGCGCCGATGTCGATGTAGACACCCCTGTCGATGTGCTTCAGCGCGCGCCACAGCACCACATCCTCCAGGTTCTGTGCGTAGGAAGTGAAGGTCATCGCAGGAATCTCTCGTTATCAGTTCGTGCAGGCCGCACCGGAGCCGGTCGGGCAGCCGGCGGCCGCGCAGTGTACAAGTCGCCACTCCCCCTTCCCTGACGCGCTGGGCCGTGCCGACGCGCGGGTCAGCTCCCCCATGCGCAGGCGCCACTCGGCGGCATGTCGGGATGCCAGCAAGGATCCTGTTCCAAGAAGGGATGCCAGCGTTCCATGAAGCGCGCCCAGCCGCCTGCCGAGTCGTTCGGCAAGCCTGCGACCTCCAGATGGCTGTCCACCGTCAGCGGCACGGGCGCTGCGCAGACCGAGCGCATCCCAAGCATGCGCAACTTCAGGCAAAGATCAGCCACCGCCAGAGCCGGCCCAAAGCGCTCGTCGAAACCATTGGTCTCCTCAAGCAGCGAACGCCGGGTGGCAAAGGCCTGCCAGCTCAGCATGCTCCATTCTCTCGATGTCCCGCCCGGGGGTGTCTCAGAGGCGTCCTGCTGGGCGGGCTCGCGACCAGCCAGCCTCAAGAGTCCGAGGCTGTCGCCGGCCATGCCCGCAAAGACGATCGCCCCCTCGCGGTCCATCAGTACCGGGCTGCATCCGCCGACGTCCTCCTGCAGCGCATGGGCGAGCAATGGATTGAGCCAAGACGCCTGTTCTGGCAGGTCGATGCGTGCGTCGAGGAAAACCATGAGCTCGTGCCTGCTTGCCCGCCACATCGCGTTACGCGCGCGCGTCCGACAGTTGGCGCGCGCGAGGGCCGTGACATCAATGCCTGCCGCCGATGAGGAGAAATTGGCGCTCCCATCGTGCTCAACGATCAGCTGAATCGGCGCTGGATAGTCATAGCGTTGCAGTCGCTGGACAACGGTAAGGACCGTGTCGGCCGCGGTGCCATGGGAATCATCTTGGACGAGGCAGATCGTCAGCGGCGGCGCGGCCTCGGGCGTGAGCCTTCGTAGCAACTCCAGCGTCGAGGGAAGGTGTCCGTCCACGATCTCATACAGCGGACGGTCGGGTCCCAACCATTGCGCCACCGCCTGCGCGTGAAGAAGGCGGTCATGGCGCGGCGGCGTCGTGCGCTCCGCCAGGAGCTCAGGAATTCGGGTGATCGCGATTCCGGCTGCTGCTGCGCGCAGGAGCAGGACGTACGCCTGGAAAGCGCCGCCCCCGCCGTGAACTCCGCCAAATCGGGCAAGGATGTCGCCTCGCACGCACAGAGGCAGGCCCACGTAGTTGGCCGACACCAGCCAGGTCAGGTCGAAATCGGGCTTCAGGAGAGGCCAGTCGCCCCGCGAATCCCGTACAAGTTCGTCCACGTAGAAGATGCCCACGTCCGGTCTGGCAGCAGCGTGCGCAAGCAGATGCGCGGCCAGGATGGGTTTGGTTTGCACGCCGCTGGAAGTCAGCACCGCCCACTCGGCGTGCGGCATTGCGGCTGCACCGTCAGCGGCCTCGTCTTCACGGCCGGCTCTGAGGTCTCCGTCCAGGAGGATGTGCCGCAACCAAGAGGAATCGGACAAGTCAGTCACGGGGTTTCCGATGCATGTGCTTAGAAAGGCTCTGCTGCATGCACTTTGCGACCCGGTCCGCCGACAGGGTGTCGAGAATGCGCGCACGCGCTGCCTGGCCAAGCCTTCCGTCACCCGCTTCGACAAGCGCGGCGGCCTCGACCAGTCGCTCGCACAGATGCTGCTCGTCGATGTTCGCCCAGGTGTCGCCCTTCAGATAAGGTCCGTGGTCTTCTTCGAGAGTGACCAGTGTGTAGCGGACCGGCATGCCCGTGGAGGCATCCAGGAAGTCCCGGGTTCCGCTGTAGTCCGTTGCGACGACGAGTTTGCCTGCGACCATCGCTTCGGCCACCGTCAGGCCGAATCCCTCCGCGCAGTGGGGGGAGGCATAGATGTCCGCCATGCTCATCAGGCTGCGCATGGCCTGCCTGTCCAACGACCGGTCGATCAGGAGGCAGCCTTCACATGCGTCTGCCAGCGCCTGTAGCCGGCTGCCGGCGTCACGGCTGTCGAACAGGTGTTTTGTTTTCAGCACCAGCCGCCAGCCCTGGGTGGCCAAGCCGCTGCTTTCGAAAGCACGGATCAGCGCGAAAGGGTTCTTGCGAACCAGGAAGCTGGCGCCGTCGAAGACATAGAGGATGACACGTTCATCGAGAGCGATGCCGAGCTCCTGCTTGGTGCGACGAATCTCCTGGGGATTTGGGCGGATCGCAGGATCGCCAACCACGTGCGGAACCACATCGATGGGCAGATCGGTATGTTGTGCGAATACTTTCTTGCAGAACTCAGTGGGCGCCCAAAGCGCGTCGACCTGATCGAACGCGGGCAGCCAGCTCGCAGGCACGCGCTCGGTTTCCCAGACCCACAGCCCGACACGCAGCCCTGCTGCGTCGATGCCTCGACGCTGATCCGCGGTGGGCACGCTGGCCAGCGAGTCGGGGTTGAGGTGGATCACGGCGACATCCGCAGGACCGGCGAAGTCGCGCATGGGTACGGCCGGCGCGATGCGCCGGTGCACATGGAAGGGCCGGGCCACGGGCTCCAGATGCAGGTCGAAATGGGTGCGGCGCAGGGCTGACAGATAGGACCGGCTGGCTACGCCCAGGCCATTGTTGTAGTTCCAGGGGCCTAGAAAAAGTAGCCGCGGACTTGGCTCAGCAGGCGCGAGCGGCGGCGCCTCTGGGGGGGCTGCGGTAGCTGGCAGCTCGTCCTCGCGAGGAAGGGCCTCGAGTCTCTGCTTCCAGCCGCTCAGGGAAAGTTGGGCATCGTCCAGTTGGACAGCTGATTCCCAACCAGGACGAGCCGCGTGAAACGACCTGACGAAGTCCGCCTCCTGCCAGTCAAGGTACCGCCGCTCTGCAGGCAAGTCGGTCACGCGCTGCACGAAGGCATGAAACGCCGGGGAGCACAGTGCCTCTTCCGTGAAGGTGATCCAGCCGGTCCATGGAAGGATCGACCCATCCCTGCCTCCACGGGCCAGCGTGATGACGGGTGCCGCCGGCCGGCGCATGGCATCGAGCGCACGATCCAGGAGGTCTGGATGACCGCCGAGTTCGAGCATGCGGGCGTCGAGCCAATGCATGTGCCGCGCCCGCCCCAGCCCAGGCAGTCTGCGCATGAGATGCGCCCAGGCCTTGAATGGGGTGCTGGCCTCAGGTTGGAGATGGAGGCCATCGGCGGCCGCCATCAGGCGTTCGGTCGTCGGTCCGCCCCCGAGCGCGGGCGTTGCACCGACGACCAGGACCCGCACGCCGCGCCGGGACAGGTGCTCCAGGAATGCCTCTGCCTGGCCTCTCTCAACGCGCGTCGGAGTCGTCAGTGCGAGGAGTGCGATCTCTTCCGAGGCTGGGTTGACGCGGAACGGCTTCACGCAGTGCAGTGGCAGGTCTGCCAGGGGGCGGCCGGGCGTGCGATGCTGCTCGCGTCGGTTGGGGCTGGCGCCCCGGGGGGCGCCTATCGTCAGATAGTGGACCAGAGGCGGCATCCCCGAACGCTGCGCGTCCGGGTTGTGTTGCAGGTACCAGTCACTATCGAAGCGGGACGATGTGTCGACGGCCAGATCGGCGCCGTGCTCAAGGTAGTGACGCAGCGGGTAGCCATCCGAGGAGCGCATGCCCGCCAGCTTCCCGATGACCATCATGTACCAACGCAGGTCGAAATAGGGATTGGGGTTTCGACCCTCCTGGCTGCCGGCGCGGATGAAGTGCACCAAGGGCTGGGCTCCCGCCTCGGCCACGTCCAGGTTCTGCTGCAGATACCAGGCGCTGTCGAACAGAGGATTGGGCTGCAAGCCTTCGAATCCGCCCCGCTCGAGATAGTGCATAAGCGCGCCACCCGGGTGGTGTCGTGCCGCTGGCCGCTGGCCGAGGTAGTACGGCTCGTCGAACAATCCGCTGGTTACGACGAGGCGAGCCTCTCGCTGCCAACGCACCTCGTGCTGCAGCCGCCGGCGCATAGCGACGAGATCGAGGTGGAAAGCCGCCGCCGCCAGATGGCGAAGCAGGTGGGCCAGGCGCTTCGGGTCCATCCATGGCGTCCCTTTGCTGCGAAGGCCAGACATCGGGGCGGCGGTCCTACCGAGGGAAGCTGGTCAGGCCGCCGCGCGCAGATCCTCGCGCCGGACGATGGTGCCGTGCTCGAGGTGGATGATCATGTTGCATTCGCGCTGGATCAGCTCGGGAGAATGGGTGGCCAGAACAAGAATGCCCGACTGGGAGACCATGGACCGCATGCGTTGCTCTGCCTTTTCGGTGAACTCGGCGTCCCCGACGGAAAGCCATTCGTCCATCAGCAGGATGTCCGCGGTCATGCTGGTGCAGATGGCAAAAGCCAGCCGCATCACCATGCCGGTCGAATACGTGCGCACCGGCATGTTCACGTACTCGCCCAGACCGCTGAACTCGCAGATTTCCGGCGTCATGGCTTCGATCTGGCGCCGCTTCAGGCCCATGGACAGGCCGCGTAGCATGATGTTCTCCACACCGCTGGCGTCGCGCTCGATGCCCATCGACGGGTCGATCAGGCTGGCGACGCTGCCGACCCGGCTGAATTCACCCGACGTCGGTTCGTACACGCCGGCCAGCAGGCGAAGCAGCGTGGACTTCCCGGCGCCGTTGTGGCCCATGATGCCGAGCCGGTCGCCCGCTCTGAGTTCCAGGTTGATTTCCGACAGGGCCTGTACCACGGTGACGCCGGTTTCCTTTCCGACGCGACCGCCGGTGACCGAGGCGGCCAGCGTCTTCTTGAAGGAGGTGGCGCTGGCGCCGTAGATGGGGAAGCCCAGGCTGACGTTCTTGAGCGAAAGGGATGTCATGGGCGACTCAGAGCCAGAAGACGATGCGGCGGCGGTAGCGCTTGAACAGATAACAAGCCACCGTGATGTTCAGCACTGTCCAGAAGAGCATGCCGAGCCAGTTGTGCCAATGCGCCACGCCGCCCATAAGCGGCGTGCGCAGCAACTCCAGCATCTGCGCCAGCGGGTTCCACAGCATGTACCTGGCGCGGTCTGGCAGGTTCTCGGGCAGCCAGAACACGGGTGTGAGGAACATCAGCATCTGCATGACGCTGGCGATGATCTGAGCCACGTCCCGGAATCGCGTACACAGGATGCCCAGGCCGATGCCGATGCAGTGGGCGTTGACGATGAGCAGCAGGAACGCTGGGACGACCAACAGGGCCTGCCAGGACAGCGAGATGCCTGTCCAGAGCGCGACGGGTACAAAGATGATGATGTGATGCGCAAACTGGATGACGCTGCGTGCCTGGGTGCGCCAGACGAACATGCTCACCGGGTAGTAGCCTTGTTTAAGGTAGTTCTGCGCATTGATGAAGGCATCGCCAGAGTCGATCACCGTCACCGAGAAGAAGGTCCAGAAGATGATGCCCAGCGCCAGGTGCGGGAAGAACTTGGACAGCTCGGTGCCGAACAGCGAGGCATACAACGGGCCCATGCCGCCGATCATGGCGCCCATGCTCAGGGTCAGCCACAGTGGGCCCAGCGTCGAGCGGCGGTAGCGCAGCACGATGTCGAACCAGGCCAGGGTCCACCAGATGTCGATGCGGCGGGTGCCTTCCCACCAGTCCTTCCACGCGCTTCTGTGCAGGTTGGAGTGGACGGTGGTGGTCATGCGATGGGGAGCTGAAGAGAAGCGCGGGATTCTATCCGGGGGCTTTTTCCCGGCATGGCGCGCCGCCAGGGCCATCGGGCAGCGCATGGATAATCCGCCGTCCTGTTCAGCACAGCGTGGCCCTGCGCCACCCGGCCGCACCGCATGCCGCCCAGCCCCGCTCCCGCGCCTTCACTCTCCCATCCGGCCTACCGACCCGACATCGACGGACTGCGCGCGATCGCGGTGCTGTCGGTCATCGTCTTCCATGCCTCGCCGCGTTGGCTGCCGGGCGGCTTCGTGGGCGTGGACATCTTCTTCGTCATCTCGGGCTTCCTGATCTCGACCATCATGTTCGGCAGCCTGGGCGGGGCCGGCTTCAGCTATGCCGAGTTCTATGCCCGCCGCATCCGCCGCATCTTCCCGGGGCTGGTGCTGGTGCTCGCAGCAACGCTGGCCTTCGGCTGGTGGGTGCTGCTGGCCGACGAGTTCCGGCAGCTGGGCAAGCATGTGCTGGCCAGTGCGGGCTTCGTCGCGAACCTGGTGCTGTGGGGCGAGGCGGGCTATTTCGACACCGTGGTCGAGACCAAGCCCCTGCTGCACCTGTGGTCGCTGGCAGTGGAGGAGCAGTTCTACATCTTCTGGCCGCTGCTGCTGACGCTGGCCTGGAAGCGCCAGCACCTGCTGCGGTGGATGGGCGTGGCGGTGGGGCTGTCCTTCCTGCTCAATGTGGGACTGGTGCTGCGCCATCCCGATGCGGCCTTCTACATGCCGCTCACGCGCGTGTGGGAGCTGGGCGCGGGCGCGATGCTGGCGTGGGTGGCTTGGCGTCGCGGTGCCGGAGCGCCGGCCCTGCCGGGTCAGCACTGGATGGGCGCGGCCGGACTGGCCTGCATCGTGGCAGCACTGGCGCTCATCGATCGGCACAAGGCCTTCCCGGGGTTCTGGGCGCTGTTGCCGGTGGTCGGCGCCTGTCTGTGCATCGCGGCCGGCCCCAGGGCCTGGGTCAACCGACAGCTGCTGGGTTCGCGTCCCTTCGTGTGGTTCGGTCTGATCAGCTATCCGCTGTACCTGTGGCACTGGCCATTGCTGGCCTATGCACGCGTGCTGCAGGAAGGGTTCATCGATCCGCCGCGCGCGGTGCGCTGGGGCGCGCTGGCCGTGGCGGTGCTGCTGGCCTGGCTGACCTTCCGCTTCGTGGAGCGGCCGCTGCGCCGCGGCGGCCGCGGGGTGGTCGCGGGCCTGGCCGGCGCGATGGTGGCGCTGGCGCTCTTCGGTGCAGCCGCGCAGATGCGGTGGCTGATGCCCCGCAACGACGACCCCAGCATCCAGGCCATCATGAATGCCAGCGCCGACTGGGTGTATCCGGAAGCGCTCAAGCCATTCACCTTCGAGGGCCAGCGCTTCGAGCGCGTCGACGGCGGCCCGCGCGAGGTGCTGCTGATCGGCGACAGCCACGTCGAGCAGTTCCGCGCCCGTGCCCTGGCACTGGCCGAGCAGAAGCCCGATGAGGTGTCGACGCTGCTCTTCGCCACCCGCGGCGCCTGCCCGCCGATCCCCAACCTCATCGAGGACCGCGACCCCATCTGCGGCGATCGCCTGTCCGCTGCGCTGGACCTGGCGCGCACCCCGGCGGTCAAGGCCGTGGTCATCGGTGGCTGCTGGAGCTGCTACTTCGATGTGAGCCAGGCGCCGGCGGCCGCGAGTGCGCCGCCGCCGCCCGACCATTACTACTACCGCGATGCCCAGGGGCAGCGTCACATGCTGCGCGGCGGCGATGGCGTGCCGCAATCCATGGCCGCGCTCGGCCGGCTGCTGGCCGAACTGCATGCCATGGGCAAGATCACCTACCTGCTGCTGAACATCCCGGTCGGTCCGGATTTCGAGCCGCGCAGCCGCCTCACCGGCAACCGGATGCAGGTGATGACCGCGTCGCCGGTCACGCCGCTGGCGCCGCTGCCGCCTTCGCAGGCGGCGCTGCACGCACAGCTGCGGCAACTGGCCCTGGACAACGGCGCGGTGCCGCTGGACCCGATGGCGGGCCTGTGCCGGCCCGATGGTCAATGCGTGCGGACCGATGCGCAGGGCGACCCGGTCTACAAGGACGCGACCCACCTGCGCGCGGCCTATGCGCGCGAAGCGGCCCGCTTCCTTGATCCAGCGCTGCTCGCGCCGCCGCGCTGATCGGCCCGGCCCCATGCCCGTCTTCTGGAGACTGAATTGACGAACCGATGGTGGCGGCTGGCCCGCCTGGCGCTGACCCACGGTCCCCGCATGGTCACGCGCGTGCCGCAGGCCTGGCGCGTGTGGCGCAAGGCCGGCTGGCGTGGGGTGAAGTGGGAATTCCGCCGCAAGCTGCGGCCCGGCAACGACTACGGACGATGGGTGCGCGAGCACGACACCATCACGCCCGAGCAACGCGAGTCCCTGCGCGCACGCGCCGCCGCGTTGACCGACGGTCCGCTGATCTCGGTGCTGATGCCCTGCTACAACCCCGACCCGCAGTTCCTGCGCGCGGCCATCGCTTCCGTGCAGGCGCAGCTTTACGGCCACTGGCAGCTGTGCATCGCCGACGACGCATCGCCCGCGCCCGAGGTGCGGCAGGTGCTCGAGGCCTGCCAGACCGAGGACCCGCGGATCCAGGTCGTCTTCCGCCCGAAGAACGGCCACATCTCCTCGGCCTCCAACAGCGCACTCGAACTGGTGCAGGGCGAATGGATCGCCCTGATGGACCATGACGACCTGCTGCCCGAGGACGCGCTGTTGCGCGTGGCCGAATGCGTGCGCGACCATCCCGATGCGCAACTCGTCTACTCCGACGAGGACAAGGTCGACGATGAGGGCCAGCGTTCGGACCCGTACTTCAAGCCCGACTGGAACCTGGATCTCTTCCGCTCGCACAACATGTTCAGCCACCTGGGCGTGCTGCGTACGGCACTGGTGCGCGAGGTGGGTGGCTTCCGCCAAGGGCTGGAGGGCTCGCAGGACTGGGACCTGGTGCTGCGCTGCGTGGAGCGCATCGCGCCCTCGCAGATCGTGCACATCCCGCGCGTGCTCTACCACTGGCGCATCCATGTGCAGAGCACGGCCAAGTCGATGGATGCCAAGCCCTATGCGGCCGTGGCTGGCGAGCGTGCGCTGGATGAGCACTTCCAGCGTCTGGGCGTCCAGGCCAAGGCCGAGTACCTCGGCTACGGCTACCGGGTGCGCTACGCACTGCCCAGCCCGCCGCCACTCGTGTCGCTGATCATCCCCACGCGCAATGCACTTGCGCTGGTGCGCCAGTGCATCGGGTCGATCCAGAAGCGCACCGACTACCCGAGCTGGGAAATCATCCTGGTGGACAACGGCTCGGACGACCCGGCGGCGCTGGCGTACTTCCAGAAGATCGCGCAGCAGCCCCACATCCGTGTGCTGCGCGACGACCGGCCCTTCAACTACTCGGCTCTGAACAACCAGGCCGTCGCCGTCGCTAGGGGCGAGCTGGTGGCGCTGGTCAACAACGACATCGAGGTGATGTCGCCGGGCTGGCTGTCGGAGATGGCAAGCCTGGCCCTGCAACCGGACGTGGGCGCTGTCGGGGCGCGGCTCTGGTACCCGGACATGACGCTGCAGCATGGAGGGGTGATCCTGGGGCCTGGGGGATGTGCGGTGCATGCCCACAAGGCACTGCCGCGGGGCCTGCATGGCTATGCGGGCCGTGCCGCCCTGATCCAGTCCTTCAGTGCCGTCACCGCCGCTTGCTTGGTGGTGCGCAAGTCCGTCTATGAACAGGTCGGTGGCTTGGACGAGGTGAACCTGGCTGTCGCCTTCAACGACGTGGACTTCTGCCTGCGCCTGCGCGAGGCGGGCTACCGCAACGTGTGGACGCCCTATGCCGAGCTGCTGCACCACGAGTCGGCCACGCGCGGCGAGGATCTGGCGCCCGAGAAGCGCGAACGTTTCGAGCGGGAGTTGGCCTTCATGTGCAGCCGCTGGGGCGCGTTGATCGACCGCGACCCGGCATACAACCCCAACCTGACGCTGCTGCTCGAGGATTTCAGCCTTTCATGGCCCCCGCGCCGGATGGACGCATGAACGCCGTGGAAGCCTCAACGCCGCCAGGGCCGCGCGATGCCGTGGTCGACCATTCGCCTCCGGCGGACCAGGCTGATATCTCCGTCGCCCTCTGCACGCGCAACGGCGCCCGCTACCTGCCCGCCCAGGTCGCCAGCATCTGCACCCAGGATCTCCTGCCGCGCGAGATCGTGCTGTCCGACGACGATTCCTCCGACGACAGCATCGCCGTGGTCCAGCGCACGCTCGCCGAGCATGGCCTGGCCGAGCGCATCCCGCTCACCGTCATGCGCAACCGCCCGCCGCTGGGTGTCACGCGCAACTTCGAGCAGGCGATCCGGGCCTGCCGCGGCGAGCTGATCGCCCTGTGCGACCAGGACGACGTCTGGCACCCTGGCCGCCTGCGGCGCATGGTGGCCGAGTTCGAGCGCCGGCCCGATCTGCTGCTGCTGCATTCCGATGCCCGGCTGGTGGACGGCGAGCTGCGGCCGCTGGGCCAGACCCTGCTCCAGGCGTTGGAGACGCGGCCCGGAGAGCTCACCGACATCGCCGCCGGTCGCGCCTTCGCGGCCCTGATGCACCGCAACCTGGTCACCGGTGCCACTACAGTGCTGCGGCGCAGCCTGCTCGAAATCTCGCTGCCGATTTCGCCGCTATGGGTGCACGATGAATGGCTGGCCACCGTGGGCGCAGCCATCGGCCGCGTCGACCTGCTGCCCGAGCCGCTGATGGACTACCGGCAGCACGGCAACAACCAGATCGGCGCGCAGCGCATGACCCTTCGGCAGAAGATCGACAAGGCCCTGGGCGAGCGGGGGGACAAGTACGCCCACCGCGTGCGCCGTTCCGAGGCGCTGATGGACTTCCTGCAGGGGATGGGCGAGAGCGTGCCGCCCTGGGTGATCGAACTGGCGCAAGGCAAGCTGGACCATTTCCGCTTTCGCGCCAGCTTGCCGCGCTGGCGCGTGGCACGAGTGCTGCCGATCGCGGTGCAGGCCGCGCGCGGGCGCTACGACCGCTTCGACCGCGGGCTGCCGGCCATCCTGCAGGACCTGTTCGAGCGAGCCTGAATGCTGATGCGAGGCGGGTTGCGCAAGGCTGCCCGTGGGCGCCGCGCGCTGGGAGCCGGTGCCGAGCCCGTGCGGGGTCCGCGTCAGGACTGGCTAACGGCGCGGTGAGGGGGCGCCTGCCTCGCGCGCCAGCAACCGCCGATAGCGCCAGAAGGCGCCAGAGCGCCACACACGCAACAGGCTGCTCACATGCCACCACAGCGGCCGCAGCCGCCGGTGGCTGGCGCGTTGGGCGTCGTGCCGGGCCTGCTGGTCTTCGGCGATCTGGATGCGCCAGCCCGCCAGGCGCAGGCGGGCGCAGATGTCGAAGTCTTCGCCGTACATGAAGAAGCGTTCGTCGAAGCCGCCGATCTGGCGGTAGGCCTCGGCGCGAAACAGCATGAACAGACCGGGAATCCAGTCGGGCGCGGCCGGGATGGCGTAGCCGGGCTTGCGGCGTCCGAGGATCTCGTGCGGGGTGAGCAGGGCGCGGTGCTGCTCCGGCGCCGCCTTGCCTGGCTCCAGGATGCGCGGCGCCAGCAGGCCCGCCTGAGGCGATGCAGCGGCCAGCAGTGGCGAGAGCACATCATGGTCGAGCCGGATGTCCGGGTTCAGCACCAGGAACCACGGCGTCTCGCAGTGGCCGAAGGCCTGGTTGTTGTTGGCGCCGAAGCCCAGGGGCGCGGGGTTGTCCAGCCGCAGCAGCGGCAGGCCAGGCGGGGCGTCGGCCAGCAGGTCGGGCTCGGGGATGTTGACCGTGAGCACCACGCGGTGGATCAGTGGCCCGCAAAGTTCGGCCAGTTGGTGCAGCAGCGGCAGGATCAGTGCCTGCTGCCCGTGGCTCACGATGGAGATGGTCAGCGGCGGGCGGTCTGGCAGCACAGGCATGGTCTAATTTCGCTCGGGATTCTAGGAGGCCGCCCCGTGGCCTCGCGCCTGGTGTCCCATCCCTCCCCATGATTGCCCTGATCGTCATCAGCTTCCTGTTTTCCGCCGTCACCGTGCTCGTGCTCATGCGGCGGGCGCGGCGCCATGCGCGGCGCTACGCGGCCGACATGCCGCAGCGCTTTCACAAGGGCCACATTCCGCGTCTGGGTGGCGCGGGCATTCTGGTGGGCACCGGCGCGGCGTGGGTGGCTTCGGGCGTCACGGGCGGCGATCCCTTCAACCTCAACTGGCCTTTCGGTACGGCGCTGCTGACCTTCGTCTGCATCCTGCCGGCTGTGCTGGGCGGCATCACCGAGGATGTGACCCAGCGCGTGCCGGTGCGCATCCGTCTGGCGCTGACCACGGTGTCGGGCGTGCTCCTGTGCTGGCTGCTGGGCATCGGCGTGCACCGCCTTGGCATTCCGGGCCTCGACGGCTGGCTGCAGGCCACGCCCCTGGTGGGGGCGCTCATCGCCGTGCTGGGCCTGGCGGGCCTGCCGCATGCCTTCAATATCATCGACGGCTACAACGGCCTGGCGGGCACCGTGGCCGTGCTGGTCGGCCTGGCCATCACCCACGTGGCGCTGCAGCTGGGCGACCGGCAACTGGCCGGCATGGTGGTCTGTCTGGTCGGTGCCACGCTGGGCTTTCTGCTGTGGAACTACCCGCGCGGCAAGATCTTCGCGGGTGACGGCGGGGCCTATGTCTGGGGCATGGTTCTGGGTTTGGCCTGTGTGCTGCTGGTGCAGCGTCACCGCGCCGTCTCGCCCTGGTTCCCGGTGCTGCTGCTGATCTATCCCGTGTGGGAGACGCTGTTCTCCATCTACCGCAAGGCCGCCCGCGGCCAGTCGCCCGGCACGGCGGACGCGCTGCATTTCCACCAGCTCATCTTCCGCCGCATCGTGCGCGTGGCGTTCGAGGACAACGAGGCACGCCAGCTGCTGGCGCGCAACAACCGCACCTCGCCCTACCTGTGGATGTTCGCGGCGATGTCAGTGGTGCCGGCCGTGCTGTTCTGGAACAACACGTTGCTGCTGGCCTTCTTCTGCCTGCTGTTCGCCGTCACCTACGTGGCGGCCTACCTGATGATCGTGCGCTTCAAGGTGCCCAGGTGGCTGCGGCCTTGAGCGTGAGCGCACCTTGCCGACACTCCCTCTCCCGTCGTCTTCGTATCCCATTCTTCAAGCAACGAGGCCTGCATGACCGACCCCGTCCTGAACATCCCCCCGCGCGACAAGGCCGAGATCCTGGCCCAGGCGCTGCCCTACATCCGCAAGTTCCATGGCAAGACCATGGTCATCAAGTACGGCGGCAATGCCATGACCGATCCGGCCCTCCAGGCCGACTTCGCCGAGGACGTGGTGCTGCTCAAGCTGGTGGGCATCAACCCGGTGGTGGTGCACGGCGGCGGCCCGCAGATCGAGGCCGCGCTCAAGCGTCTGGGCAAGACGGGCCAGTTCATCCAGGGCATGCGGGTGACCGACGCCGAGACCATGGAAGTCGTCGAATGGGTGCTGGCCGGCGAGGTGCAGCAGGACATCGTGGGCCTGATCAACCAGGCCGGTGGCAAGGCCGTGGGCCTCACCGGCCGCGACGGCGGGTTGATCCGGGCGCAGAAGCTCAAGATGGTCGACCGCAACGACCCCAGCGTCCTCCACGACGTCGGCCAGGTGGGCGACATCGTCTCCATCGACCCCGGCGTGGTGCAGGCCCTGCAGGACGACGCCTTCATCCCCGTCATCAGCCCCATCGGCTTCGGCGAGGACAACGAGAGCTACAACATCAATGCCGACGTGGTGGCCGGCAAGCTGGCCACCGTGCTCAAGGCCGAGAAGCTGGTGCTGCTGACCAACACGCCCGGCGTGCTGGACAAGACCGGCAAGCTGCTCACCGACCTGAGCGCGCGCGAGATCGACGAGCTCTTTGCCGACGGCACCATCTCGGGCGGCATGCTGCCGAAGATCGAGGGCGCGCTCGATGCCGCCAAGAGCGGCGTCAATGCGGTGCACATCATCGATGGCCGCGTGCCGCATGCCATGCTGCTCGAGATCCTGACCGACCAGGCCTACGGCACGATGATCCGCGCCCGCTGAGGCAAGGGGCAGGGCAGCGAGCCGTGCCTGAACCGCCGACGGCAGAATCGGCGCTTTACAAGAACTGGGGCAGCGCAGCGATGGAGAACGAGGAGCCGCTGGGTTCGGAAGCCATGTCGGAGCCGGCCGCCAGCCTGGCCGCCCCGCCGGCGCGCAAACGGCCGCGGCCGGGCGAGCGCCGCGTCCAGATCCTGCAGGCGCTGGCGGCCATGCTGGAGCAGCCCGGCGCCGAGCGCATCACCACGGCCGCGCTGGCGGCCCGGCTGTCGGTGAGCGAGGCGGCCCTGTACCGGCACTTCGCCAGCAAGGCGCAGATGTTCGAGGGCCTGATCGACTTCATCGAGCAGAGCGTCTTCTCCCTCGTGCAGCAGATCGCCGAGCGCGATCGCCCGCCGGCCGAGCAGGCCGCGCAGCTCATGCACATGCTGGTGCAATTCGCCGAGAAGAACCCGGGCATGGCGCGGGTGATGACGGGCGATGCCCTCGTCTTCGAGCACGAGCGGCTGCAGCAGCGCATGAACCTGTTCTTCGACAAGCTCGAAGCGCAATGGCGGCAGATGCTGCGCGAGGACGCCGCAGCCGCCGGCTCGGCCACGCCCACCGCCGATGCGCAGGTGCGCGCCGCCGCAGTTGCGGCCTTCGCCATGGGCCGGCTGCAGCGCTACAGCCGCTCCGGTTTCCGGCGCCTGCCATCGGAGCACCTGGACGGCTGCCTGGCGGTGCTGCTGCAGGACCGGTCACCCTCCATTGCCCACTGAGCCGGCGTCGTCCGGCGCGCTTCAAGCCCCCAGTGCCCATGGGGGTTGATCCGAGCGAATGCTGCGTCCGTAGTCGGTTTCATGACCGCCTCTTGACCCTCGCCACCTATGGCCGGGATAGGCGTTGTTGGCTCGCCGTGCGCCGGCCATCTGCAGAGAATCCACGGCACCGTTTTCCCCACCCCTCGTCCCGAGAAAGCACAAGGAGCGCCCCATGGCCAACGACAGCTCGCAGAGCAAATGCCCCTTCCACCAGGCCGCCAGCAGCGGCACCACCAACCGTGACTGGTGGCCCCAGCAGCTGCGCCTGGACATGCTGCACCAGCACTCGGCCAAGTCGAACCCGATGGGCGAGGATTTCAACTACGCCGAAGCCTTCAAGAGTCTGGACCTGGACGCCGTCAAGCGCGACCTCACCGCGCTCATGACCGATTCGCAGGACTGGTGGCCGGCCGACTTCGGTCACTACGGCGGCCTGTTCGTGCGCATGGCCTGGCACAGCGCCGGCACCTACCGCACCGCCGACGGCCGTGGGGGTGGCGGTCGCGGGCAGCAACGCTTCGCGCCGCTCAACAGCTGGCCCGACAACGTCAGCCTCGACAAGGCCCGTCGCCTGCTGTGGCCCATCAAGCAGAAGTACGGCAACAAGATCTCCTGGGCCGACCTGATGATCCTGACCGGCAACGTCGCGCTCGAATCCATGGGCTTCAAGACCCTGGGCTTCGGCGGCGGCCGCGCCGACACCTGGGAGCCCGACCAGGACGTTTACTGGGGCCGCGAGACCAAGTGGCTGGGCGGCGACGTCCGCTATTCGCAGGGCTCGCCCGGCGTCGACGGCCGCGGTGTGCTGGTCAAGGACGACGACAGCAAGGTGCCCGAGAGCCGCGACCTGGAGAACCCGCTGGCCGCCGTGCAGATGGGCCTGATCTACGTGAACCCCGAAGGGCCGGACGGCAAGCCCGACCCGGTGGCCTCGGCCCGCGATATCCGCGACACCTTCGGCCGGATGGGCATGGACGACGAAGAGACCGTGGCCCTCATCGCCGGCGGCCACACGTTCGGCAAGACCCACGGCGCCGCGCCGGCCGACAACGTGGGCGCCGAGCCCGAGGCGGAAGACCTGGCATCGCAAGGCTTCGGCTGGCACAACAAGCATGGCGTCGGCAAGGGGGCGGACGCCATCACCAGCGGCCTGGAAGTCACCTGGACCCGCACGCCGACGCAGTGGAGCAACGACTACTTCGAGTTCCTGTTTGGCCACGAGTGGGAGCTGACCAAGAGCCCGGCTGGCGCTCACCAGTGGGTGGCCAAGAATGCCGAGCCCAGCATCCCGCATGCCTTCGACGCCAGCAAGAAGCTGCTGCCGACCATGCTCACCTCCGACCTGGCGCTGCGCTTCGACCCGGCCTACGAGAAGATCTCTCGCCGCTTCCTGACCAACCCCGACCAGTTCGCCGATGCCTTCGCCCGCGCCTGGTTCAAGCTGACCCACCGCGACATGGGCCCGCGTGCCCGTTACCTGGGCAAGGAGGTGCCGGCCGAGGAATTCGTCTGGCAGGACCCGCTGCCCGCTGTGGACCATTCCCTCATCGGCGAGCAGGACATCGCCGCGCTCAAGGCCAAGGTGCTGGCTTCGGGCCTGACGGTGCCGCAGCTGGTGGCCACGGCCTGGGCCTCGGCCTCCACCTTCCGCGGCGGCGACAAGCGCGGCGGTGCCAATGGCGCCCGCATCCGCCTCGCGCCGCAGAAGGACTGGGCCGTCAACCAGCCCGAGCAACTGGCGCAGGTGCTCAAGACACTGGAAGGCATCCAGGCCGAGTTCAACGGCGCGCAGAAGGACGGCAAGAAGGTGTCGCTGGCCGACCTGATCGTGCTGGCCGGCGGCGCTGCCATCGAGAAGGCGGCAGGCGCTGGCGTGACCGTGCCCTTTGCTCCGGGCCGCACCGACGCCAGCCAGGAACAGACCGATGTCGAAGGCTTCGCCGTGATGGAGCCGTTTGCCGATGGCTTCCGCAACTACGTCAGGACGGCCTCGGCCGTGCCGGCCGAAGCGCTGCTGGTCGACAAGGCCCAGTTGCTGACGCTGACCGCGCCCGAGATGACAGCGCTGGTGGGTGGCCTGCGCGTGCTGGGTGCCAACACCGGCGGCAGCCAGCACGGCGTCTTCACCGACCGCGTCGGCACGCTCAGCAACGACTTCTTCGTCAACCTGCTGGACATGGCCACCGAATGGAAGGCCACGTCGCCTGCGAAGGACCTGTACGAAGGCCGCGACCGCAAGACCGGCGCCGTTCGCTGGACCGGCACCCGCGCCGACCTGGTGTTCGGCTCGCATGCCCAGCTGCGTGCCATCGCCGAGGTGTACGGCAGCGCCGATGGCCAGCAGAAGTTCGTGCGCGACTTCGTCGCCGCCTGGACCAAGGTGATGAACCTGGACCGCTTCGACCTCGTGGCCTGAGCGTCCTTGCCCTCGCGCCCCCCGGCACCGCCGGGGAGGGCGTGGAAGAATGCGCCCGCCCGCCGCCGTCCCCACGGCCGGGCGAGGCGCTTTCGTTCACGTCACGGAAAAAGGATCCTCCATGAAGCTCGTCCGCTACGGCAACCCCGGCAAGGAAAAGCCCGGACTCATCGATGCGGAAGGCCGTCTGCGCGACCTGAGCGCCGTCGTTCCTGACCTCGGCGCGGCCCAGCTCGACGACAAGGTCCTGGCCAAACTGCGCCGCCTTAAGCCCGACACGCTGCCGCTGGTGCGCGGCAAGCCGCGTCTGGGTTGCCCGGTGGCCCAGGTGGGCAAGCTGGTCGCCATCGGCCTGAACTATGCCGACCACGCAGCCGAGGCCGGCATGCCCGTGCCCAAGGAACCGATCATCTTCCTCAAGGCCACCACCTGCATCCAGGGTGCCAATGATCCGGTGATGCTGCCCAAGGGCTCGGTCAAGACCGACTGGGAGGTGGAACTGGGCGTCGTCATCGGCCGCCAGGCCCGCCATGTCTCGCAGAAGGAGGCGCTGGACCATGTGGCTGGGTACTGCGTGGTCAACGACGTGAGCGAGCGCGAGTACCAGATCGAGCGCGGCGGCACCTGGGACAAGGGCAAGGGCTGCGACACCTTCGGCCCCATCGGCCCCTGGCTGGTCACGCGCGACGAGGTGCCCAACCCGCAGCGCCTTGCGCTCTGGCTGGACGTGAACGGCGAGCGCATGCAGACCGGCAGCACGCGCACCATGGTCTTCGGCGTGGCCAAGATCATCAGCTATGTCAGCCAGTTCATGACGCTGATGCCGGGCGACGTGATCGCCACCGGCACGCCGCCCGGCGTGGGCATGGGCATGAAGCCGCCGCGTTTCCTGCGCGCGGGTGACACCATGACGCTGGGCATCGAAGGCCTGGGCGAGCAAGTGCAGCCGGTGGTCGCTTTCAAGCGCTGAAGCACGCGGCGAGCCGGCGGCGGGCATGCCGTAAGACCCCCGGCGCCGCCGGGAATTTCACAGGCTTGACGCCATCGGGCGACAGAATAAAAATGCACGACCGTTCGTTTTATTCTGTCCATCCCGAGCCATGAGCACTTCCAGCGCCGTCAAGCCTGTCCGCCAGGCCGCCAAAGGCCAGCAGACCAAGGCCGCCATCGTCGATGCTGCGCTGAACCTGGCGGCCCAGGTGGGGCTGGAGGGCCTGTCGATCGGCGCGGTGGCCGAGCTCACCCAGATGAGCAAGTCGGGCGTCTTTGCCCATTTCGGCTCGCGCGAAGAACTGCAGATCTCGGTGGTGCGCGAGTACCACCACCGCTTCGAGCAGGAAGTGTTCTTCCCGGCGCTGACCCAGCCGCGCGGCCTGCCGCGGCTGCGGGCCATGTTCGCCAACTGGATGAAGCGCACCACCACCGAGATCGACTCTGGCTGCATCTACATCAGCGGCGCGTCCGAGTTCGACGACCGACCCGGCCCGGTGCGCGATGCGCTCGTCGAGTCGGTCAGCATCTGGCAGGCCGCCGTGCTGCGCGCTGTTCGCCAGTCGCAGGAAGAAGGCCATCTGCAGGCCGAGGCCGACGCCCGGCAGATCGCCTTCGAGATCCATGGCCTGATCCTGGCGCTGCACTACGAGGCGCGCTTCCTGCGCGTCGACGGTTCGGTGGACCGGGCCAACACCGGCTTCGACAACATCCTCGCGCGCAGCGCCACGCCCGATGCGCCGCCGGCTGCCCCAGCCGCACCCGCGCGCAAGCTGCGCACCGTGCGCTGACCAGCACCCGTTCTTTCTTCGCTTCCCTTCCTTCCTCTTCAACCTTCTTCCCGAGCAGGAGACGCCTCGCATGCCCACCTACACCCCCCCGCTGCGCGACATGCAATTCGTGCTGCATGAAGTGTTCAATGTCGCCGACGAATTCAAGGCCATGCCGGCCCATGCCGAGACCGATGCGGACACCATCAACGCCGTGCTGGAAGAGGCGGGCAAGTTCGCCGCCGAGGTGGCCTTTCCGCTGAACATCGGCGGCGACACCGAGGGGTGCACGCTGGACGTGAAGACCCACGCGGTGACCACCCCCAAGGGCTTCAAGGAGGCCTATGCGCAGTACGTCGAAGGCGGCTGGCCCGCGCTGTCGTGCGATCCGCAGTTCGGCGGCCAGGGCCTGCCGCACACGGTCAACCAGTGCCTGTACGAGATGCTCAACAGCGCCAACCAGGCCTGGACCATGTACCCCGGCCTGTCGCACGGCGCGTATGAAGCGCTGGTGGCCCACGGCACGGAAGAGCAGAAGAAGACCTACCTGCCCAAGCTGGTGAGCGGCGAATGGACCGGCACCATGTGCCTGACCGAACCCCATTGCGGCACCGACCTGGGCCTGCTGCGCACCAAGGCCGAGCCGCAGGCCGACGGCAGCTACAGGCTGACGGGCAACAAGATCTTCATCTCGGCCGGCGAACACGACATGGCCGAGAACATCGTCCACCTGGTGCTGGCCCGCCTGCCCGATGCGCCCAAGGGCAGCAAGGGCATCAGCCTGTTCGTGGTGCCGAAGTTCAACGTCAACGTCGACGGCAGCCTCGGCGAGCGCAACCCGATCTTCTGCACGGGCCTGGAGCACAAGATGGGCATCCACGGCAACGCCACCGCGCAGATCGCGCTCGACGGTGCCGTGGGCAGCCTGGTCGGCGAGCCCAACAAGGGCCTGGCCGCCATGTTCGTGATGATGAATGCCGCCCGCCTGGGCGTGGGCAACCAGTCGCTGGGCCTGACCGAAGTGGCCTTCCAGAACGCGCTGGCCTATGCCAAGGACCGCATCCAGATGCGCTCGCTGTCGGGTGTGAAGGCCAAGGACAAGGACGCCGACCCGATCATCGTGCACCCCGACGTGCGCAAGATGCTGCTGACGGCCAAGGCCTATGCCGAGGGCGGCCGCGCGCTGCAGATTTTCTGCACGCTGCTGCTGGACAAGGCCCACCACCATCCCGACGAGAAGGTGCGCAAGAACAGCGACGAGCTGGTCGCGCTGCTCACGCCCATCGTCAAGGCCTTCATCACCGACAACGGCCACATCAGCACCAATGCCTGCATGCAGGTCTTCGGCGGCCATGGCTTCATCAAGGAATGGGGCATGGAGCAGTTCGTGCGGGACAACCGCATCAACATGATCTACGAGGGCACGAACACCGTGCAGTCGCTGGACCTGCTGGGCCGCAAGGTGCTGGGCAACAACGGTGCCACGCTGAAGAAGCTCGGCAAGCTGATCGGCCAACTGGTGGAAGAAGAGGGCGTCAACGAGAAGATGGCCGAGTTCATCAACCCGCTGGCCTACTTGGGCGACCAGATGACCAAGTTCACCACCGAGATCGGCTTCAAGGGCTTCCAGAACCCCGACGAGGTCGGCGCCGCCGCGGTGGACTACCTGCGGGTGGCCGGCCATCTGGTCTTCGCCTACATGTTCGCCCGCATGGCCCAGGTGGCACTGCGTCAGATCGCCGCGGGCAGCACCGACCCGTTCTACACCGCCAAGCTGCAGACCGCCCGCTTCTACTTCGCCAAACTCTTCCCCGAGACCGCGACGCTGATGCGCACCGCGCGTGCGGGCAGCAAGGCGCTGATGGATACCGACGCCGCGCTGGCCTGAGCGCTACCGCCCTTCATTCCCATCCACCACGACCGGAGACCTCCATGCTGCTTCGTGCATCTCTCGCCCTCTCGCTGGTGCTGGCCTCGTCGGCCGCGCTGGCGCAGATGAGCCCCGTGGGCCTGTGGCGCAACGTCGACGACAAGACGGGCGAGACAAAGGCCGAGATCCGCATCACCGACAACGGCGGCCAGCTGTCGGGCCGCATCGAGAAGGTGCTGAAGAAGGAAGGCTCCTCCACCTGTGACCAGTGCACCGACGATCGCAAGGGCCAGCCCATCGTGGGGCTGGAGATCGTGCGCGGCGGCAAGAAGGCCGACGGCAAGGAAGTGTGGGAGGGCGGCAAGATCCTCGATCCCGAGAACGGCAAGGAATACCGCGCCAGCTATACGCCGGTCGATGGCGGCAAGAAGCTGGAAGTGCGTGGCTACCTCGGGCCGTTCTGGCGCACCCAGACCTGGCAGCGGGCGCAGTGAAGGCGCAAGCCGTTTCAACGCCTGGCCAAGACACCCAACGGTCCAAGACACCCAACACCATGTCCAGATTCCAAGTCAAGAAAGTCGCCGTTCTCGGCGCAGGCGTGATGGGCGCGCAGATCGCGGCCCATCTCGTCAACGTGCGCGTGCCGGTCATCCTGTTCGACCTGCCCGCGAAAGAGGGGCCCAAGAGCGGCATCGTGCTCAAGGCCATCGACAACCTCAAGAAGCTCAAGCCCGCCCCGCTGGGCGTGGCCGAGGACGCGGCGCTGATCCAGGCCGCCAACTACGAGGAACACTTGGGCCTGCTGGGCGAATGCGACCTCGTCATCGAGGCCATCGCCGAGCGCATGGACTGGAAGCTCGATCTCTACAAGAAGATCGCGCCCCACGTCGCGCCGCATGCCATCCTGGCCTCCAACACCTCGGGCCTGTCGATCACCAAGCTGGCCGAGGCGGTGCCGGAGAGCATCCGCCCGCGCTTCTGCGGCATCCACTTCTTCAACCCGCCGCGCTACATGACGCTGGTGGAGCTGATCCCCACGCCCACCACCAATGCCCAGGTGCTGGACGACCTGGAAGCCTTCGCCGTCACCGCGCTGGGCAAGGGCGTGGTGCGTGCCAAGGACACGCCCAACTTCATCGCCAACCGCATCGGCATCGCCGGCATGCTGGCGACGATGAAGGAAGTGGAGAAATTCGGACTGTCCTTCGACGTGGTCGATGACCTTACCGGCAAGCGCCTGGGACGCGCCAGCTCGGGCACCTTCCGCACCGCCGACGTGGTGGGCCTGGACACCATGGCCCACGTCGTCAAGACGCTGCAGGACAACCTGAGCGAGGCGACCGACCCGTTCTACCCCAATTTCGCCACGCCGCCGGTGCTGGCCAAGCTGATCGAGCTGGGCCGCCTGGGACAGAAGACCAAGGGCGGCTTCTACAAGAAAGCGGGCCGCGACATCCTGCGCTTCGACCTCGAATCCGGCGACTACGTGCCCGCCGGCCAGAAGGCCGACGAGGTCTACGGCCGCATGCTCAAGAAGCCCGCGGGCCAGCGCTTGAAGCTGCTGCGCGAGAGCGAAGGGCCGCAGGGCCAGTTCCTGTGGGCCATCCTGCGCGACGGCTTCCACTACGCGGCGCTGCACCTGGCCGACATCGCCGAAAGCGCCCGCGACGTGGATCTGGCCATGCGCTGGGGCTTCGGCATGAAGCAGGGCCCCTTCGAGCTGTGGCAGGAGGCCGGCTGGTCGCAGGTCGCGCATTGGATCCAGGAGGACATCGACGCCGGCAAGGCGCTGGCTAAGGCGCCGCTGCCGAAGTGGGTGTTCGAAGGCCCGGTGGCCGAGGCCGGCGGCGTGCACACGCCCGAAGGCTCGTGGAGCGCCGCCGAGCAGCGCTTCGTGCCCGAGCGCCGCCTGCCGGTGCATGCGCGCCAACTCTTCCCCGAGAGCGTGCTCGGCAGCGGCGCCAAGGCCGCCGAAGAGTCCGGCACCACGATCAGCGACGAGGGCGACGTGCGCGTCTGGACGCTGGACCGGCCGGGCTACGAGGGCGTGCTGATCGCCAGCATCCATTCCAAGATGAATGCCATCAGCCCCGACGTGGCCGAGGCGCTGGCCGAGGCCGTGGCGCTTGCCGAGCGCGAGTACCAGGGCCTGGTGATCTGGTCGCCTTCGGACAAGTTCTCCGTCGGCGCCGACCTGCAGGCCATGCTGCCCGCCTTCGTGGTGGCCGGCGTGGGCGCGATCGAAGGGGCCGAGCAGGCGTTGCAGGACGTGATGCTGCGCATCCGTTATGCCAGCGTGCCGGTGGTCTCTGCCGTGCGCGGCATGGCCCTGGGCGGCGGCTGCGAGCTGGCGGTGCACAGCGCCCGCCGCGTGGCCGCGATGGAAAGCTACATCGGTCTGGTCGAAGTGGGCGTGGGCCTGGTGCCCGGTGCCGGCGGCCTGACCTACATCGCCCGCCGCGCGGCCGAGAACGCCGCCGCCTCCACCGGCTCCGACCTGCTGCCCTTCCTCACCGAAGGCTTCACCGCCGCCGCCATGGCCAAGGTGGGCGCCAGCGCGCTGGAGTCGAAGAAGCTGGGCTACCTGGTCGAGGGCGACGTGATCGTCCCGCACAAGGACGAGCTGCTGCACGTGGCCATCGGCCAGGTCAAGGCCATGAGCGACGCCGGCTGGCGCCCGCCACTGAAGAAGCCCTTCCGCGTGGCGGGCCGCAGCGGCGCCGCCACGATCAAGGGCCAGCTGATCAACATGCGCGACGGCGGCTTCATCAGCGCGCACGACTTCCACATTGCCAGCCTGATCGCCCATGTGGTGACCGGCGGCGACGTGGACCCCGGCACCCCGGTGACCGAGGAGTACCTGATGCGCCTGGAGCGCGAAGCCTTCTGCGCGCTGGTGCAGCATCCGAAGACGCAGGAGCGGATCATGGGGATGCTCTCGACGGGCAAGCCGGTCCGCAACTGACCCGCCTTGCTCCTTCCCCCTCTGGGGGAAGGCAGGGATGGGGGCAAGTGCCACAACACCGCTCATGCAGAACCAATCCACCTCCGCCGCTCGCACCCACGCGCGCGCCCTCCGCACCGCGATGACCGACTCCGAGCGTCGCCTGTGGTCGTGCCTGCGCGGCGAGCAGCTGGGTGTGAAGTTCCGGCGGCAGCATCCGCTGGGTCCGTACATCGCGGACTTCGCCTGCCTGGCGCCGAAGCTGATCGTGGAACTCGACGGTTCGCAGCATGCGCAGCAGCGCGCCTACGACGCGGCGCGCGAAGCTTTCTTCGAGGCGCAAGGATTCGCCGTCTTGCGCTTCGCATCCAACGAACCCTTCATCAATCCAGAGGGTGTTCTGCACGCCATTGCCCATCGACTGGCATCGTTGGCGGCGCAGGCGAGCCCCCATCCCAGCCTTCCCCCAACGGGGGAAGGAGCCCAATACCCAGGAGCCCCGGCATGAGCAGCAAGCAAGTTCAAGACGCCTACATCGTCGCCGCCACGCGCACCCCCATCGGCAAGTCGCACCGCGGCTTCTTCCGCAACACTCGGCCCGACGATCTGCTGGCCACGACGCTGAAGGCGGCGCTGGCGCAGGTGCCGCGCCTCGATCCGCAGACCATCGAGGACATCGTCTGCGGCTGCGCCATTCCCGAGGCCCAGCAAGGCCTGAACGTGGCGCGCATCGGCGCCGTGCTGGCGGGCCTGCCCACCAGCGTGGGCGGCATCACCGTCAACCGCTTCTGCGCTTCCGGCCTGTCGGCCGTGCAGATGGCGGCCGACCGCATCCGTGTGGGCGAGGCCGAGGTGATGATCGCCGCTGGCGTCGAGAGCATGAGCATGGTGCCGATGATGGGCAATGCGCCCTCGCTGTCGCCGTCCATCTTCGAGCGCGACGGCGACGTGGGCATCGCCTACGGCATGGGCTTGACGGCCGAGAAGGTGGCGCAGCAATGGAAGGTCAGCCGCGAGGCGCAGGACGCCTTCGCGCTCGAATCGCACCGCCGCGCCGTCGCCGCCCAGCAGGCCGGTGAGTTCGCCGACGAGATCACGCCCATCGAGGTCACCGACCGCGGCTTCGACGCCGCCAGCGGCGAGACCACCGCCAGGACGCGCACCGTCAACCTGGACGAGGGCCCGCGCCCCGACACCAGCCTGGAGGGCCTGGCCAAGCTGCGCACCGTGTTCGCCGCCCGCGGCACGGTGACGGCCGGCAACAGCTCCCAGACCTCGGACGGCGCCGGCGCGCTGATCCTGGCCAGCGAGGCCGCCTGCCAGAAGTACGACCTGCAGCCGCTGGCGCGCTTCGTCAGCTTCGCCAGCAAGGGCGTGCCGCCGGCCATCATGGGCATCGGTCCCATCGAGGCCATCCCAGCCGCGCTGCGCTATGCGGGCCTGAAGCAGGACGACATCGACTGGATCGAGCTGAATGAGGCCTTCGCGGCTCAGTCGCTCGCCGTGATCAACACGTTGGGCCTGGACGTCGCCAAGGTCAACCCGATGGGCGGTGCCATCGCCCTGGGCCACCCGCTGGGCGCGACGGGCGCCATCCGCGCCGCCACGGTCGTGCATGCGCTGCGCCGCAAGCAGCTCAAGTACGGCATGGTGACCATGTGCGTGGGCATGGGGCAGGGCGCGGCGGGCATCTTCGAGCGCGTCTGAGCGCGGGCGGGGCGTGCGCGCTGGCGACCGGAGCAACCTGGCCGGCGCCGCGGCGGTGAGCCCGGCCGCTCCGGGTTCCTCCGGAGGCGCCGCGTCCCGCACACGACTGGACCCCGCAGTCGCTTTATGCACACTGCCGCCATGAACGACCACCCGCTCGATCGTGCCCTCGCGCTGTCGCACAGCGACATCCAGTCCGGGCTCTTCACCGGGGCCACCAGCCCCGACTACTGGAACATGGTGGGGCCCTTCGGCGGCACGACGGCGGCGCTGCTGCTGCAGGCCGTGATGCAGCACCCGGAGCGGCTCGGCGAGCCCATCGCCCTCACCGTCAACTATGCAGCAGCCGTGACCGAAGGCCCGCTGCAGGTGCAGGCGGTGCCGGTGCGCACCAACCGCTCCACCCAGCACTGGACGCTCACGCTCAGCCAGGCCGACGACGAAGGCAAGCCTCAGCTCAACACCACCGCCACGGTGGTCACCGCAGCGCGCCGGCAGACCTGGGGCACGACCGATGTGGCCATGCCCCAGGTGCCTGCCCCCACGCAGGTGCGCGGCATGGGCACCGGCCCCAAAGGCGTGGCCTGGGTCGGCCAGTACGACATGCGGCCCATCAGCGGCGGCATTCCGAGTGAGTGGAACGATGCCGGCGATCACAGCGAGACGCTGATCTGGGTGCGCGACGCCCAGCCGCGCACGCTGGACTTCCCGGCGCTGGCGGCAATGAGCGATGTCTTCTACCCGCGCGTTTGGCTCCGTCGCGCCCGGCCGGTGCCGGCGGGCACCGTGTCCATCACCACCTACTTCCACACCAGCGCGGCCGAGCTGGCGGCCGTGGGCGAAGGCTTCCTGCTGGGTCGCGCGACCGGCCAGCAGTTCCGCAGCGGCTTCTTCGACCAGACCGCCCAGCTCTGGAGCGAGGCCGGGCTGCTGCTCGCCACCAGCCACCAGATGGTCTACTTCAAGGAATGACGCGCATCGTTCCGAGCCTGCGCTTTCCTTTTCATCGCCAGGAGCCACCATGCCCCAGCCCGCTGCCCTGATCGTCGGCGCCGGTGATGCCACCGGCGGTGCCATCGCCCGCGCCTTCGCGCGCGAAGGCTATGCCGCCTGCGTCACCCGCCGCAGCGCCGACAAGCTGTCGCCCCTGGTGGCGCAGATCCAGGCCGACGGCGGTACGGCCCATGCCTTCGGCAGCGATGCGCGCAAGGAGGAGGAGGTCGTCGCCCTGGTCGAGCAGATCGAATCGACCATCGGGCCCATCGAGGTGATGGTGTTCAACATCGGCGCGAACGTGCCCGAGAGCATCCTCACCGAGACGGCGCGCAAGTACTTCAAGGTCTGGGAGATGGCCTGCTTCTCGGGCTTCCTCAATGCCCGCGAGGTCGCCAAGCGCATGGTGGCCCGGCCGCTACCGGCGGGCGGGCAGCGTGGCACCATCCTGTTCACCGGCGCCACCGCCTCGCTGCGTGGCGGCGCCAACTTCGCCGCCTTCTCGGGCGCCAAGATGGCATTGCGCGCGCTGGCCCAGAGCATGGCGCGCGAGCTGGGGCCGCAAGGCATCCACGTGGCCCACACCATCATCGATGGCGCCATCGATACCGAATTCATCCGCAGCAACTTTCCCGAACGCTATGCGCGCAAGGCGGAGGACGGCATCCTGAACCCCGATCACATCGCCGCGGCCTACGTGATGCTGCACCGCCAGCCGCGCGATGCCTGGACCCACGAGCTGGACCTGCGGCCGTGGATCGAGAATTTCTGAGCGCCGGCTGCGCAGCAACCGGGCCGGCCCGGCATCATTGCGGCACCCCCACGAGAACGACTGGAGACTCCCCATGACCGCTCCCGCCCGCGTCGAATGCTTCTTCGACTTCGGCAGCCCGGCCGCCTACCTGGCCTGGATGCAGCTGCCCCATGTGTGCGCCGACACCGGCGCCGAGCTGGTGTGGCGCCCCATGCTGCTGGGCGGCGTGTTCCAGGCCACCGGCAACCGTTCGCCCGCCGAGGTCGAGGCCAAGGGCCGCTACATGCGCGAGGACCTGGCGCGCTTCGCCCGCCGCGCCGGCGTGCCCTTCGAGCACAACCCGCACTTCCCCATCAACACGCTGACGCTGATGCGCGGCGCCACGGCGATGCAGCTGCACCGGCCCGAACGCTTCCAGGGTTATGCGCAGGCCGTGTTCGACGCCATGTGGGCGCAGCCGCGCAACCTGGGCGATGCGGGCGAGCTGACGGCCGTGCTCACCGCCGCCGGCTTCAATGCCGCCGAGTTCATGACGCTGCTGGGCCGCCAGGACGTCAAGGACCAGCTCAAGGCCACCACGCAGGAGGCCGTGGAGCGTGGCGTGTTCGGTGCGCCGACCATGTTCGTCGGCGACCAGATGTTCTGGGGCCAGGACCGGCTGGACTTCGTGCGCGACGCCCTGACCCCCCGTTGATTCTTCTCTTCCCTCACCAACACCATGAGCGACATCCTCGTCCACACCGAAGCGGGTGTGACCACCCTGACCTTCAACCGCGTCGACAAGAAGAACTCCATCACCAGCAGCATGTACGCCGCGCTGGCCGACGCGCTCGATGCCGCGCGCGACGACGCGGCCGCGCGCTGCGTGCTGATCCAGGGCGATGCCACCATCTTCTCGGCCGGCAACGACATCGGCGACTTCCTGAACAAGCCGCCGTCGGGGCAGGACTCGCCCGTGTTCCGCTTCCTGCGCGGCATCGCGGCCTTTCCCAAGCCGGTGGTCGCTGCCGTGTGCGGCCCGGCGGTGGGCATCGGCACCACGCTGCTCTTCCACTGCGATCTGGTCTATGCCGGCGACAACGCGGCCTTCTCGATGCCCTTCGTCAACCTGGGCCTGTGCCCCGAGGCGGCGTCGAGTCTGCTGGTGCCGCAGATGTTCGGCTACCACCGCGCGGCCGAAGCGCTGCTGCTGGGCGAACCCTTCATGGCCGAGGCCGCACTCGAAGTCGGGCTGGTCAACCGCGTGCTGCCGCCGACCGAGTGCAATGCCTATGCGCAGCAGCAGGCCCGCAAGCTGGCGGGCAAGCCGCTGTCGGCGCTGATCGAGACCAAGCGGCTGCTCAAGAAGACCCAAGCCGCCGCCGTGGTCGAACGCATGGACGAAGAGGGCGCGAGCTTCGGCCGCATGCTGCGCGAACCCGCGGCGCGCGAGGCCTTCACGGCCTTCATGGAAAAGCGGCGACCGGACTTCAGCAAGGTCTGACGCCGAGCCGGCCGGCCTGGCTGCCAGCGCGGGGCGCTTGGGGCCAGGGGTGGGCGGGTGAGTGGGCTGGGGTCGACGGCTCTCAGCCCTTGGGCGGCACCACCGGCCGTGGCCGGCCGTTCTCGTCGATGGCCACGTAGGTGAGCGAGGCCTCGGTCACCTTCACATACTCGCCCTGCTGGCGGATGCGCTCGGCGAAGACCTCGACCTTCACCGTGACCGAGGTGCGGCCCACGCGCGTGACGGCCGCATAGAAGGACAGCAGGTCGCCCACGCGCACCGGCTGCTTGAAGATGAATTCGTTGACCGCCACGGTGGCCATGCGACCCTGCGCATAGCGGGCCGGGATCACCGAGCCGGCCAGGTCCACCTGGGCCATGACCCATCCCCCGAAGATGTCGCCGTTGCCATTGGTGTCGGCCGGCATCGGGATCACCTTGAGCACGAGCTCCATATCGGCGGGCAGGCTTTTGAGGACGGCGGGGGCGGCGGTCGGGGCGGTCATTGGACAATCCGGGAAACAACGCCGCGGATTGTCCCGCATGCGACTCGCCCCCGGCCCGTCGCGCCAGAACACCCCCATGAGACCTTCCCACCCCCTGCCGCCCGCTGCCGAGCCGGGCGCTCCTGCGCCCGCGCGCAGCGATGCCGCCACGCTGCGGCGCCTGTTCCCCTACCTGTGGGCCTACAAGTGGCGGGTGCTCGCAGCGCTGCTGTTCATGGTCGGCGCCAAGCTGGCCAATGTGAGCGTGCCGGTGCTGCTCAAGCACCTGGTCGATGCCATGACGCTGCAGCCCGGCGACCCGCGCGCGCTGCTGGTGGTGCCGGCGGCGCTGCTGGTGGGCTACGGACTGCTGCGCTTTTCCACGTCGCTGTTCACCGAGCTGCGCGAACTGGTCTTCGCGCGTGCCACCGAGGGCGCGGCGCGGCGCATCTCGCTGGAGGTGTTCCGCCACCTGCACGGGCTGTCGCTGCGCTTCCACCTGGAGCGCCAGACCGGGGGCATGACGCGCGACATCGAGCGCGGCAGCCAGGCGGTGCATTCGCTCATCTCGTACTCGCTCTACAGCATCGTGCCGACGCTGATCGAGCTGGTGCTGGTGCTCGGCATCCTGGGCGTGCGCTTCGACTGGTGGTTCGTGGCCATCACCGGCACCGCGCTGGTCGTGTACATCGGCTTCACCGTGTGGGTGACCGAATGGCGAACCCAGTTCCGCCGCAGCATGAACGAGCTGGGCGCGCGCGCCCAGAGCCGCGCGGTCGATTCGCTGCTGAACTACGAGACGGTCAAGTACTTCAACAACGAGGGCTTCGAAGCCCGCCGCTACGACGAGCAGCTGGAGCGCTACCGCCGCGCCGCCGTACGCAGCCAGACCACACTGTCGCTGCTCAACACGGGCCAGCAGATGCTGATCGCGATCAGTCTGGTGGCCATGCTGTGGCGCGCCACGCAGGGCGTAGTGGACGGGCGCATGACGCTGGGCGATCTGGTCATGGTCAATGCCTTCATGATCCAGCTGTACATCCCGCTCAACTTCCTGGGCGTGCTCTACCGCGAGATCAAGCAGAGCCTGGTGGACCTGGAGAAGATGTTCGCGCTGCTGGAGCGCGAGCGCGAGGTGGCCGATGCGCCGGGCGCGCGGCCGCTTCGCCATCCGGAAGGCGACGTGCAGTTCGACGACGTGCACTTCGCCTATGAGGCGGCACGGCCCATCCTGCGTGGCCTGAGCTTCACCATCCCGGCCGGCAAAACGGTCGCGGTGGTCGGCCCCTCGGGTGCGGGCAAGTCCACGCTGGCGCGGCTGCTGTACCGCTTCTACGACGTGGATCCTGCCTCGGCCGGCACTGGCGGGGGGGCCATCCGCATCGGCGGGCAGGACATCCGCGAAGTGACCCAGCACAGCCTGCGCGCGGCCATCGGCATCGTGCCGCAGGACACGGTGCTCTTCAACGACACCATCGGCTACAACATCGCCTACGGTCGGCCCGATGCCGGTCAAGAAGAGGTGGAGGCGGCGGCCCGCGCGGCGCGCATCCATGCCTTCATCGCCGCCACGCCCAAGGGCTACGAGACCACGGTGGGCGAGCGCGGCCTCAAGCTCTCCGGCGGCGAGAAGCAGCGCGTGGCCATCGCGCGCACGCTGCTCAAGAACCCGCCCATCCTGATCTTCGACGAGGCCACCTCGGCGCTCGACTCCGCCAACGAGCGCGCCATCCAGGCCGAGCTGGCCAGCGCCGCGCGCGGCAAGACCACGCTGGTGATTGCGCACCGCCTGTCGACGGTGGTGGATGCACACGAGATCCTGGTGCTCGACGCCGGCCAAGTGGTCGAGCGCGGCACGCATGCCGAGCTGCTGGCGCGCGGCGGCGTGTATGCGCGCATGTGGTCGCTGCAGCAGAACGAGCGCCCGGCCGAGGCCTCGCCTGTTCCGTTGATCGCCTCGCCCGGCGGCGCCGCGCAGCCCGCCTGACCCGTTTCTTGCTTCCCTTCGCTTCCATGTCCGCCAAGATCCCTCTTCTCGTCCTCAACCAGCAGACGCCCGCGCATGTGCAGCAGATCGGCGCCGTCTACGACCTCGTCTACGCACCGACGCCGGCAGAGCGTGCCGCCGCAATCGCCAGCCGGGGCCGCGACTTCCGGGCTGTGCTCACCATCGGCACCGTGGGCCTGACGCCCGAGGAGGTCGCGGCGATGCCGGCGCTGGAGCTGGTGTGCTGCATGGGCGTGGGCTACGAGGGCCTGCCGATGGACGCGCTGCGGGCGCGCGGCATCGTCACGGCCAACGGCGCCGGCACCAACGACAGCACGGTGGCCGACCACGCCTTCGGCCTGATCCTGGCCATCGTGCGCCGCATCCCGGAGCGCGACCGGCTGTGCCGCGAGGGCGTGTGGCGCGACGTGCTCACCATGCCGCCGCAGCTCGAAGGCCGGCGCCTGGGCATCTTCGGCATGGGCGCCATCGGCGCCAAGCTGGCGCGCCGCGCCGCCGGCTTCGACATGCCGGTGGGCTACCACAACCGCAAGCCGGTCGAAGGCTCGCCGCACCGCTACTTCGACGACCTGGCCGAGCTCGCGCGCTGGTGCGACGTGCTGGTGTGCGCGGCGCCGGGCGGCGCGGCGACGCGGCACAAGGTGAATGCGCAGGTGCTGCAGGCGCTGGGGCCGCAGGGCTACCTGGTCAACGTGGGCCGCGGCAGCCTGGTCGATACCGAGGCGCTGGCCGAGGCCTTGCGCGGTGAAACCATCGCCGGTGCCGCGCTCGACGTGTACGAGAGCGAACCCAGGCGGCCGGAGCCGCTCATCGGCCTCGCCAACATCGTGTTGTCGCCCCACATGGCCGGCTGGTCGCCCGAGGCCGTGCAATGCAGCGTGGACCGCTTCATGGCCAATGCCGAAGGCCACTTCGCCGGGCGTGGCGTGGTGTCGCCGATCTGAGTGCCTGCCTCGCCGAGCACCGCACCCTGCATCCGATTCCTGCGCAGCACCGCCCCATGAACGTCTTCATCGCCGGCTTCCAGCACGAGACCAACACTTTCGCGCCGACCCAGGCCGACTGGGCTGCCTTCGAGGCGGGCTCCGGCTTTCCGGCCTATCGGCGCGGGCCGGTGGTCATCGAAGCCTACCGCGGCAAGGCCATTCCCATCGGCGGCTTCATCGAGGCGGCCGAGCGCCAGGGCTGGACGCTCACCGCTTCGGGCTGGGCCGGCGCCAATCCCTCGGCCCATGTCACGCGCGAGGCCTTCGAGCGGATCGCCGGCGACATCGATGCCGACCTGCGTGCGGCCCTGGCCGGGCCGGGCGTCGATGCGGTCTACCTCGACCTGCACGGCGCCGCCGTGACCCAGCACCTGGACGACCCGGAGGGCGAGTTGCTGGCGCGCATCCGTGCCGTGGTCGGCCCGCAGGTGCCCATCGTCGCCAGCCTGGATCTGCATGCCAACGTGACCCAGGCCATGCTCACGGTGGCCGATGCGCTGGTGGCCTACCGCACCTATCCGCAGGTGGACATGAAGGACACGGGCGCGCTGGCAGCCATGCTGCTGGCACGTCGCCTGGCCCGCGGCAGCCGCGAGCTGCTGGCCGTGCGCCGGCTCGACTTCCTGCTGCCACTCAATGCGCAGAGCACCATGACCGCGCCGGCCGATGCCGTCTACGAAGAATTGCGGCGCCTGGACGCCGCGCAGGGCACGGTCCTCAGCTTCGCCATGGGCTTTCCGGCGGCGGACATCGACGAATGCGGGCCGGTGATCTGGGCCCATGGCGAGCAGGCCCAGGCGGCCGTCGACGCGCTCTTCGCGCGTGTGGACCAGCCGCGCAGCCAATGGCGGCTGGACCTGAAGACGCCCGAAGCCGCGGTGATCGAGGCCCTGGCGCTGGCCGCGGAGGCCTCGGCACCGGTGGTCATCGCCGATACGCAGGACAACCCTGGCGCCGGTGGCGACAGCAACACCACCGGCATGCTCCATGCGCTGCTGGCCGCGGGCGCAGGCCGGCGCTTTCCGGGGCAGGTGGCGCTGGGCCTGCTGGCCGACCCGGAGGCGGCCGCCGCGGCCCATGCGGCGGGCGAGGGCGCGCAGATCGAGGTGCAACTGGGCCGGCGCGTGCCCACCTGGGGAGGCCAGTTCAGCGATGAGCCGGTGCGCGCGCGGGCCACGGTGCGTGCGCTGCGGGACGGCCATGTGGTCCTCAAGGGGCCGATGGGCATGGGCGGCGAGGTCCGTCTCGGCCCCTGCGCCTGCCTGGAAGTGGAGGGCGTGCTGGTCGGTGTCTGCACGCTCAAGACGCAGATGCTCGACCGCGAGCTCTACCGCTTCCTGGGCATCGAACCCGAGGCGATGAAACTGCTGGTCAACAAGAGTTCGGTGCACTTCCGCGCCGACTTCGCGCCCATCGCCAGCCACATCCTGGTGGCCAAGGCAGCGGGCCCCATGGCGGCCGACCCGGCCGACCTGCCGTGGATCCAACTGCCCGCCGGCATGTCGCTGCGGCCCTGAGTGGCGGGGCGGGCACGGAAAGGCCGAGATGAACCAGATGAAGACCCCCGGCGTTTACATCGTCGAGAAGAATGCCTTTCCGAACGCCGTCGTGGAAGTCGCCACCGCGGTACCGGCCTTCATCGGCTACACCGAGACGGCCGATCACGGCGGGCTGGATCTGCAGGGCAAGCCCTGGCGCATCACCTCGATGGACGAGTTCGAGGCCTGCTTCGGTGGGCCCCCTGAGCCGCGGTTCCGGGTGAAGCGTGTGGCGGATCCAGCGGCCGACCCGCGGACGGCCGTCGACATGGCCCAGCCCCGTCCACAGGTCAGCGAGTTCGTGCACAACGGCCACGCCTATCGGCTCAGCCGCGAGCCGGGCAAGGCCGGCAACCGGTACCTGATGCATGCGGCGATGCGTCACTTCTTCCAGAACGGCGGAGGACCCTGCTACGTGGTGTCCGTCGGCCTTTATGGCGATGCCGCGCGCGCACCTGACATCGAGGCCGGCGACGACCAGCGCGGCCTGATCGGCGGCCTCGCGCCGCTGCGCAAGGAGCAGGAGCCCACCCTGTTGGTGGTGCCCGACGCGGTGTTGCTGTCCAGCGGCGATTGCACCGCGGTCCAGGCGGCCGTACTCAAGCACTGCGGCGGCGACATGCGCAACCGCTTCGCCATCCTGGACGTATGGGGTGGCGACCGTGGACGCGACGATCCGGCGGGCGATTGCATCGAACGCTTCCGCCATGGCATCGGCAGCAACTTTCTCGGCTTCGGTGCAGCCTACTACCCGTGGATGCACACCGCGCTGATGGAGGCCGGCGACTTCCGCTACTGGATGCTGGAGAACGTCGCTGACCTGGCTTTGCTGATCAGCGAAGAGCTGCAGCTGGACCAGGCCGCCGCCGACGACAAGGCTGCAGAGCTGCACAGACGCACGCTCGCGGATATGACGAGGTCGGGCATGGACGCTGTCTCGCAGCGCATGCAGCTGGACAAGTCGCTGCTTGCCATGAGTGAGCTCTACGCCCGGATTCGCGACGAGGCCCTGGTGCAGATGAACCTGATGCCGCCGTCGGCGGCGATGGCAGGGCTTTACACCATGGACGACAACACGCGTGGCGTGTGGAAGGCGCCGGCCAGTCTCTCCATGGCGGGCGTGATCGCGCCGGCGGTCCCGATCTCGACTGACGAGCAGGAGGATCTCAACGTCAGCGCCGACGGCAAGAGCATCAACGCCATCCGCAGCTTCATGGGCGAAGGCGTGCTGGTCTGGGGCGGTCGCACCCTCGACGGGAACAGCCCCGACTGGCGCGACATCAACGTACGCCGCACGATGATCATGATCGAGGAGAGCTGCAGACTCGCCGCCAAGGCCTTCGTGTTCGAGGCCAATGTGCAGGGCACCTGGGCGAAGCTCCAGGCCATGATGACGGACTATCTGACCAGCGTCTGGAAGCGCGGCGGCCTCGCCGGCGCCGTGCCCGGGGACGCCTTCAGCGTGCAGGTGGGCCTGGGGCAGACGATGACGCCCGAGGACATCCTAGAGGGCATCCTGCGCATCACGGTGCGGGTGGCCATCAGCCGGCCGGCGGAGTTCATGGAGATCACCTTCCAGCAGCAGATGCAGAAGTCCTGATCTCTCGCCGCCGTCGATCGCTTCTTGGGCTTGCCGCGGGCGCCGAGACGGACGACGGGCGGCGAATGTCAGGCCTGCGCCAGCACCGGCGGCCGCAGGGCCGCCCACGGACAGGCTCGGTCGTAGGCATTGCCGAGCTGAAGTACCGCCAGATCGGCGTTGACCGGCCCGGCCAGCTGCAGCCCCATCGGCAGCCCTTGAGGCCCGAAGCCCGCGCGCAGATTGAGCGTGGGCAGGCCCGCCAGCGTGAAGGGCGTGACGATCTCCATCCAGTGGTGGTAGGTCTGGCTCTTCACGCCGGCCACCTCGTCGGGCCAGTGCAGGTCGGCATCGAAGGGGAAGACCTGGGCCGTCGGCGCCACCACGGCATCGAAGCGCTCGAAGAGCCGCAGGAAGGCACGGTAGACGTTGGAGCGCCAGATCGAGGCCTGGTAGAGCGAGGCGGCGTCGAGATGGCGGGCCTGTTCGATCTCCCACAGCGCCTCGGGCTTGATGCGCGCATGGTTGCGCGGGTCGGCCGCCAGCGCGCCCAGCTTGCCGCCCACCAGCAGTTGGCGAAGCCGCAGCCAGGCCTGCCAGTTCTGCTCGCGCGGCACGTCGAGCTGGCAGGCCTCAACCTCGCAGCCCAGCGTGCGGAACACTGACAGCGCCTGCTCGCAGGTTGCCACCACGGCCGGGTCCACCGGCAGGTCGGGCCATAGGCTGCCCAGCCAGCCGATGCGCCGGCCCTTCACCTCGGTGCGCAGGTCGAGCGCATCGGCATCCGGCAGCGCCTGCGGCAGCGAGAGCGGCACGCGCGCATCCACGCCGGCCTGCACGCACAGTAGACGGGCGGCGTCCTCCACCGTGCGCGCCATGGGGCCTTCGGTGCCCAGCTGCTGGAAGAACAGGTCTTCGTCCGGCGAGCCGGGCACGCGTCCGCGTGAAGGCCGGAAGCCGATGACGCTGTTGAAGGCCGCGGGGTTGCGCAACGAGCCCATCATGTCGCTGCCGTCGGCCACCGGCAGCATGCCGAGGGCCAGTGCCACGGCCGCGCCGCCGCTGCTGCCGCCCGCCGACTTGCTGTCGTCCCAGGCATTGCGGGTGGTGCCGAAGATGGTGTTGTAGGTGTGAGAGCCCAGGCCGAACTCGGGCGTGTTGCTCTTGCCGATGACGATGGCGCCCGCGGCCTTGGCGCGGGCCACATGCAGGCTGTCATGGCGGGCCGGGCTCTTCGGTGCCAGTGGCGAGCCCATGGAGGTGGGCAGGCCGGCCGCATGGCTCAGGTCCTTCACGGCCAGTGGAAAGCCATGCATCCAGCCCAGGCGCTCGCCGCGTGCAAGCTGGGCGTCGCGCGCATCGGCCTCGGCCAGCACGGCGTCGGCGTCGCGCAGCGAGACCAGGGCGTTGAAGCGCGGATTGAGCGCGTCGATGCGGCCCAGCGTGGCCTGCATCAGTTCGCGGCAGGAGACATGGCGGCCCGCGATCAACTGGGACAGGCGGGTGGCATCGAGGTCAAGGAGTTCGGTGTCGGTCATGGCGTTCGAAGGTGGGCTGCGCCGCGGCGGCAGGCCCCTGCATGGCGGCAAGCTGCAAGCGTACCCAGGACCATAATCGCCCGCCATGGAAACCAAATGGCTCGAGGACTTCGTGAGCCTCGCCGAAACCCGCAGCTTCAGCCGCTCGGCCCAGTTGCGGCACGTGACGCAGCCGGCCTTCTCGCGCCGCATCCAGGCCCTGGAGAGCTGGGCCGGCACCGACCTGGTGGACCGCAGCAGCTATCCCACGCGGCTCACGGCCGCCGGCCAGACCCTCTACACCCAGGCGCTGGAGATCCTGCAATCGCTGCAGAGCACCCGGGCCATGCTGCGCGGCCATTCGGCGGTGGCGCAGGACGTGATCGAGTTCGCCGTGCCGCACACGCTGGCCTTCACCTTCTTCCCGAGTTGGGTCACGCGGCTGCGGCAGGAGTTCGGCCCGCTCAAGAGCCGGCTGATCGCCCTGAACGTGCACGACGCCATGATGCGGCTGGTGGAAGGCAACTGCGACCTGCTGATCGCCTATCAGCATCCCTCGCAGCCCCTGCAGCTGGACACCCACCGCTACGAGATGGTCCACCTGGGCGAGGAGGTGGTCGCGCCCTGGGTGCGACCCGATGCGGAGGGCCAGCCGCGCCACCGCCTGCCCGGTCAGCCCGGCTGGCCGCTGCCCTACCTGGGCTATGCGCCGGGCGCCTACCTGGGCGGCGTGGTCGACCAGCTGCTCAAGTCCTCTTCCGTGCCGATCCACCTGGACCGCGTCTACGAAACCGACATGGCCGAAGGCCTGAAGGTCATGGCCCTGGAGGGCCATGGCATCGCCTTCCTGCCCCAGAGCGCCGTGCGCAACGAGGTGCGCTCGCGCAAACTGGTCAGCGCCAACGGACCGGACATGGCGCCCCTCGAGGCCACGATGGAGATCCGCGCCTACCGCGAGCGGCCCGCTGCGCCGGCGCGCGGGGGCGACGGCGGCTCCACGCCCAAGCGCGCGGCCGACCTGCTGTGGGCCTACCTCACCAGCGCGCAGCCGGCCACGGATTGACCGGTTGGGTGCCCTTCCAGCGCTGCTCCGCGCACGCGGCGCCGTCCAAGGCCGGTGGGCCGATGTCGGCCGTGCATCCGCGATGCCGTGTGTGCATGCCCTCATCCCGGATGCACATGGGCCTGCCACAGCTTGGGCATGGAGGCTGCTAACCCTTGCAAAGCCCTGACACAGAGGGCGCACGCATCACTTTGTGGTGCGCCGCGCGCTGTTTTAATGCCCAATGTTGGTGGGTTCTGCACCCCCTTGGTTCGGGTTATCCCGAAAAAGGTGTGTGTCTAGAATTTCGCCCGTCCCCGACCCCTCCCAAGGAGCATTCATGAAGAAGCAACTCACGCTCATCGCCATTGCGGCGCTCGCCACCAGCGGCGCGTTCGCGCAGGCCAACGACACCCTGGCCAAGATCAAGTCCAGCGGCAGCATCAGCCTCGGCGTGCGTGATTCCTCGGCCCTGTCGTTCACGCTGGGCAACGGCAAGTACACCGGCTTCCACACCGAGATGGCCGAGCGCATCGTCGACGACCTGAGCAAGGACGTGGGCAAGAAGCTCAACATCGTCTACACGCCGGTGACGTCGCAGAACCGCATTCCGCTGGTGCAGAACGGCACCGTCGACCTGGAGTGCGGCTCGACCACCAACAACGCCACCCGTCAGAAGGACGTCGATTTCGCCCACACCACCTATGTGGAAGTGGTGCGCACCGCCGTCAAGGCCGATTCCCCCATCAAGGACCTGAAGGACCTGAACGGCAAGACCGTGGTGACCACCACCGGCACCACCTCCGTGCAGACCCTGCGCAAGAACGAGCGCGCCCAGGGCATCGACTTCAAGGAAGTCATGGGCAAGGACCACGCCGACAGCTTCCTGCTGCTCGAGTCCGGCCGTGCCGACGCCTTCGTGATGGACGGCTCCATCCTGGCCGCCAACATCGCCAAGTCGAAGAATCCCGCCGGCTTCAAGATCGTCGGCCCCGAGCTGTCGGTCGAGCCCATCGCCTGCATGCTGCGCAAGGGCGACGACGCCTTCAAGAAGGCCGTCAACGCTTCCATCGATCGCCAGATCAAGGACGGCTCGCTGGCCAAGCTGTACGACAAGTGGTTCATGCAGCCGATCCCCCCGACCAACACGGCCCTGAACCTGCCGATGTCGGACGCCACCAAGGCAGCGTGGGCGAACCCCAACGACAAGCCCATGGAAGACTACGCCAAGAAGTGATCCGCACGGGCCATGAGTGAGTGAGCAGACGCCCGCCACTTCGGCGGGCGTCTGCGTATGAGCGGACCGGTCGCGGCCCAGGCGGGCCTTCAACACGAATCACAAACAGCGAGGAGTTCCCGATGGGAAATTGGGATTGGCAGGTCTTCCTGCAGGATCCGGGTGGCAAGGATCCCACCTATTGGCAATGGATGATGTCCGCCTGGGGCTGGACGGTTTCGGTGGCGCTCACGGCGCTGGTGATCGCCCTGGTCACGGGCTCGATCATCGGGGTGCTGCGCACGCTGCCCGACAACCCGTGGCTCGTGCGCCTGGGAAATGCGTGGGTGGAACTGTTCCGCAACATCCCGCTGCTGGTGCAGATCTTCCTCTGGTACCACGTGGTGCCGGCGCTGATCCCGGCCATGCGCGACGTGCCGCCCTTCGTGCTGGTGGTGCTGGCGCTGGGCTTCTTCACCTCGGCGCGTATCGCCGAGCAGCTGCGCTCGGGCATCCAGGCCCTGCCGCGCGGCCAGCGCTATGCGGGCATGGCGGTGGGCTTCACCACGCCGCAGTACTACCGCTACGTGCTGCTGCCCATGGCCTACCGGATCATCATTCCGCCGCTCACCAGCGAGTCGATGAACATCTTCAAGAACTCGTCCGTGGCCTTCGCGGTGTCGATCGCCGAGTTGACGCAGTTCGCCATGCAGGCTGGCGAGGAAACCGCCCGGCCCATCGAGATCTACCTGGGCGTGACGGTGCTCTACGTCATCTCCGCGCTCGTCATCAACCGCATCATGGCCTTCATCGAGAAGCGGCTGCGGGTCCCTGGTTTCGTGGCAGCCGGCACGGGCGGAGGACATTGATATGAACCTCGACTTCGGCTTCTACAACTGGGGCGTCATCAGCAACTTCGTCCTGAAGGGCCTGTGGTTCAGCCTCATGCTGACCGTTGTGGCCACGCTGGGCGGCATCTTCTTCGGCACGCTGCTGGCGCTGATGCGCCTGTCGGGCAAGAAGTGGCTGGACATGCCGGCCGCCATCTACGTCAACGGCATGCGCAGCATCCCGCTGGTGATGGTGATCCTGTGGTTCTTCCTGCTGGTGCCTTTCATGATCGGCCGCCCCATCGGCGCCGAGATGTCGGCGTACGTCACCTTCATCGCCTTCGAGGCGGCGTACTTCTCCGAGATCATGCGTGCGGGCATCCAGTCGATCCCGCGCGGCCAGGTCTTCGCGGGCCAGGCCATGGGCATGACCTACCGGCAGAACATGACGCTGGTGATCCTGCCGCAGGCCTTCCGCAACATGCTGCCGGTGCTGCTGACGCAGACCATCATCCTGTTCCAGGACACCTCGCTGGTCTATGCCATCGGCGCCTACGACATGCTCAAGGGCTTCGAGACGGCGGGCAAGAATTTCGGCCGCCCGGTCGAGTCCTACCTGCTGGCCGCTGTCGTCTACTTCGTGATCTGCTACGCGCTGTCCTATCTGGTGAAGCGCCTGCACAAGAAGATCGCCATCATCCGATGAACCGCTGAGAGGAATGCTCCATGGCTGAAAAAATGATCGAAATCAAGAACGTCTCGAAGTGGTACGGCCCCGTCCAGGTGCTGCACGACTGCTCGGTGAGCATCGACAAGGGCGATGTGGTGGTGGTGTGCGGCCCCTCGGGCTCGGGCAAGTCCACGCTGATCAAGACGGTGAACGCGCTGGAGCCGATCCAGAAGGGCGAGATCGTCGTCAACGGCATCAAGGTCAACGACCCCAAGACCAACCTGCCCAAGCTGCGCTCCAAGGTGGGCATGGTGTTCCAGCACTTCGAGCTGTTCCCCCACCTGTCGGTGACCGAGAACCTCACCATCGCGCAGATGAAGGTGCTGGGCCGCAGCGCCGACGAGGCCAAGACCCGCGGCCTGAAGATGCTGGACCGCGTGGGCCTGATGGCGCACAAGGACAAGTTCCCCGGCCAGCTCTCGGGTGGCCAGCAGCAGCGCGTGGCCATCGCCCGCGCCCTGTCGATGGACCCCATCGTCATGCTCTTCGACGAACCCACCTCGGCGCTGGACCCCGAGATGGTTGGCGAGGTGCTGGACGTGATGGTGAGCCTGGCCAAGGAAGGCATGACCATGATGTGCGTGACCCATGAGATGGGCTTCGCGCGCAAGGTGGCCAGCCGCGTGATCTTCATCGACGTGGGCGGCCGCATCCTGGAAGACTGCTCCAAGGAAGAGTTCTTCGGCCATCCGGAGAACCGCCAGCCGCGCACCAAGGACTTCCTCAACAAGATCCTGCAGCACTGAAATGGGCGCATAAGGCTACTGCGCGGCCCGATCTCGCACCTGCGGTTCTCGCCGTACCCAAGTACGGCTGCGATCCTCGGCGCGACCTCGACCCGCTCGCTACGCCTTCTGCACCCATTTCATTCCGATCCCCCCGAAAGAATGCCTCGCACTGCGAGGCATTTCTTTTTGGTCTGCGGTATGGCCTGGAAGATCAGGCGCTGCATGCGGTGCCTGCTGGCGTCCCAGCATCGGCCCGTGTGACGCCGAAGCAGCCATTCAGGCTCGCGGCGCGCGCGGAGCGCGCTTGAATGTTTAAGACGCGCCTAAGTGGCCATTCCTAGCATGAACCCATCGCGCGACAACCTTCTGGTTCTCGCAGCGATACGAAGCGGGAGTGATCGGTCGTCCTGGCCGGCCACGACCCCATGTTCTTGCCTCAGGAGTGTCCCCATGAAAGTTCTTGCAGCCCTCTCCGTCCTGACCCTGTCGACCCTGGCCGCCCCGGCCGCGATGGCGCAGACGCCGCCTCCGGCACCGGCCGCAGCCGCTCCGGTGCAGGCCGCGGCCACCGCCAAGCCCATCGTCAAGATGCGCTGCTCCGACTACGTCGCGCTCGACGAGACCGTCAAGCCGAAGTTCATCTATTACGTCGTGGGCCACGGCACGCACGGCAAGAAGGAGGCGGTGTTCGATGAGGTCGCCGTCGAGAAGATCAAGCCGCAGCTCGACGAGTACTGCAAGATCAATCTCACCAAGTCGGCCTACAAGCAGGTGATGGCCAGCAGCATGGCCTCCGACCCGGTGCATGGGGCCGGAATGCACAAGGCCAAATAAGCCGCCTCACTTCTGCCGCGCCGCGATGGCCTTCTCGGCCTTGTCGACCAGCCCGGTGCCGATGGTGCCCTTCCACTTCGCGTAGACCGGACGCGTGGCCTTCACGAAGGCCTCGCGTTCGGCCGGCGTGAGCTGGGTCACCGTCACGCCCATGCCGGCGATGTCCTTGAGCAGGGGCTTGTCGGCCTCGGTCAGGCCCTTGCGGGCCAGGGCGATCTCTTCCTTGCCGGCGTCGAGGGCGGCCTGCCGAACGATGGCCTGGTCGGCCGGGGTCCAGCTGTTCCAGATCTCCTTGTTGACCACGAAGATCAGCGGGTCGGCCACGTAGCCCCAGGTCGTGACGTACTTCTGCCCCACCGTGTGCATCTTCAGCACCGTGAACAGGAACAGCGGGTTCTCCTGACCGTCCACCGCGCCGCTGGCCAGCGCCGGCTGTGCATCGGCCCAGCTCATCTGCGTGGGGTTCGCGCCCAGGGCACTGAAGGTGTCGGAATAGATGGGTGAACCCACCACGCGCAGCTTCATGCCCTTGAGGTCCTCGGGCGTCCTGATCGGGCGCTTGGAGTTGGTGACCTCGCGGAAGCCGTTCTCGCCCCAGGCCAGGGGCACCACGCCGGCCTTGTCCAGGCGCGCGAAGATGTCCTTGCCCACCTCGCCCTGCGTCAGCGCATCGATGGCCGCATAGTCGGGCATCAGGAAGGGCATCGAGAAGAGGTTGAGTTCCTTCACCTGCGGCGACCAGTTGATGGTCGATCCCACGGCCATGTCGATCACCCCCTGGCGCAGCGCGCTGAATTCGCGCGTCTGGTCGCCCTGGATCAGCGAGACGCCAGGATAGAGCTTGATGTTGATGCGGCCCTGCGTGCGCTCCTTGACCATGTCGGCCCACAGCTTGCCGGCCATGCCCCAGGGCGTGGGCGGGCCCAGCACCAGCGACATCTTGTACTCGGCCTTGTAGGCGGCCTGCGCGGCCGCGCCGGTCGAGAAGGTGGCCAGGGCCACGGCGGCGGCGGCCAGGCCGATGAGGCTGCGGCGGAAGGTGGATGGGGTCATGCTTCGTCTCCTTTGGGTTGTCTTGTCGGGGGGCTCCGGCGTCGTCAGTAGCCCAGGTAGCGCGGCAGCCACAGCGCCAGCTGCGGCCAGATGATCACGGCCACCATCACCAGGAACATGGCGAACAGCATCCAGCCCACCCAGCGCACGGTGGACTCCATGCGCACGCCGGCGATGCGACAGGACACCATCAGGTTCACGGCCAGCGGCGGCGTGAACTGGCCCAGCGCCACCTTGAGTGTGAGCAGCACGCCGAACCACACCGGGTCCCAGTTGTAGTGCTGCACGATGGGCCACAAGAGCGGCACGAAGATCAGGAAGATCGACACGCCGTCCAGGAACATGCCCACCGTGATCAGCATGAGGATCACCAGCGACAGCACGCCGTATTCGCCCAGGCCCGAGTTGACGATGGCCTTGGCCACCGGGTCGATCACGCCCAGCGTGGAGAGCGAATAGGCAAAGATGCCCGCCAGCGACACCACGATCAGGATCACCGCCGACAGCTCGCCCGATTCGCGCAGGATCGGGAACAGGTCGCGGACCTTGATGGTGCGGTGGATCGCCATGCCCACGAAGAGGCCATAGAACACGGCCACCACCGCCGCCTCGGTGGGCGTGAACCAGCCAGCCCGCATGCCACCGAGGATCAGCACCGGCGCCGCCAGGCCCCACACCGCCTGGCGCAGGCTCTGCCAGAAGGGCGGGCGGGGCAGCGTGGCCTCCAGCGCGCCCATGTTGTGGCGGCGGGCCATCCACACGGCGGGGATGATCAGCGCCAGCCCGGCCAGGATGCCCGGCACCATGCCGGCCGCGAACAGCGCCGGCACCGAGGCGCCCGGCACCAGCACCGAATACACGATGAAGGCCACCGACGGCGGGATCAGGATGTCGGTGGCGGCCGCCGCGCCCACCACGCTGGCCGAGTAGGCGGCCGGATAGCCGGCGCGCGACATGGCCGCGATCATCACCGCGCCCACGGCCGCGGCGTTGGCCGGGCCCGAGCCCGAGATACCGCCCAGGAACATGGCCACCACGATGGCCACCAACGGCAGCATGCCGGGGCCGCGTCCGACGATGGCGATGGCGAAGTTCACCAGCCGCAGCGCCACGCCCGAGCGGTCGAAGATCGAGCCCACCAGCACGAACATCGGAATCGCCAGCAGCGGGTACTTGCCCAGGCCCGCATAGAAATTCTGCGGCACGGCCAGCAGGCCGAACCATTGCGCATCGGCATTGGCCAGCGCGATGCAGGCCGCGCCCGCCAGGCCCAGCGCCGCGCCGATCGGCACGCCGATCAGCATCATGGCCACGAAGCCGACGAAGAGCAGGGTGGCGATCATGCGTCGCTCCCGTCGCCCGCTGCAGTGCGCCGGCCGCGGCGGATGAACAGGCCGACGGCGCGCAGGCCGATGCCGGTGCACACGATGGGCAGCCAGATCGAGTACCACCACTGCGGCACGCCGATGCCCGGCGAGGTTTCCTCGAAGCGCCAGTCGTCCCACACGATGCGCACCGACAGCGCGGCGATCAGGAAGAACAGCAGCGCCACCATGGCCGCGCCGAACTGTGCCAGGCGCCTGCGGCGGGTCATGGAGCCGGCCTCGCTGAAATATTCGATGCGGATGTGCCGGTCGCGCGCCACGGCGGCACAGCCGCCCACCATGGCCAGCAGGATCATCAGGAAGACCGAGAACTCCTCGGTCCAGGCGAAGGAGGTGTCGGTGAAATAGCGCACCAGCACATTGGCGAAGGTGATGCAGGCCAGCAGGCCCATGATGACCACGGTGGCCCAGTCCTCGATGGCCAGCGGCACCTTCACGGGCTCGTCGGCGGCGGCGATGTCGGGGGGGAGGGGGCTGGCGGCGTCCAGCTGGGCGCCGGGCTCGGGGGCGGAGGACATGGCGGGCGGGGGCGGCCAGGCCTTGCGCGGGCCGCACCGGGAGAGAGAAAACGAGGTCGGATCGTAGGGGCCGACGTCCCTGGGGCCCATGGGGGCTTTCCATGAACGGCACGGGCGACACGCACATTGGCGACAGTCGGGCCATGGCCCGCATCGCCCTCATCTCCGACACCCACAACCTGCTGCGCCCCGAGGCGCTCGACTGGCTGCGCGGCAGCGACGCCATCGTGCATGCCGGCGACATCTGCGGCGCCGAGGTGCTTCAGACGCTGGACGCCATCGCGCCCACGCTGGCGGTGCGTGGCAACAACGACATCGGCCCCTGGGCCGAGGCGCTGCCCACGCGGCTGGATTGCGAACTGCACGGCGTGCGGCTGTGCGTGGTGCACGACATCGCCGACCTGGTGGCCGAGCCGCCCGCCATCGGCACGCAGGTGGTGGTCACCGGCCATTCGCACCGGCCGCATGTGGAGATGCGCGGGACGGTGCTCTACGTGAACCCGGGCAGCGCCGGCCCGCGGCGCTTCAAGCTGCCGGTGTCCGCGGCCGAGCTTCAGGTGCGCGAGGGGCGGGTGCAGGCGCGGGTCAGGATGCTGCTGGAGGTGTAGCGCCTTCGATCCCCGCCTGCGCCAGCATGGCATGCAGCAGCACATTGCAGCCGGCGGCCAGATGCTCGGGGCGCGCGTCCTCGATCTCGTTGTGCGAGATGCCGTCCTTGCAGGGGACGAAGATCATCGCGGCCGGCGCGACCCGCGCGACGTAGACCGCGTCGTGGCCGGCGCCGCTCACGATGTCCTGGTGCGTCAGGCCGGCGCGTTCGGCGCCTTCTCGTACGGCCGCCACCAGTTGGGGCGTGAACTGCACCGGCGGAAAGTACACCGTCTGCTCCACTGACACGCTGACGCGCCCCTCGGCCTGCAGCGCGGCGCAGGCGGCGCGCAGGCGGGCGTCCATGCGGCTCAGGCCTTCATCGTCGCCATGGCGCAGGTCGACCGTGAAGGTCACGCGGCCGGGAATGACGTTGCGCGAGTTGGGATGCACCTGCACATAGCCCACCGTGCCGCGGCCATGCGGCTGCTCGTCCATCGCGATCGCGACCACCTCCTGCATCAGGCCGCTGGCGGCCTGCAGCGCGTCGCGGCGCAGGCGCATGGGGGTGGGGCCGGCATGGGCCTCCTGGCCGGTCACGATCACGTCGTACCAGCGCTGTCCCAGCGCGCCGGTGACCACGCCCAGCGGCACGTCGGCGTCTTCCAGCACCGGGCCCTGCTCGATGTGGGCCTCGAAGTAGGCGCCGAAGCGGGGTGCGCCGGCGCTCACGGCGGCCGGCGCCGGTCCGGCGAAGCCAGTGGAAGCCAGGGCCTGGGCCACGGAGATGCCGTCACGGTCACAAGCCGCCAGCGCATGGTGGAGCGTGAAGGCATCGGCATACACGCCCGAGCCCATCATCACGGGCACGAAGCGCGAGCCTTCCTCGTTGGTCCACACGCAGACCTCCAGCGGAGCGACGGTGCGGATGCCGGCATCCTGCAGCGTGCGCAGCACCTCCAGCCCGGCCAGCACGCCATAGTTGCCGTCGAACTTTCCGCCCGTGGGCTGGGTGTCGATGTGGCTGCCAGTGGCCACGGCGAGGCGCGTGGGGTCGCTACCTTCGCGGCGCACGAAGAGGTTGCCGATGGCATCGACGCGCAGGCTGCAGCCCAGTTCCTGCGCCCAGCGCAGGAAGAGCTGGCGGCCCTGGCGGTCCAGGTCGGTGAGGGCCAGGCGGCAGACGCCGCCCTTGTCGGTGGCGCCGATGCGCGCCAGCGTCATCAGCGATTGCCAGAGTCGTTCGCCGTCGATGGCGAGCGGGCGGGTCAGAGTCGGGGCGGCGGTCATGGTCGTTCCGTGGACGGGCGCGGGCGCAGAGGTGTGAATGAAGCTCGTGTGGACTGGTGGGCGTGCGGGGTGGGCTTCGGCCCGTCTCAACCTGCGGCCAGCCGCTCGGCCAGCGCGATCAGGCTGCGGTCGCTGCCGGCCGGGCCCAGCAGCGACAGGCCCAGGGGCGCGCCTGCGCGTTGCGCCAGCGGCAGCGACAGCTGTGGAAAGCCCGCGAGCCCGGCCAGGCACAGCAGGCGGATGGACCGATTGCGGTAGTCCTCAAGCGCGGTGTCGGGGTCGCTGCGCAGCGGCGCGATGTCGGGCATGGTGGGCATCACCAGCACGCCATCGTGGCCCAGGAGCGCGGCCAGGTGGGCACGGAAGCGGGTGCGGAAGGCCTGCGCCTCGGCCACCTGCGCATCGGTCACGCCGCGCGAGAAGGCGAAGCGCTCCTTCACGCCCGGGCCCAGCGGCGGCGCGAAGCGCTCGATCAGCGGGCCGTCGGTCATCCAGGCCTCGCGGCCCTGGATGTGGCGGAAGTGCCAGTACATGGCGTCGAAGCTGTCCAGCGCGGCCTCGACGGGCGCCGCGGTGCCGAAGGCGGCCTCCACCTGCGCCAGTGCAGGCTGCAGCGCTTCGGCCGCCTCGGGCGTGGCCAGCGCCCAGACGTCGATGGGCCGCAGCAGGCGGGGCGCGGCGGGCAGCGGGGCCGCGTCGTCGCCCAGCAGCACGTCGGCCACGCGGGCGAAGGTGCCGATGTCGCGGGCGAACCAGCCGCAGGTGTCCAGGCTTGGGGCGAGGTCCAGCGCGCCTTCCAGGCTCACGCGGCCGTGGCTGGGGCGCAGGCCATACAGGCCGCAGTGGTTGGCCGGGGCGCGCACCGAGCCGCCGGTGTCCGTGCCCAGCGCGAAGTCGCACAGGCCGTTGGACACGGCGGAGGCCGAGCCCGATGACGAGCCGCCGCTGATGCGCCCCGGCGCCGCGCCGTTGATGGGCGCGCCGAAATGCGCGTTGTCGCCGTTCATCGAGAAGGCGAGTTCGTCGGTCACCGTCTTGCCGGCGAAGGCAGCGCCGGCGTCGAGCAGCTTCTGCACCGTGGGCGCGGTACGGGTCTTGAGGCCCGACATCGCGAGCACCAACGGGCTGCCGCCGCCGGTCGGATACCCGGCCACGTCGAACAGGTCCTTCACGCCGAAGTACAGGCCCGCGAGTGGCCCGGTAGAGGCATGGGGCACCGGCGTGTCCGGATAGGGAACGAAGGCGTGGGCGGGATCGTGCAGGGGCATGGAAGACGCGAAGGTTCAGGCGAGTGCGGGCGCGAGGCCGGCGGTCTCGTCGGTGCGGATGCAGCGGGCGCGGTGGCCCGGGTCGAAGCTGATGACGCGGGGCTGGCCGTCCAGGCAAGCCTCGATGGCCAGCGGACAGCGGGGCGCGAAGGCGCAGCCCGGCGGCAGGGCGGCCAGGTCCGGCGGTGCGCCGGCGATGGTGCCCAGCGGCGTGCCGCGGTCCATGGCGCCATGGGCGCGGCTGCGCAGCAGGGCGATGGTGTAGGGATGGCGCGGGCGTTGGATCAGCTCGCGTGCCGAGCCTTCCTCCACGATGCGGCCGGCATACATCACGGCGATGCGGTCGGCCACCTCCACGGCGGCGCCGATGTCGTGCGTGACAAAGATGGCCGCCAGGCCCAGGTCGCGCTGCAGCTCGCGCAGCAGCAGCAGGATCTGGATCTGCACCGTGGCGTCGAGCGCGGTGGTGGGCTCGTCGGCCAGCAGCAGCTGCGGGTTGCAGGCCAGGGCCAGCGCGATCATGGCGCGCTGGCGCATGCCACCGGACATCTCGTGCGGATAGGCCGCCAGCCGCCGCTCGGGGCTGGGGATGCGCACGCGCTCGAACAGGGCCAGAGCGCGCGCATGGGCGGCGGCCTTGTCCAGACCTTCGTGCCGGCGCAGCGATTCGACGATCTGCGCGCCGACGGGGTAGACCGGGTCCAGCGCCAGCAGCGGCTCCTGGAAGATCATCGACGCCACCTTGCCGCGGTAGGCCGACAGTTCGCGGCCCGACATGGCCAGAACGTCGCGCCCCGCCACCTGCACCTGGCCGCCGATGCGGGTGCGCCGCTCGGGATGCAGGCGCAGCAGCGTGCGCAGCGTGACGCTCTTGCCGGAGCCCGATTCGCCGATCAGCGCCACCACCTCGCCGCGCCGCACCTCCAGGCTCACGCCGCTGACGGCGTGCACCGGCTTGCGGCCGCCGGTGAAGGTGACGCTGAGGTCGTGCAGGCGGACGAAGGGGTCCTGGTTGTCTTGCATGTCGGTCATCGCGGTCATGCGGCCAGCTGCGGGGCTAGCGGATGGCCGCTGCCGGCCTCGTGCACCAGGCAGCGTGCCACGCGCAGCGGTGCCACCGGCAGCAGCACCGGCGCGCGCTCGCCGCACACGGGCGCGGCATAGGCACAGCGCGGGTGGAAGCGGCAGCCCGAGGGCGGGTCGATGGGGTTGGGCGGGTCGCCGGCCAGCGGCGCCTCTTCGGTGCGGCGGTCCGGGTCCATGGACGGCATGGAGGACAGCAGCGCCTGCGTGTAGGGGTGCGCCGGCTCGTCGTAGAGCGCATCGGCCGGCCCGACCTCGGCCACCTGGCCCAGGTACATCACCATCACGCGGTCGCTCATGTAGGCACCACGTGCAGGTCGTGGCTGATGAAGACATAGGTCAGGCCGAACTCGGTCTTGAGCTGCTGCAGCAGGTTGATGACCTGCGCCTCCACCGACTTGTCGAGCGCCGACACGGCCTCGTCCAGGATCACCAGCCGCGGCTGCAGCGCCAGCGCGCGGGCGATGTTGACCCGCTGGCGCTGCCCGCCCGACAGTTCGTGCGGCCAGCGCTCGGCGAAGCGCGAAGGCTCCAGGCCCACGCGGGCGAGCAGGTCGCGGGCGCGCTCCGCCGCCTCGCGTCGGCGCACGCCATGCACCTGCGGGCCGAAGGCAATCGAGTCTTCGATGGTCAGCCGCGGGTTGAGGGAGGCATAGCTGTCCTGGAACACCATCTGCACCTGGCGGCGGAAGTCCTTCAGCGGCAGGTCGCGCGAGCCGACCACGCGGCCGTCGAACACCACCTCGCCGGCCGTCGGCGCAATCAGGTGCATCAGCAGCCGGGCCGTGGTGCTCTTGCCGCAGCCGGACTCGCCGACCACGCCCAGCGTCTCGCCCTTGAAGACTTCGAAGTCCACGCCGTCCACCGCGCGCACCACGCCGCCGGCGCGGCCCAGCAGGTCCTTCTTGAGCGGGAAGTGCTTCTGCAGCGCGCGGATGGTGAGCAGCGGCTGCGCCGGGCCGCCCACGTCGTCGTCGTGCATCGTCATGCCTTGTTGTCCATGGCCGAACGCAGCCCGTCGGAAAGGAGGTTGAACGCGATGGAAGTGATGAAGATCATCACGCCCGGCAGCGCCGCCACCAGCGGCTGGGTGTAGATGGCGGTGCGCAGCGTGTTGAGCATCAGGCCCCACTCGGGCTCCGGCGGCTTCACGCCCAGGCCCAGGAAGGACAGGCCCGAGGCCAGGATCATCGACACCGCCACCAGGCTCGTGGCGTATACGAAGATGGGCCCGAGCACATTGCCCAGCACATGCACCCGCACGATGGTGAAGCCGCCCGCGCCCGAGGCGCGGGCCGCCTCCACGTAGTCGCGCCCGCGCACCTGCGTGGTCACGGCCTCGGCCACGCGCGCGATCTGCGGGATGAACACGATGGTCAGCGAGATCAGCGAGTTGGTGATGCCCGCGCCCAGCGTGCCCGACAGCGCGATGGCCAGCAGCACCGACGGAAAGGCATAGAACACGTCGATGGTGCGCATGATGGCCGTGTTGACCAGGCCGCCCGCGTAGCCGGCCAGGATGCCGATGCCCGATCCGACCACGAAGGCGCACAGCACCGGCGCAATGCCCATGAACAGCGACAGCCGGGCGCCCACGATCAATCGCGACAGCAGGTCGCGGCCCAACTCGTCGCTGCCCAGCGGCAGGCCGGGCGTGCCCACCGGCTTGAGGCGCTTGAACATCGAGGACTGGTACGGGTCGGCCGGCGCCAGCCAGGGGCCGAAGAGCGCCATCAGCACCAGCAGCAGCACCACGACGGCCGCGGCCATGGCGACGGGATCGCGTACGAAGCGCGCCCCCACCGAGGCCCAGTAGCCGCGCGTGCGCTCCGCCGGCAGCGGCTGCACGTCGGTGGCGGAGGAAAGAACGGCGGCCATCGGTCAGCTCCGGGCGATGCGCGGGTCGAGCAGCGTCTGCAGCACATCCACCGCCAGGTTGAGCAGCACGAAGAACAGCGCCAGCACCAGGATCGTGCCCTGCAGCAGCGGCAGGTCGCGCTGGAAGATCGCGGTGTTGAGCAGGAAGCCCGTGCCGGGCCAGGAGAACACCGTCTCGATCAGGATCGAGCCGCCCAGCAGGTAGCCCAGCTGCAGGCCCATGACCGCCAGCGCCGTGGGCGCCGCGTTCTTGACCACATGGCGGAACACGCCGAACTGCGTGAGCCCCTTGGCCTTGAGCCCGACGATGAATTCCTGCGCCAGCAGCTCGGCCACCAGCGCCCGCACCGTGCGCGCGATGATGCCCATGGGGATCACCGACATGGTCAGTGCCGGCAGCAGCATGAACTGCACATGAGCCCAGTCCCAGGCCCACTGGTCCGAGCCGCCCGGGCCGGCGCCGGTGGCGGGCAGCCACATCAGCTGCGACGAGAACACGATGACCATCACCATGCCCAGCCAGTAGTGCGGCGTGCTCACGCCCAGCACCGACAGGAGCGAGGCCAGGCGGTCGATGATGGAGTTGCGGAAGTAGCCGGCCACGAAGCCGAACAGCGACCCGAGCAGGAACCCGATGGCCGTGGCCAATACCGCCAGCCGCAGCGTGTTGACCACGGCGCGCATCACCTCGCCCGCCACCGGCCGGCTGGTGCCGATGGACAGGCCCAGGTCGCCATGCAGCGCCCGCCACACCCAGCGCACGAATTGCTCGGGCAGCGGTCGGTCGAAGCCGTAGACCGAGCGCAGCTGCGCCTGCAGCTCGGCCGAGGCATCGGCCGGCAGCACCGACACCAGCGGATCGCCCGGTGCGATGTGCACCAGGGCGAAGCACACCAGCGTCACGCCCAGCATGATGGGCACGGTGTAGAGGATGCGTCGGAGCAGATAGGCGAGCATGGCGGGGTCGTTCAGGCCGTCTCGGTGAAGCGGCGGCGCGCGGTCACTGCATCTTCATCGTGGCGATGTCGATGAACCAGCTCTTGGGTTGCACCACGTTCTGCACCTTGGGCGAGATGGCACGCGGGCCCACGTCGTGCGCGACGAAGAGGAAGGGCGCCTCGTCCACCACGCGGGCATGCAACTCGGCCAGGGCAGCGTCGCGCGACTTGTCGTCGAAGCTGGTGCGGGCCTTGTCGACCAGGGCGTCGGTCTTGGGATCGCTGTAGTAGCCCCAGTTCTGCGCCACCGGCGGCTGCGCCTTGGTGCTCACGAAGCGCACCATGGCGAAGAAGGGGTCCATGGTGGCGGCGCTCACGTTGGTGGCATGGGCGCCGTGCGCGCCCGGGTCCTTGGCGCCCAGGCGCCAGCCGGAGAACAGGGTATTCCACTCCACCACGTCGAAGTCGACGTCGAACCAGCAGTCCTTCAGGCTCTGCTGGATGAACTCGTTCATGGGCAGCGGCTGCATCTGGCCCGAGCCCGAGGCCGAGGTCTGCACCTTCACCTTGGCCGGCTTGGCGGCCGAGTAGCCGGCCTGCTGCATCAGCTTCTGGCCGGCCGGCACGTCGTACTTGATCTGGAAGCTGGGGTTGCCGCGCCACGGGTCGCCCGGCTCGGCGATGCCGGTGGCCTCGACCATCATGCCGCCCAGCAGCTCCTTGAGCGCGGCGCGGTTGAGGCACAGGTTGGCGGCCTGGCGCACCTTCAGGTCCTTGAAGGGCGAATCGGGCAGCAGCGAGAACTGCCAGGGCCACAGGTGCGGTTGCAGGTTGGAATACACCTTGAAGCCGCGTTGCTTGATGGTGGCCAGCGCATCGGGCGCGGGCGCCTCGATCCAGTCCACCTGGCCCGACAGCAGCGCGGCGGTGCGCGAGTTGGCCTCGGGCAGCGGCAGCAGCACCACGCGATCGATCTGCGGGCGGCGGGCGGCGTCCCAGTATTCGGGGTTCTTCACCATCTCCAGACGCTCGCGCGGCACGAACTTCGAGGCCTTGAAGGGGCCGGTGCCCGAGGGGTCGGCGGCGAAGGCGGTCCAGGCCTGCTTGGCGCGCTCGGCCTTGTCGGTCACGCTGGCTGGCACGGCGTCGAACTTCTTCTGCCAGTGGGCCGGCGAGGCCATGAACAGGTTGGTGAGGTTGATCGGCAGGAAAGAGTCGGGCTCGCTGGTGGTCAGCTCCACCGTCAGGTCGTCGACCTTGCGGGCGGTGCGCAGCGTGGGCATGCGCGAGGCGGTGACGCCGATCTGGGCCGGGTCGTACTGCGGTGCGGCCTTGTCCAGCACCTTGCCCACGTTCCACACCACGGCGTCGGCGTTGAAGGGCGTGCCGTCATGGAACTTGACGCCGGGGCGCAGCTTGAAGAGCCACTTCGTCTTGTCCTTGGCGTCCACCGCCCACGACACGGCCAGGTCGGGGATCACCACGCTGGGCTTGGTGGCCGAGCTCAGATCCCACTGCGTGAGGCTGTCGTACATGGGGATGCCGGTGAAGCGGTTGCCTTCGTAGCCCTGGTCGGGCTGGCCGGAGGTGCGCGGAATGTCGGCAGCCGTCATGGCGATGCGCAGCACCTTCTCCTGCGCGTGGGCGGCGCCCAGACCGAGGGCGAGGGCAGCGGCCAGCGCGCTGGCGCGCAGCGCGGAGACACGGAAGGACGAGCGGGCGGGGCAGGGCATGGATCGGCCTCGGAAAGATGAAGGATGCTTGCGCATTGCAAAGCACGTGCCTGCCTACAGGAATCGGTGATAGCTATTTTTGTATCGATAGTCGATACGTTTCGTCGTTGCGGTGCATGGCCGCACCGCGGCAGGTGCGTGGTGGGCGGGCGTGGTGCGAGGCGGGTGCAAGAAGAGCGGCAGCGAGGCGACGCAGCCTCGGTGAGCACCCCATTGCCCCCCGCCCGTTCGGGCTGAGCCTGTCGAAGCCCTGGCGCGGCTCGTCCTCAGCCTCTCAATGCGGCAGCGCGCTGGCAATGGCGCGCGCGCACTCGATCACCAGCGGCGCCAGCTTCTTCTGCGCGGCCTCCAGCGTCCAGCGGCTGGTGGGCGGCGACACATGCACGGCCCCGAGCGGTCGGCCGCGCCGGTCCACGATGGGCGCGGCGATGCCCATGTCGCCGAGGAACAGTTCCTCGTCGTTGGTGGCATAGCCCAGCTTGCGGCAAGCCGCGATGCGCGCCTGGATGGCGGCGATGCCGGTCAGCGTGGCGGGCGTGCGGGCCACGCGCGTGGAGCCCTGCAGCAGCGCGCGCACCTGCTCATCGGGCAGGCAGCTCATCCACGCTCGGCCGCTGCTGGTGCAGTACATGGGAATACGCATGCCCACGGGGGTGAGCACCGGGATGAACTGCGTGGTCATGCGCTGCGCCACGTAGAGCATGTCGAAGTCCAGCGGCTCGGTCAGGCTGGCCGTCTCGCCGCTGGCGCTGGCCAGCTGCGCCAGGTACGGATTGGCCGCCTGTACCAGCGGATGGCTGGCGATGTAGTTGAAGCCGATGTCCATGCTGCGCGCCAGCAGGCGAAAGCGCCGCGTCTGCCCGTCCTTGCCCACGTAGCCCAGCACCTGCAGCGTGTGGACCGTGCGCTGGGCCGAGGCGCGGGTCATGCCCGTGCGCTCGGCGATCTCGGCCAGCGTCATGGTGCGGTGCGCGGCGTCGAAGCTGCACAGCACCGCCAGGCCCTTTTCGAGCGACTGGTTGTAGAGCGGATCGGCCGCCTCCGCGGCCGTCGGGGCGGCGGCGGCGGTGCGGGGGCGTCGGGCGGGCAGGGCCATCGGGGCGGGGTGGAAATCGGCCATCGATTCTGCGCGAGGCAAGGCCCATGCCGGGGCCGATGGGACAATCCCGCGCCATGACCGACACCCTCACGATCACCCGACCCGATGACTGGCACCTGCATGTGCGCGACGGCGCCGCCCTGCGCGACGTGGTGCCGCACACCGCGCGCCAGATGGGCCGCGCGCTGATCATGCCCAACCTGCGCCCGCCGGTGACCACCGCCGAGCAGGCCCTGGCCTACCGCGAGCGCATCCTGGCCGCGGTGCCCGAGGGCGAGCGCTTCGAGCCGGTGATGTCGCTCTACCTCACCGACAAGCTGCCGCCCGAGGAAATCGCCCGTGCCGCCGCCGCCGGCGTGCGCGCCCTCAAGCTCTACCCGGCCGGCGCCACCACCAACAGCGATGCCGGCGTGACCGACATCCGCAAGACCTACGCCACGCTCGAAGCCATGCAGAAGCATGGCCTGCTGCTGCTGGTGCACGGCGAGGTGACCGATCCGGCCATCGACCTGTTCGACCGCGAGGCCGTCTTCATCGACCGCGTGCTGCGCCCGCTGCGCGCCGACTTCCCCGAGTTGCGCATCGTCTTCGAGCACCTGACCACGCGCGAGGGCGCGCATTACGTGCGCGACGAAGGTGGTGACCACACGGCCGCCACCATCACGGCGCACCACCTGCTCTACAACCGCAACGCCATCTTCACCGGTGGCATCCGGCCGCATTACTACTGCCTGCCCGTGCTCAAGCGCGAGGAACACCGCCAGGCGCTGGTGCAGGCCGCCACCAGCGGCAGCCCGCGCTTCTTCCTGGGCACCGACAGCGCGCCGCACCCCGCCCACCTGAAGGAGCACGCCACCGGCTGCGCCGGCTGCTACACGGCGCTGTCCGCCATCGAGCTCTATGCCGAGGCCTTCGACAACGCCGGCGCGCTGGACAAGCTGGAAGGCTTCGCCAGCTTCCACGGCCCCGATTTCTACGGCATGCCGCGCAACACCGGCACCATCACCCTGCACCGCGAGGCCTGGACGCTGCCCGAGACGGTGCCCTTCGGCGAGGCCACGCTCAAGCCGCTGCGCGGCGGCGAGACGGTCGGCTGGAGGCTGGCATGAGCACGACGGCGCCGCTGTCCGGCGGCAAGGTGATGCTGCTGGTCGACGCGGACAACGTGTCGGCCGACGTGATGGAACAGGCCGTGCGCAGTGTCATGGCCGAGCATGGCCACCTGCATGTGCGCCGTGCCTACTGCACGGCTGAAGTGGCGCTCAAGCACCAGCAGCTTTTCAAGCGACTGTCGATGCGGCCCATGGTCAACCTGGCGGCCGGCAAGAACAGTACCGACATCGCGCTGGCGGTGGATGCGATGGACCTGGTGATGGCCGAGCGCCCGCAAGTGGTCTATCTCGTCTCTTCCGATTCCGACTTCGCCCCGCTGGTGCATCGCCTGCGCGAGAAGGGCTGCCGCGTCTGCGGTATTGGGCAGCAGGGCAAGACGGGCGAGGAGACACGCGCGGCCTACGACCACTTCGTCGACCTGGTCCACAAGGGCGGTGAGCCGGCTGCCGTGCCCGCGCCCGGCCCGTCGACCACGCAGGCGCGTCCGCCTGCCGCGCGCAAGGCGGCGGCGAAAAAGTCTCCCGCCGCCAAGAAGACGTCGCGCCGCGCTGCAGCCGCGCCGGCGGCCGATCCTGCATTGGCGGCTGCACCCGCTCCGAACCCTGCGCCGGTACCCGCCCCAACCCCGGCGCCGGCCAAGAAGAAGAAGGCGGTGGCTTCCCCCGCCGCTCAGAAGGTGCAGACGGGCGGCACCCGCACCCGCGGCGAGCGCCCGGTCGAACCCGCGCCGTCGGCCGAGGTGCAAAGCCCTGCCCGCAAGGCGACCTCCGGCCGCCAGGACGCCCTGGTGGACGCCGACGCCATCCTGGGCGCTGTGCCCGCGCTGCGCGGCGGCGCCGAAGTGGCCCTCAACGACGTGGCCCAGGCGCTGCGCGCTGCGCGGGTGCTGGGCAAGAACGCCAGTTCGATCAAGCTCTTCGACAAGCTGCCGGCGGACTTCCAGGTGCTGCACCAGCCCGACCGCATCCGCTGGAAGGGCGCGGCCGGCCGTTGAGCCCGTTGCCGGCCATCGACTGGGCCCACCCTGGGCTGGCCTTCTGGCGCCGTTGGGGCGAGCCGGCGCATGCCGGCGCGATGCGGACGGTGCACGAGGGGCTGCAGGCGGTGTCGGCCCCGCCCCAGCCCACCTTCGTGCCGCAGTCGGCCCTGCCGCCGGACGAGCCCTACGAAACCTTCGTTTACCGCACCGGCCGCGTGCCCACGCGTGACAACCTGCACGACTTCTTCAATGGCCTCGTCTGGCTGGCCTTTCCGCAGGCCAAGCGCCAGCTCAATCGCCTGCAGGCGGTCGAGATCGCGGCGCGCGGCATCGGCCCCGTGCGCGGCCGGCTGCGCGATGCCATCACGCTGTTCGACGAGCACGGCGCGGTGCTGCAGGCGTCACCGCCGCTCTGGGCCGCCCTTCAGGCACGCGACTGGCGCCGTGCCTTTGTCGATCTTCGGCCGCTGTGGGCCGACGCGCGGCTCACCGTCTTCGGCCATGCGCTGATGGAGAAGCTGGTGGCCGGCCAGAAGTCGGCCACGGCGCACCTGCTGCTGGGACCCGATCCGCAAGACCCCTCGCTCGCCGCCGACGACGCCCGGCTGGCCGACACGCTCACCGCCGACCGGCTCGCGCGCAAGCCCTTCACCCCGCTGCCCGTGGCCGGCGTCCCCGGCTGGCACCCCGGGAACGCGAACTTTTGCTTTTATGATGACTCCGAGGTCTTCCGACCTCGCCGCACTGCAGACCCAGAACAACTTACATCGGTGCGGCATGCCGTGATGCTTGAAGCGGGCCGGGGGGCCCCCATCTTCACGGCGTCCCTTCCTCCCACGGAGAAACCGACTTGAAACGCATCTTCCTGTTCGTGCTCACGAACGTCCTGGTGGTCGCCGTGCTCGGCGTCGTTGCCAGTTTGCTGGGCGTCAACCGCTACCTGACGTCCAACGGCCTCAACCTCGGCGCGCTGCTCGGCTTCGCGCTCATCATGGGCTTCGGCGGCGCGATCATCTCGCTGCTGATCTCCAAGCCCATGGCCAAGATGAGCGCCGGCGTGCGCATCATCAACGAGCCCCAATCGCCCGACGAGGCCTGGATCGTCGCCACCGTGCGCAAGTTCGCCGACCAGGCCGGCATCGGCATGCCCGAGGTCGGCATTTTCGAAGGCGAGCCCAACGCCTTCGCGACCGGCGCCTTCAAGAACTCGTCGCTGGTGGCCGTCTCTACCGGCCTGCTGCAGAACATGACGCGCGACGAAGTCGAGGCCGTCATCGGCCACGAGGTGGCGCACGTGGCCAACGGCGACATGGTGACGATGACGCTGATCCAGGGCGTGATGAACACCTTCGTCGTGTTCCTGTCGCGCGTGATCGGCTACTTCGTCGACAGCTTCCTGCGCCGCGGTGACGACCGCGAGAACAGCGGCCCGGGCATCGGCTACATGGTCACGACCATCGTGCTGGACATCGTGCTCGGCTTCGCCGCCGCCATGGTGGTGGCCTGGTTCTCGCGCCAGCGCGAGTTCCGCGCCGACGCCGGGGCCGCCAAGCTGATGGGCCGCAAGCAGCCCATGATCAACGCCCTGGCCCGCCTGGGCGGTCTGCCCGCCGGCGAACTGCCCAAGGCGGTCGAAGCCATGGGCATCACCGGCAGCATCGGCAAGCTGTTCGCGACGCACCCGCCGATCGAGGAGCGCATCGCGGCGCTGCAGGCCTCGCAGCAGGGCTGATGCGCGAGAGGCCGGGGCGCGCGCCCTGGGCTTCCGACCAAAGGAAAGGCGCCTCCGTTGGGGGCGCCTTTTTTATGGGTCGGCGTCAGACGTATTCCGGGCCTCTTGCGTTCCGCGCGCGCCGGTCGGGCGGTGCACTGCTCGAGCCAGGCCCGCGTGGCGCCCGGCTGTTCGCAACTGGTCAGGCCTCGCTCGGCGTTTCGCTCACCGCGGGATCAGCAGCGGCCGCCGTCTTGCTGAACTGCTTGCCCAGCACCCGCCGCGCCTCGCCCAGGTCCATGCCGTACATGGCGGCGAAGGCCTCGACCGTGGGCTGGCCGCTCGCCTCGAAGGCGCGCTGCAGCGCTTCGCGGCGGGCCAGGCGGCGGCCGTGCTCGGTGAAGGCTTCATCGATCAGGGCCAGGGCATCCGGCTGCGCCACGCGCACCTGCTGCACATAGTCCATCCGTTCCAGGCCGCTGGCGCCGATGGCGTCGGCCAGGCGGGCCACGAGCTGCGGACGCAGGTCCTCCTGCGTGCGGCCCTGCCGGCGCTTGAAGAGTTCGACGATGGCATGGTGCACGTGGTCGGGCGCCAGCTCCTCCACCGGCTGGCCGTCCAGGTCGTGGCGCGGGACGCGGTTGGCGATGGCATCCAGGTAGCGGGTGGAACGCGCATGCTGGCCCAGCGCCACCTTCAGCTCGTCGCCGGGCAGCACCTCGGCATGGCGGGCCAGCAGGTCTTCGTAGATGCCGCGCTTGAGCGGCAGGAAGCGCGCGCCGAACAGGTGGGGGTACAGGCCGGCCAGGGTCTCCAGCAGCGGATGCACCTTGCGGCCGGCGGGTCGCTGGGGTGCGTTCTGGCCCTTGGCCTGGTTCTGGCGCTGGGCCTGCGGCTGGCGCTCGGGCAGGGCGCCATCGGCGGCGGGCCGGCCCGCACCGCTGCCCTTGCCGCGGCTACCGCGGCGGCGACGCTGGCCGCGTTCACCGCGTTCACCGCGTTCTTCGCTTTCTACGCCGCGCTCGCTGCGTTCACCGCGCGTAAGGCCGGCGTCCGGGGCGGCTGACGGTGCCGCCGGTACAGCAGCGGGTGCGGCTTCGGCGTTCGAAGGCGCAGCATGCGCGGGCGTGTCGTGGAACGGCGTGTCGTTGTGGTCGCTCATATCGGTCGCAAAGCGCCTGCGCCGGGGCAGGCGTGAACAAGAGGATGGAAAAGACTCAGCAGGAGGCGCGCAGGCCGCCCGCCAGCTGGCGGGCGATCAGCAGCCGGAAGGGCAGCAGCATGCCCACGCCGACGGCCAGCTTGACCGCCAGATCGCCGACGGCCCAGCTGAGCCACGGATCGGACGTGCCCGCGAAGGCCACGCCCCAGAAGATGGCCGTGTCGAGCACGGCGGCCAGCAGCGTGGCGGCCAGCGGCGCGCGCCACCAGCGTCCGCGCCGCAGGCGGTGGAAGACGCCGATGTCCAGCAGCTGCGAGGCGATGAAGGCCAGCCCCGAGGCCGCGGCGATGCGCGGCGGCGCCAGCAGTGCCGACATGGCCACCGCCATCGCGAAGCCGACCCAGGCCACGCGCCGCGCCAGGGACGGCCCGTGCAGCCGGTTGACCACCTCGCTCACCAGGAAAGCGGCCGGATAGGTGAAGGCGCCCCAGGTGAGCCAGTCGTTGATCGGGAACTGCACCA
>NZ_CAJYES010000190.1 GCF_913773995.1 uncultured Pseudacidovorax sp.
AGCTTGCCGGCCTTGATGTAGGGCAGCGAGCCGGTGATGGAGGTGCCGTGGATGTCGATCTGCCCACCCAGCAGCGCCTGCAGCGCCGGCGCGTCGCCGTTGAAGGGGATGTGCGTGGTGCTGAAGCCCTGGGCGCGCTCGAAGGCGATGGGCGCCAGGTTGGTCAGGATGGAGGCGCCCGGCGAGCCGCGGTTGATCTTGCCGGGGTTGGCCTTGGCATAGGCCACCATCTCCTTGATGTTCTTGTAGGGCAGGTCGGTGCGGCCCACGATCACCGAGGGCTGGTAGGCGATCTGCGTCACCGAGGCGAAGTCCCTGGCCGGGTCGTAGGGCAGCTTGTCGTACAGCGCGATGTTGTTCGCCAGCGTGCCCAGCGACGAGACCAGCACCGTCTGACCGTCCGGCTTGGAACGGGCCACGTAGTCGGCCGCGAGGATGCCGCTCGCACCCGGCTTGTTCTCGATGATGACGTTCATGCCGTGCTTGTTCAGCTCCTGGGCCAGGATGCGGCAGTACTGGTCGGTGCCGCCTCCAGCGGCGAAGGGCACCACGATGCGGGTGACGTTCTGCTGGGCGAAGGCCGTGCCCAGCGCGCAGGCGCCGAGCAGCAGGCCGGCCAGGAAGTGGCGGCGATGGCTCATGGTGTGTCTCCAGGTCTTGGGCCCTGTCTCGGGCGTGGCGGCCAGTCTAGGGGGGTGTCCACAGACCTTGATCTCGATCAATGAAAAGATGCTTTCCGACTCCTGCACATCGGGGCGCGGATCGGCTGCGGACACTGCACCGATGCAGCCGCTGCACCTCGACATCCGCCGCCTGGGCACCACGCGCGACCAGCTGGGCGAAAGCCCCTGCTGGGACGCCGAGGCGCAGGCCCTGTGCTGGATCGATGCGCTGGCCGGCGCGGTGCACCGCCTGCGCCCCGCCACCGGCGCTGTGGAATCGCACGCGCTGCCCGCGCCGCTGGGCGCCATCGCGCCGGCGCAGGGCGACGCGGTGGTGGTGGCGCTGCGCCATGGCTTCGGCCGCTACGACTTCGGCACCCGCCAGCTGACGATGCTGGGCGACATCGGCCTCACGGATGATGAGGTGCGGCTCAACGACGGCAAGTGCGACGCGGTGGGCAACTTCGTGGCCGGCACCATGCACATGAACCGGCCGGCGGATGCGCCGGTGCGCGGCGGGCTCTACCGCCTGCGGCCGGACGGCCGCGTGGAGCAACTGGCCGACGACATCGGCTTTGCCAACGGGCCCTGCTTCAGCCCCGACGGACGCACGCTCTACCTGGCCGACAGCCTGGCCCGCGTCATCTGGGCTTACGACTACGACCCGAAGTGTCCACTGGCCAACAAGCGCCGCTTCGTCGAGACGCATGCGTTCGAGTCCGGCCCCGATGGCGCCACGGTCGATGCCGAAGGGTTTGTCTGGAGCGTGCTGGTGCGGGCCGCACGGCTGGCCCGCTTTTCGCCGTCGGGCGAGCTGGAGCGGCTCGTGCCGCTGCCGCTCACATACCCGACCAGCCTGTGCTTCGGCGGGCCGGGCTTGACGCAGCTTTATGTGACCAGCATCTCGCGCAGCGCCCGGCTGGAAGGCCGTCTGCCGCAGGACGGCGGCCTGTTCGTTCTCGATGGGCTGCCCGTGGCGGGCTTGCCCACGCAGCGCTTCGGCGGGTGAGCGGCGAGCGTCATGCCTCGTCGCGTCGGCTCAGCCGGCCGCGAGCTTCAGCAACTGCACCAGCTTGGTCGCCTGCGCCGGGCTCAGGCGCGCCAGCGTGGCGTCGCTGACGCTGGCGGCGGCATCGGCAAGTCGTTCGTAAAGCGCCAGGCCCTCCGGTGTCAGCGAGACCAGGACCCGGCGCCGGTGCGCCGGGTCGTCTTGGAACTGCACCAGTCCCCGTGCTGCCAGGCGATCCGCCACGCCCTTGATCGTGGCGGCATCCATGGCGGTCATGCGCCCCAACAGGTTCTGCGAGCACTCCTGCACCTGGGCCAGCATGGAGATCACCGCCCACTGGGTGGGCGTCAGTCCGTCCAGGGCCTGGGTCAGCAGTTCCGCATTGCGCTGATAGAGAACCCGCAGCAGGAAGCCGACCTGTTCATCCAGTCGATAGCTCATCAGGCGATTGTGCTTTTGTGCGCCGAGCCGGTGCGCCGGCCCTGGCTCGGATTCTGCTAAGTGCCACGGTCCGATTGTTTGCATGCAAACAATCAAAGCGGCATGGCGAGGCTGCGGACGGCGCTCGCTCCTGTGCAAGCTGATTCCAACTCAATCGATCGCGAGGGATTCCATGACGAAGATGCAAGGATGGTGCGTGACCGGCGTGGCTGCGGCCGCCACGCTGCTGATGACCGCATGTGGAGGAAGCGGCGGGGGCACGAGCTTCGCGCCCACCGCAGCAGCGCCTGTGCCCGCGCCCGGCGGCACCTCGGCAAGCGCGCCGGCGCCGGCGCCTGCGGCCAGCTTCCAGGCCCAGTGCGGTGCCTTGGCCGGCCTGCCGCTGGCCAACGGAAAGCTGGTGAGTGCGGTGTACACGCCGGCAGCGGTCAACGCGGCAAGCCCGGCATCGTCGACACCCGACCACTGTCTGGTGCGCGGTGAGCTCAACAAGCGCACCGGTGTCGACGGCAAGCCCTACGCCATCCTCTTCGAGCTGCGGCTGCCCAAGGACTGGAACCAGCGCTTCTTCTACCAGGGGGGCAGCGGCGTGGACGGCAGCGTGCCGGTTGCGCTCGGCGCGTATCCCGGTGGCGGCGCCACGCGCAATGCGCTGCTGGACGGCTATGCGGTCGTGACCACCGACTCAGGCCACGAGGCGCCCTTCGACATGAGCTCGAACGTCACCTTCCTGTTCGCGGTCGATCCGCAGGCCCGTGACGAATACGGCGACAAGCAGCTGCCGCTGGTGGCCGGCTCGTCGCAGGTGGTGATGAAGCAGCTCTATGGCATGCAGCCCAGCCGCTCCTATTTCGTCGGCTGCTCCAACGGCGGGCGCCAGGCGATGGTCGCGGCCCAGCGCTATCCGCAGCTCTTCGACGGCATCGTGGCCGGCGCGCCCGGCTTTCGCCTGACGGCGGCGGCGCTCGAGGGCTCGATCTTCCGTGCCCAGGCGGCGGCGTCGGTGGCGCCCTTGGGCACCGACGGCAAGCCCGACATCTTCAATGCGCTCACGAGTGCGGAGAAGGACACGGTGCGCAACCGCATCCTCGCCAGCTGCGACGCGGCCGATGGCGTCACCGACGGCATGGTCAGCAAGCCGAGCGCCTGCAACCCCGATCCGTCCCAGTGGGTGTGCACCGGTGGCGCCACCAGCAATTGCCTGACGCCCGAGAAGGCGGCCTACGTGAAGAAGTTCTTCGGCGGTGCGAAGACCTCCACCGGCCGCCAGATCTACGGGCCGTGGCCCTATGACCCCGGCATGATCGACACCGTCGGCACGCCGGCCCAGCTGTACTACGCCATCTTTGCGGGCGAGGCCTCGCACGTGTACACCACGCCGCCCACGGTCACGACCGACCTGCTCGGCTACGCCCGCACGGCCAACCTGGATGCCGAATACGCCAAGATCTTCGACGTGGCCGGCATCTACACGCGTTCGGGCCACGAGTTCACCGACGCGGACTCGGCCGACATGGACGCCTTCCGAGCGCGGGGCGGCAAGATCCTCGCGTTCAACGGCACGGCCGACTGGGCCTTCTCCTTCACCGATCTGTCCAGGTACCAGGACCGCGTGATCGCACGCTACGGCCGCACCGAGGCCGACAAGTTCGCCCGCGCCTTCGCGGTGCCCGGCATGGACCACTGCAGCGGCGGCAAGTACGGCACCGACCAGTTCGATGCCTTCGGTGCGGTGGTCAACTGGGTGGAGAAGGGCCAGGCGCCCGAGGTGATGGTCGCTACCGCACGCGCCGCCGCGGGCGTGGCCTGGCCCGGGCGCACCCGTCCGCTGTGTCCTTATCCGAAGGAAGCGGTCTACAACGGCTCGGGCAGCATCGAGTCGGCCAGCAGCTTCAGCTGCCGCTGACGGGCGGCACGGCGCCGGCACCGCACCGCGTCAGGGCGGTGCCGGCGCGTCGTCCTGCAGCGCCTCGGCCACGAAGTCCACGAAGGCCCGCACCTTCAGCGGCAGGGCGCGGTTCTGGCGGAACACCGCGAAGATGCCATTGGAAAAAGCCCGCACCGCGAAGCGGTACTCGGGCAGCAGACGCACCAGCGTGCCGTCCTGCAGGTTGCTGCGCACCGTGGGCTCGGACAGCAGCGCGACGCCCATGCCGCCCAGCGCGGCCAGGCGCAGCATCTCGCCGTTGTTGGCGCTGAGCACGCCCTGGATCGCCAGCTCCTGCTGCATGCCCTGTTCGTCCACGTACTTCCAGGTCGTGGCCTCGTGCTCGCGCCGGTAGGTCAGGCATCGGGCCTGCGGCAGGTCGCTCGGATGCCTGATGCGTGAATTGGTCTTGAGGTAGGCGGGGCTGGCCACCAGCACCTCGTCGCTGGAGAGCAGCCGTTTGATCACGAAGCCCGAGTCGTTGGATTCGCCGGTGCGGATGTCCACGTCGAAGTCGTGCTCGACCAGGTTGACCGGATGTTCCGACAGCTCGATCTGCACCTGGATGTCCGGGTAGCGCTGGGCGAAGCGCGGCAGCAGCGGGGCCACCACGCGCAGGCCGATGTGGGTGCGCGAATGGACGCGCAGCCGGCCCTCGGGCCGCTGGCGGGCGCTGCGCGCGGCCTGCTCGGCATCGGCCATGGCTTCGAGCACGCCTTCCGCGCGCGAGAGGAAGGCCTGGCCGGCCTCGGTCATTTTGAGATTGCGGCTGGTGCGGTCCACCAGCTGCACGCCCAGCTCTTCCTCCAGCGCACTGATGCGCCGCGAGATGGTGGCCGGCGACAGGCTCAGGCTGCGTGCCGCGGCCGAGAGGCTGCCCTTGCGCTGGGTGGTGACGAAGATGCGCAGCGAGTCGAGGGCCTTCATTTCGAAAGACGCAAAGAAGGTGTGCGCATGACGGTGCGCTGGCAGGCCGGGGCGTTCCTAGCATTGATCCACGTCACGAACCAACGATCAGGAGCAACGGCCATGGACTTCGGAATCTTCATTCTGATGCAGCAGCGGAACAAACATAAGACCTCGCACGAGATCCTGCGGGACGCGGTTGAGCAGACGCGTCTGGCGGACGAGCTGGGCTTCGGCGCGGCATGGTATGCCGAGCACCACTTCAGCAACTACGGCATGTGCTCGTCGCCGTTGACGATGATCGCGCATTGCGCGGCCGCCACGCGCCGCATCCGTCTGGGCACGGGCATCGTGGTGGCGCCGCTGTACACCCCGGCCCGCCTGATCGCCGACGTGGCGATGGTGGACCAGCTGTCCAACGGGCGGCTCAATCTGGGCATCGGCTCGGGCTACCAGCATTTCGAGTTCGAGCGCTTCGGCGTGGCGCTGGAGACGGCCAAGGCGCGCACCTTCGAGATGCTCGACATGCTGGAGCTGGGCCTCAAGCAGCCCAAGTTCAGCTACGACGGCCAGTACTACCAGCAGCCGATGAGCGCCATCAGCCAGCGTGCGGTGCAGCAGCCCGGCCCGCCGATGTGGATCACCAGCGTGGACCCGAGCTTCGTCGCCCGCGCCGTGCGCGGCAACCACCATGTGTTCGTTTCGGGCGGCGACGGCGGTCTGGAGAAACTGGCCAGCACCCGCGCCCTCATCGACCGTGTGGCCACGCAGGAGGGCAAGGACCCGGCTGCCGTGCCCGTGGGCCTGCTGCGCGCGGCGTATGCCAGCAACGACAAGGACGAGGTCGAGAAGTACCTGGACTGCGCCCGCTACCAGCGCCGCATCGCCGTGAGCCTCAAGCGCCGCACCGCGCAGATCGCCGACGACTACCAGGTCGAGGAAGGCATCGTCGAGGGCGAGCCCACGCTCGACGAGATGCGTGCCCTGCTGCCCGTGGGCAGCATCGACACGGTGATCGAGCGCGTGGTCAAGGAGATTCGTACCCTCAAGCCGGTGCACTACTGCTTCCAGACCCAGATGGGCGACTTCGACCACCCCACCATGCTGCGCCAGCTGCGCACCTGGGCCGAGGTCATCATCCCCACCGTGCAGCAGGAGATCGCCAACGACCCGCCGCACCGCGCCGCCGCCGCCCAGCCCGAACTGGCCACGGCCTGAGCCGCACGCCGAGGCTCCACCATGACTGCGCTTGCCACCGCCGAACGCACCCGGCCCGCCATCGAGCCCACGCTGCTGCGCCAGCACCTGGGCTGCTTTCCGACCGGCGTGGCCATCGTCACCACGCGCACGGCCGACGGCCAGCCCGCGGGACTGACCTGCAACAGCTTCAGCTCGGTCTCGCTGGAGCCGCCGCTGGTGCTTTTCAGCCTGCGCAAGGCGAGCCGCCTGCTCGACACCTTCCAGCAGGCCGAGGGCTTCGCCATCCACATCCTGGGCGAGCACCAGGACGCGCTGTCGGGCCGCTTCGCCTCCAGCAGGATCGAGCACAAGTTCGAGGGCGTGGCCTGGCGCGAGGGCGAGCTGGGCATGCCGCTGCTGGACGATTGCCTGGCCAGCTTCGAATGCAGCTTGTTCGCTGCTCATGACGCGGGCGACCATGTCGTCTTCATCGGCGAGGTGCAGCACCTGGGCGCCGGCACGGGCGAGCAGGCGCTGGTGTTCTACAAGGGCGCGTACATGCGCCTGGCCGAGTCGCTGCGCCACCGCGTGGTGCAGGGTGGCATGGGCGACGCCGACGTGGACGAGGCCTATCGCACGCTCTACGGGCGACTGCTGCGCTTGGCCTGCGAGCGCGCGAGCGAGGCCGAGATCGACGCCATCGAGGCCGCCGCCGCGCTGATCGAGGCGCATCCCGAGGACGCGCCGCTCAAGGCCCGCATCGACTCGGCCAGCGCCTTCTTCGGCGCGATTGCCGCCGCCGGCCACAACGACGCGCTGATGCTCATGGCCCAGACCATGACCACGGTGCTGCGCGAGCGCATGACCCATGTGCTGTCGGTGCGTGCGCGGCCCGACCTGTACCCGCTGCGGCGCGCCGTGGTGCGCCACCTGCGTGAACGCGATGCCGAAGGCGCCGCCGCCGCGCTCGATGCGCTGATCGACCAGCTGCGTCGCGGCTGAGCGACCACACCGACGCGCCGCGCCCGAGCGCCCGCCGCCATTCCCGATTGAGTGAGAGAGACGAGGAGACACGATGTCCATCGACTACGCCGCGTTCCGGCGTGAACTGGAGGCCTTCGCCCGCCAGGCCTGCCCGCCCGAGATCCGGGCCATGGTGGCCGCCGGCCAGAAGATCACCAAGCGCGAGTACCAGGCCTGGCAGAAGATCCTGAACGACCGCGGCTGGGGCGCACCCAGCTGGCCGGTGGAAGTCGGCGGCACCGGCTGGGACATCCGCCAGCGCCTGATCTTCGAAGAGGTGATGGCCGAGAACGACTGCCCGCCGCTGTACCACCACGGCCTGGGCCACATCGGCCCGGTCATCATCCGCTTCGGCACGCCCGAGCAGAAGGCCCGCTTCCTGCCGCGCATCCTCGATGGCTCGGACTGGTGGTGCCAGGGCTATTCGGAGCCGGGCTCCGGCTCCGACCTGGCCTCGCTGCAGACCAGCGCCCGCCGCGACGGCGACGACTGGGTGGTCAACGGCCAGAAGATCTGGACCTCCCACGCGCACGAGGCCAGCATGATCTACATGCTGGTGCGCACCTCGAAAGAGGCGAAGAAGCAGGAGGGCATCTCGCTGCTGCTGGTGCCCATGGACACGCCCGGCATCACCGTGCGGCCCATCCGCACCATCGACGGCTGGCACCACCTCAACGAGGTCTTCTTCGACGAGATGCGGGTGCGCGCGGACAACCTGATCGGCGAAGAAGGCAAGGGCTGGACCTGCGCCAAGTTCCTGCTGGAGCGCGAGCGCCTGCCCCCGGCCAACGTGGCCCGGCTGGCGCTGATGCACCGCCAGGTCTCGGCCCTGCTGCAACAGGCCGCACAGGCCGCGGGCGCCCGGCGCGACTTCGGCGTGCTGCAGCACAAGCTGCTGCTGTGCGAGGCCGAGCTGCAGGGCGCCCGCGTGATGATGGCCAGCGCCACCGACGACCTGATCCACCAGCGGCCGCTGGGCGTGCAGCCCTCGGCCATCAAGATGACCTGCGCCGACGTGGCGCAGCGCCTGACCACCATCGCCCTCGATGCCGTCGGGCCCGAGGCGGCGCACCGCTTCCTGGCCGAGGAGGGCGGCGAGGAGCTGCCCGCCGCCACCTGGATCCAGAACTACATGTTCACCCGCGCCCGCACCATCGCGGGCGGCACCTCCGAGGTGCAGCGCAATGTGATCGCCAACGCACTGCTGGGTGCGGAGCCGGCGTCGTCCAGCGCCGCGCCGCTCTTCCCCGGCATGCTCTTCGACGCAGCCGACCGCTTTGCGCAGGACCATGTGCACAGCGCCACCCTGCCCGGCGACCCGGTGCGCGAACTGGGCTGGACCGCCACCCTGGTGCCCGAGGCCGACGGCGGCGTCGGCGGCACGCTGGACGACCTTGCCAGCGTGGTCGAGGGTCTGGCCGGCCCGGGCCTGCAGTTGCCCGTGATCGAGACCTGCGCGGTCGTGCCGCTGCTGCTGCGTGCCGCGCCGGCCGAGGTGGCCGGCCCCTGGCTGCAGGCCGTGGCCGAGTCCGAGGTGCAGATTGCGCCGCTGGCCGCGCTGTCGGCCTTGCCCGGAGACAGCACCCTGCGTGCGGTGCGCGCCGAAAGCGGCTTCGTGCTCGACGGCCGCGTGGATGGCGTGGATTCCACGCTGCCCGCCAGCCACTGGCTGGCCGTGGCCGACCTCGACGGCGCGCCCGCGCTCTTCCTGGTCGATGCCGAGCGCATCGGCGCACCTGCCGCCCGGTACCGCACCATGGAAGGCCGCCAGGGCGCGGACTTCAGGCTGGACGGCGTGTCGGTGCCCGCGACGGCACTTCTGGCGCAGGGCGAACAACTGTGCGCTGCGCTGGCCGCCGCGGGCGATGCGGTCCTGCTGCTCACGTTGGTCGACACCGTGGCCGCACAGGCCGCGCTGATCCGCCACACGATCACGCATCTGCAGGAGCGCCGGCAGTTCGGCGTGGCGCTGGCCACCTTCCAGGCGCTGCGCCATCGCGTGGCGGACATGTACGTCAAGGCGCAATGCGCCCAGGGCCTGGTGGTGCATGCCTTCCAGGCGCAGGAATCGGCCGCGCCCGACCTGCGCCGCACGCTGCAGCTGGCCAAGCTGTCCATCGCCGAGACGGCCCGAGCCGCGGCCGAGGCCGCCATCCAGATGCACGGCGGCATGGGCCTGAGCGAAGAGGTGCTGGCCACCCGCCTGGCCCAGCGGCTGATCGCGTCGGAGTTCCGCTATGGCGACCGGCTCACCCAGCTCGCGCAACTGCTGCATGCGGGCGGCGCATCCGTCGACAACCCCTCTTCCTCTTCTTCTTCCAACACCCTCCCCGGGAGCGCGCGATGAGCATCCACCTCGAAGTCTCCGAATACATCGCCGTCGTGCGGCTGGACAAGCCGCCCGTCAACGCCCTCGACCGCGCCTCGCGCCGCGACCTCATCGCCGCCTTCGACGAGATCTCGGAGCGCAGCGACGTGCGCGTGGCCATCCTCACCGGCACCGGCAAGGCCTTCTGCGCCGGTGCCGACCTCAAGGATCGGCCCGACGCCGACAAGGCCGGCGACTTCCTCGACCACAACCGCTGGACGCGCGAGACGGGCAACGCCATCCGCGAATGCGCCAAGCCGGTGATCGCCGCCATCAACGGCCCGGCGCTGGGCGCGGGCTTCGGGCTGATGGCGGCCTGCGACATCTTCCTGGCCAGCGAGGACGCCACCTTCGCCATGCCCGAGATCAACGTCGGCCTGGCCGGCGGCGTCTCGATGCTGCGCACGCTGGTGGGCCGCTCCTTCACGCGGCGCATGTTCTTCACCGGCATGAAGGTCTCGGCCGCCGAGCTGTATCGCCGCGGCGTGCTCGACGAGGTGGTGCCGGCCGAGCGGCTGATGCCGCTGGCCATGGAGATCGCGCAGGACATCGCCTCCAAGGCACCGCTGGCCGTGGCCTATGCCAAGCAGGCCGCCAACATGATGGACCTGATGCCCCAGCGTGACGGCTATCGCGTGGAGCAGAACTTCACCATGGCGCTGTCGCGCACCGAGGACGCCAAGGAAGCGCGCCAGGCCTTCCTCGAAAAGCGCCCGCCGGTTTACAAGGGCCGATGACCATGCGCCCCGACATCGAGGTCGGCCACGGCCTGGAGGCGCTGTTCGCGCCGCGCTCCATCGCCATCGTGGGCGCCTCCGACGACGTGACCAAGATCGGCGGCCGGCCGCTGCAGTTCCTGCGCAAGTACGGCTTTGCCGGCGCGATCTACCCGGTCAACCGCAAGGCGGCCGAGGTGCAGTCGCTGCGCGCCTACCCCGATGTAGCCGCACTGCCCGACGCGCCCGAGCTGGCCGTCATCGCCGTGCCGCCCGAGAGCGTGCCGCAGGCCGTTCGCGACTGCGCCGCGCGCGGCGTGAAGGCGGCCGTGGTGCTCTCCGCAGGCTTCTCCGAGATGGGCGAGGCCGGGGCCCGGCTGCAGGCCGAGATCGGCCGCATCGCCCGCGACACCGGCCTGCGCGTGGTGGGCCCCAACTGCCTGGGCGCCATCGGCGTGCCGGCCAAGAGCATCGCCACCTTCTCGGTCGCGCTGGAGTCGTCGTTCCCCGAGGCTGGCCCGGTGGGCATCGTCTCGCAGAGCGGCAACCTGGGCAGCTACACGCTGCGCCTCGCCTCCGAGCGCGGCCTGGGCATCAGCCGCATGCTGACCACCGGCAACGAATGCGACGTGGACATCGCCGATGCCATCGCCTCGGTCGCGGCCGACCCGGGCACTCGCGTCATCCTCTGCTGCATGGAGACCTGCCGCGACGGCGACAAGCTGCGCCGTGCCATGGCCCTGGCCCGCGCCGCGGGCAAGCCCCTGGTGGTGCTGAAGGTGGGCGTCTCCGAAGCGGGCAGCGCCGCCGCGGCCTCGCACACCGGCGCACTGGCCGGCTCCGATGCGGTATTCGACGCCGTGCTTCGCGAAGGCGGCGCCCTGCGCGTGCCCAGCATCGAGCAGCTGCTGGACGTGGGCCATGCACTGGCCGTGCTCGGCGAGGGTCGTCTGCCCACGGGTCGGCGCATCGCGGTGCTCACGGCCTCGGGCGGCTTCGGCGTGCTGCTGGCCGATGCGGCCAGTGCGCAGGGCCTGACGCTGCCGCGCCTCGCCGAGGCCACCCAGCAGCGCATCCTGCAGGCGGTGGCCTTCGCGGCGCCGGCCAATCCGGTGGACATGACGGCCCAGGTCTCCAGCCGGCCCGAGCTGCTGGCCCAGGTGCTGGACGCCGTGGCCGCCGATCCGGCCTGCGACACGCTGCTGCTGCAGTCGGCCAATGCCTTCCATGTGCCGCGGCTGCGCGACGTCTTCCTGGCGGCGCTCACGCAGATGCGCGAGCGGCATCCGCAGCGGCTCATCGTGCTGTGCGCGCGGGCACCGGCGGATGTGCGGCGGCAGCTCGATGCGCTGGGCATCCCGGCCATCGAGGGCATTGACGCCGCCTGCGCCACCGTGGCGGCCCTGGCCACGCTGGGCATGCAGTCCGCACAACCATCCACCGTCGAAGCAACACTGCGCACGCCGCTGGCCACCGAGGCCTTCGCCACCGAGGCCAGTGCCAAGGCGGCCCTGGCTGCGGCCGGCCTGCCGGTGCTGCGCGAGCTGGTTGCCACGACGCGCGACGAGGCGGTGGCGGCGGCACGCGCCATCGGCTTTCCGGTGGTGCTGAAGATCGTGTCGCCCGACATCGCCCACAAGACCGAGGTGGGGGGCGTGGTGGTGGGCGTGCGCCGCGAAGGCCAGCTTATCGATGCGCACGACACGATGCGGGCCCGCGTCGCCGACAAGGCGCCCCATGCCCGCATCGACGGCGTGCTGGTGGCGCAGATGGCGCCGGCCGGCTGCGAGCTGATCCTGGGCACCAAGACCGACCCGGTCTTCGGGCCCATGGTCATGGTCGGGCTGGGCGGCATCCATGCCGAGATCTGGAAGGACGTGGCCCTGCGGCCCGCACCTGTCGATGCGGCGGGCGCCGAAGCCATGCTGCGTTCGCTCCAATCCTTCGCGCTGCTGGACGGCGCGCGCGGCCGGCCCAAGGCCGACGTGGCCGCCGCAGCCCAGGCCATCGCCGCGCTGTCGCGCTTTGCCGCCCGCCATGCCGACGACGTGGCCGAGATCGACATCAACCCGCTGGTGGTGCTGGACGCCGGCCAGGGTGCCTTCGCGCTCGATGCGTTGCTGGTACCCACCTCCAAGACCCAGAAGGACGTTCACGCATGACCGCATTGCTTTCCTCATTGACAGGCCGCACGGCCTTCATCAGCGGCGCCGGCCACGGCATCGGCCGCGCCACGGCGCTGGCCCTGGCGGCGCGCGGCGCCGTCGTCGGCATCAACGACCTCAAGCCCGAGTTCGTGGAAGACGCCGTGGCAGCGGTGCGCGCCGCGGGCGGCCAGGCCATCGGCCTGCCCTGCGACGTCTCCACCCGCGACGGCATGCGCGAGGCGGTGCAGCGTTTCGCCTCCGACGCCGGCCGTCTCGACGTGATGGTCAACAACGCCGCCTGGGTACGCTATCAGCCGGTGGCCGAGATCACGCCCGAGGTCATGGACCGCATGGTGGAGATCGGCTTCAAGTCGGTGATCTGGGGCATCCAGGCCGCGGCCGAGGCCATGGATGCCGAACGGGGCGGCGCCATCGTCAACGTGGCCTCCATCGCGGCCTTCAAGTCGCCGGTGCGCTCGGTGGTCTACAGCGGCATCAAGGCCGGCGTGCTGGGCATCACCCGCGCCGCGGCGGCGGACCTGGGTGCGCGCCGCATCCGCGTCAATGCGGTAGCGCCGGGCGCCGTGCCCACCGAGGGCCCGGTACGCAACCGCAATGCCGAGCTGGATGCCAAGCGCATCGCCCGCACGCCGCTGGGCCGGCTGGGCACCGTGCAGGACATCGCGGACGCCATCGTCTTCCTCGCCAGCGACGAGGCCCGCTTCCTCAATGCGGAGGTGCTGCGGCTGGACGGCGGCGCCTCGGAGACCTCGCTGTGAGCGCGCCGGCCCAGCCCTTCGCGCCCTTGCGGTTGCAGAACGTCTACCTGGTGGCCGAGCAGCCCGCGGCCCTGCATGCCTTCTACAGCGAGGCCCTGGGCCTGTCGCTCAAGTTCGCCGATGGCGAGCGCTGGTACCAGTACGGCGTGGGCGGCGGCAATGTCTCGCTCGCCTGCCGCGAAGAAGCAGCGCCGGCTACGTCGGGCGCGGTGATGGTGTTCGAGGTTCCGGACTTCGACGGCGCCGCCGAGCGCATCGCGGCGGCGGGTGGCGAAGTGCTGGGCCTGCGCGACATGGGCGCCCATGGCGCCGTGCTGTCGTTGCGCGACCCGGAGGGTCATGTGGTGCAGCTGTTCCGGCGGGCGCCTGCGGCAGACGCCAAGGCGCAGCCGTGAGCGCCGCCGCCGTCGACACGGCCGCGCTGCAGGCTCTGCTGGACCGCGAGGCCATCCGCGACTGCCTCTATCGCTATTGCCGCGGCATCGACCGCTGCGACGAATCCGCGCTGCGTTCGGCCTACTGGCCCGATGCGACCGACTGCCATGGCGCCTGGACGGGCAGCGCCACGGGCTTCATCGACCAGGCCCTGGCCAGGCTGCGCCAGGGCGGGCGGCGGGTGCACCAGATCAGCAACATCCTGGTCGAACTCGCCGGCGACACGGCGGCGGTCGAGAGCAGCTTTCTCGCGCTGCAGTCGACGGCCGCGCAACCCGGCCGCGAGACCTTTCTCTGTGGCCGCTACGTCGACCGCTTCGAGCGCCGCCAGGGCGAATGGCGCGTGGCCGACCGCACCGTGGTGTACGACTGGATCGAGGAGCGAGCGCGGCCCGAGCTGGCGCAAGGCGATGCGCAGCTCTTCGGCGTGCGGCAGCCGACGGCGGCGATGGCGCCGGCCGACCCGGTCTATGCGCTGCTGTCGGCGCTGCACGAGCCGGCGCGCCGATGACCACCCGTGTGCACCCAAACGCGCCGAACAGCAGGTCCGGCCGGGATGAAGCCGGAAGCGGCTTCGCCAGCCTGCCCATCGGGCCCTCCACCGGCGCAGCGCCGCGGCATGTGCTCATCACCGGCGCGGCCGCGGGCATCGGCCGCGCCACTGCACTGCGGCTCGCGCGCGATGGCTGGCACTGCGTGCTCGTCGATGCCGACGCCAGCCGCCTCGCGCAGCTCGCCGCCGTTTGGCCGGCTGAAGCGCCTGCGCCGCAGATCCGCGCAGTCGATCTTTGCGACGCCGCGCAGCTCGCCACGCTGGGTGCCGACCTGCCGCCGCTCGACGCGCTGATCAACAACGCCGGCATGTCGGCCGGCGGCCGCGACGCGCTGGACGCCGAAAGCCAACGGCTGCTGGCGCTCAACCTCGATGCGCCCGCGCGGCTGGTGCAGGCCTGCGCCGACCGCCTGCGGCCCGGCGCACGCGTGGTCAATGTGGCCTCCGGCGCGGGGCTGCGCGCGATTCCCTGGCGCGGGCTCTACAGCCCCAGCAAGGCCGGCCTCATCGCCCAGACTGCCGTCCTGGCGCAGGCGCGCCCGGACTGGACGGTCACCGCGCTGGCCCCGGGCTTCGTTCGGACCGAGCTGGTGCAGCAGCTGATCGACAGCGGCCGTCTGGTGCCGGCCCAGGCCACGGGCAAGATCCCGCTGGGCCACATGGCCGAGCCCGAGGACATGGCCGAGGCGCTGTGCTTCCTGGCAGGGGAGGGCGCCCGGCCGCTGTCGGGCCAGCTGCTGGTGCTGGATGGCGGCTCGTCGGTGTCCGGCGGCAGCCAGCCGCTGCCGCCGGCCCAGGCGCCGCTGCCACCGCTGGACATGGCCTGCACCCCGCAGGACGACGGCGCGTCCACAGGCACGGGCGGCTATCCCGCGGTGCTCGATGCGAGCCTGATGACGGCGCCGCCGGGCCAGTGGCTGGCCACCTTGCAGGCCGCCGCGCGGCGCTTCCGTCTGGCGCATCCGACGCAGGCCAGCCTGACATTGCTGGTGCCAGCCAGGCAGCCTGCGCTGCCCTGGGCGCAGGCCGGTGATCCGGCGGCGGCCCGCATGCTGCTGCACACGCTGGCCGCCGAATGGGGCCACGAGGGCCTGCGCATCAACGCCGTGGCCATCGACGGGCCCGGTGTGGATGCCGGCACGCAGGCGCTGCTGGCTTTCGTCGCCGGCCCGCGTTCGCGCTTCCTCACCGGCCAATGGCTGCGGACCACAGCCGCGGCGACGACAACGATCCACCACGAGGAGACATCCCCATGAACGAGCCGCTTTGCAACCGCCGGCATCTGCTCACCGCCGCGGCCCTGCTGGGCCTGCATCCCGCGATGGCCCATGCCCAGGCCGATGCCTGGCCGCAACGCCCGCTCAAGCTGGTGGTGCCGGGGCCGCCCGGCGCCGGCTCGGACATCTTTGCGCGCCTGCTGGCCGTGAGCCTGCAGGAGGCCCTGGGCCAGCCGGTGGTGGTCGACAACCGTGCCGGTGCCAACGGGCTGATTGGCAACGAGGCGGTGGCGCGGGCGGCGGCCGATGGCTACACGCTGCTGCTGTCCCCCTCGTCGGCCATCGCCATCAACCCGGTGATCCAGCCGCGCATGCCCTACGACGCGCGCAAGGACCTGCAGCCCGTGGCACGGGTGGGATCGGCCGGCGTGCTGCTGGTGGTGCATCCGGCCACCGGACTGCGCTCGCTGGCCGATCTGGTGCGCGCCGCACGGGCGCAGCCGGACCGCATCGCCTACGGCTCCTGGGGCAGCGGCTCCACCGGCCACCTGGTGATGGAAGGCATCAAGGCGGAATACGGGCTGGTCATGCCCCATGTGCCGTACAAGGGCGTCTCGCCGCTGGTGGCCGACCTGCTGGCCAACACCATCGGCGTGGGCTTCGTGGACATCGCCTCGCCGGTGCCCCACATCCGCGCCGGCAAGCTGCTGGCCCTGGGCTGCACCGGCTCCGCCCGCGGCCCGGCCCTGCCCGAGGTGCCCACACTCACTGAGCAGGGCTACCGCTTCGACGTCGATGGCTGGTACGGCGTCTTCGTGCCGGCCGGCACGCCGCCGGCGGTGGTGCAGCGGCTCAACCGCGAGATCAACCGCATCCTGGCGACGCCGGAGGTGGTGCAGAAGTTCGCGGTGCAGAACATGCCGCGCCCACCGCTGAAGTCGGCCGAAGAATTCAGCGCCACCGTCTGGCGCGACATGGACAGCTGGCAGGGGCTGGCGAGGACGGCGCGGTTGCGGGTCGAGTGAGGGGCGGCGTCGCTGCTGCGCTGGATGTCAAAGAGCTGTTCGAGGCAGGCGCCCTCAAAGCCGGCGCAGCTTGGCCACCCATGCAGCGAAGTGCAGGCATTGGGCCTCCATCCGAGCCAACCCGATGCGCTCGGCGGCAATGGGTCCGTGACGGAGCTTTCGATAGGACGGGCTGCGCAGCAAGGCCTCCAGGCGAGCGGACGGTTTGGTCTTGTGGCCATCGTTGAGTTCTTCGGGCGTCGTCACCGCCGACCGGGCCTTGACGAGATCCGGCAGCGCGGCCGACCAGCCTTCCTCGACGGAAGCAAGACTGGCGACATCGCTGAACAGGAGCGCTTCGAATTCGTGAGGCTGGATGTGGGCGATGAATCGATTCGGGTGGCATCCGCAGTGAGCCACCACGTCGGCATGCAGTCCGATCTCCAAGGTCTGAAGGCGAGCGGCCAAGCTGGCGTGAGGCTGTACCGTGGCATAGCCCGGAAACTGGGAATCCAGCTTGTAAAGATCGATCAACGTCGTGACGGCCACGACGCGATTGCTCGCCAATGCATTGCGCAATGCCGGGCGCAAGCGGGCATAGCTCATCGCCCCACCCTTGTGACCTGGCGACGTCTCGACAGTGATGCCTTGAAGGTGAATGCCATCCGCTGCGAACGCCGGGAACAGCACCCGGGAGATGAAGGCTTCTTCGGTCTGGCCTTCACACACCACTACCACGCGACGCATCACAGACTGGGCCTCCCGCCAATCACATTGCGCTTCCATAGCTCGCCCAGGCTCTGGTAGTCGTCCAGCCAACCCCGGAGTTCCTCGACGTCCAGGCGCTCGAGCGTCGTGGCCCCATCCACGCGCTGCGCCACCACCACATCCTTAGGCTCCATGGCATTCAGCAGTTCGACCGACTGTGTGGAGACGATCAACTGCTTGGTTTGGGCCAACTCTTTCATCATGTCCGCCAGCAGGTTGATGGCAAACGGGTGCAAGCCCAGTTCCGGCTCGTCGATCAGGATGGTGTCCGGCAACAAATGCGATGGTTGCAGCAGCAGCGTCGTCAGACAGATGAAGCGCAGCGTGCCGTCCGAAAGCGTGTGGGCCCGGTACGGCGTCTCGGGATCGCTCTGCTCGAACCATTCCAACTCCACCGTATCGGGCATCGGCTCCCGCTCCACGAAACCACCGAAAAATGGTGCCGCCAGCTTGATCGTGTCGACGATGCGCTGATAGGCGGCCTGGTGCGATGGCAGCGCGCGAAGGCGGTAGAGGTAGGCCGCGAGATTGTCCGCTTGGGGCTTCAGCCGAAGGTTGTCATTGCTTGGATGGGGCAGCTTGACGGCTGCGCCTTCGCTCGTGTCGTGAAAGTGGAACTGCTGCCAGCTCTTCATCCATCGCGACACATAGTGGCTGACCTGGCGTCTATCTGTCAGTAGCCGAGCTTCCTCGTGCGCGCTGCCGAGCTCATAGCGCTTGACGACGTAGTCGCCGTCGATCCAAGGCACCTCACGGACGAACTGGATTCGGTTGTCCGCCGTTGGAGCAAGCGTGATGTCGTATCCGTTGACGACGCCGCCGTTGGGCCTGAATTTCAAGGCGATGCTGAGTTGGGGCGTCCTTTTGCGTCCGCCATGCAGCAGCACGTCGGGGCCGCCCTGCGATTTGACGTAGGTTTGCAAGTTACCTTGCGAGGCAGCCGTCAGTAGACGGAAGAGCGACAGGAAGTTGCTCTTGCCGGCGCCGTTCGCGCCAATCAGGACGTTCAGGTTGCCCAGAGCGAACTGATCGACTTTGGCAAAGGACTTGTAGCCCTCGATGCTGATGGTGTCGATCTTCATGGGGTGCCTTTCGAATGCATTGTGGTCAGAGCCTCATACACGCTCAGCGCGGGTCTGGCGGGTTGGCGCCCGGCCACAGGTGGGCGAAGTCGAATGAAAGCTGGCGGTGGTGCCGGATGGACAGCAGATAGACCGTCGCACTGGCGTCCACGACGGTGTAGAGCACCAGGTAGTCGCCATGCAGGTACTCGCGCAAAGCGCTGGCCGCGCCGGCGGGCAGTGCTGCGAGCTGGGCCAGTGCTTCGGCCGACTGCGGCGGGTTGTCCAGGTAGCGCCTGCCGATGCGAGGGAAGCGCGCCAAATTGGGGATGACCGTGGCACGCAGGCCGGCCAGCAGATCATCGAAGGCGAAAGCCGCGTCGGCTTCGGCCAGAAAGGCCTCGATGGCGTCCAGCCGCTCCAGAAAGCTCGCGGTCAGTTCGACCCGATGCAGGGCCTCAGCCACGCTTCTTGGCGGCTTTGCGAGTTGGGACGGCCGCGCGGCGCTGCTGAAGCTGGGCGATGGCCGCATCGGCACCATAGGTGCGGCCGGCCTCGATGTCGGCGATGCCGCGCCGGGCATCGTCGATCAGCAGCAGATGGATGCGCTCGCGCTCCAGGCGGTGGTAGTAGTCCAGCCGGTCGGCGTCGATGAGGGCGACGTAGCTTTCACCGTTCTTGGTGATGATCTTCTCGGCGCCGGCCTTGGCCTGATCGGCCAGTTCCGAGAGGTTGGCACGCGCCTGGGTGAAAGGCACGACGTCGCTGGCGGAAAAGCCCATGACCGGCTCCTTGAGGTTGCAGAATTCTGCGCAGTCTAAAGGAGGGGCCGGCGGGTCTCGGGCCAATACCGACCGCTCAGCCGCCGCCGCGCAGCGCCGCCAGCAGCGCATGCGTGTCCAGCGGCTTGGAGACATGGGCGTCGAAGCCCGCCTCCAGCGCCCGGTCGCGGTCCTGCGGACGCGAGAAGGCGGTGAGTGCCACGCAGCGCACGCGCGGGCGGCCGCCCTCGGCCTCCAGCCGACGCAGCGCGCGCACCAGCTCGTAGCCGTCGCGGCCGGGCAGGCCGATGTCGCTGGCCAGCAGGCTGGGCCAGCGTTCGCGCAGCGCCTCCAGGGCGCTGTCATGGTCGTGCACCACGCGCACCTGTGCGCCGGCCTCGTGCAGCACCACCTGCAGCATCTCGGCGGCGTCGGGGTTGTCCTCGACCGCCAGCACGTCGTGGCCCGCGAGGGGCCGGTCGCGGTGGGGCGCCTGAGCGCCATCGGCCATCGGCTCGGCGCTGGCGGCCTCGGGCTGGTTCTCGCCTGTGGGCTCGGGCGCCACGTCCAGCTCGACCACCAGGCGGGCCCCACGGCCCTCACCCTCGCTGAAGGCCTGCACGGCGCCGCCATGCAGCTCGGCCAGCCGCTTGACGATCGACAGGCCCAGTCCCAGGCCGCCGTGCAGCCGGTTGTCGGGGCCGTCGCTCTGCGCGAAGCGGTCGAACAGGTGGGGCAAAAAGTCCGGCGAGATGCCCTTGCCGTGGTCCTGCACCGCCAGCGTCAGCTGTCGGCCTTCGCGCTGCAGAACCACGTCGATGCGGCCGCCGTGCACCGAGAACTTGATCGCGTTGTTCAGCAGGTTCCACACGATCTGCTGGAAGCGCGTCGGGTCCAGCCAGGCGCTCTGGCGCGCCGGCTCGTCGGCCTGCAGCGCGATGTTCAGGCCGCGCGCCGCGATGTCGTCCTTGAGCGCGTCCACGGCGGCCTGGGTCAGCTCCAGCGGGTCGGTCCATTCGCGGTGCAGCCGCAGCTTGCCGGCGTTGACGCGGGAGACGTCGAGGATGTCCGAGATGATGCGGCTCTGCGCCTTCACGCTGCGGGCGATGGCGTCCAGCGCCTTGGCCATCAGGTCGGGCCGCCCGCCATGCTTCTGCAGGATGTGCACCCAGCCGCTGATGGCGTTGAGCGGCGTGCGCAGCTCGTGCGAGAGCACGGCCACGAAGTCGTCCTTGGTGCGGCTGTGGCGCTCGGCCAGAGCCCGGGCGGCCTGCTCGCGTTCCAGCACCTCCTGGCGGGCCTGCTCCAGGGCGAGGCGCTCGGAGATGTCGACGGCCACCGCCACCAACAGGCCGGTGGGGCCATGGGGCGACAGGCTCCAGGCCAGCGGGATCTCGTGCCCGTCGGCATGCAGCAGCGGAAACTCCGCCCGCCACACGCTGTTGGTGCTGCCCGGTGCCGCCTGCGCGGCCTGCGCCACGAAAGCCTGCACCTGGGCCGCGGCGGCCGATTGCGCCAGAGTGGCCAGGCGCACGCCGACCAGGGCGTCGGGCGTGCGGCCCAGAAGATGGGCCAGGGCCGGATTCACGTCGTCCAGCCGACCCTGCGCATCCAGCAGCGCCATGCCGTCGGGCACCTGGTTGTAGATGGCGCGGAAGCGGCTCTCGCTCTGGCGCAGCCGGTCCTCGGCGCTGCGCGCGCGGATCAGCGCCTGCAGCGTGGCGACCAGCACCGCCGGCTCCGCCGGGTGCACCAGGTAGGCGTCGGCACCGGCATTGAGGCCCGCGACCTTGTCGCGGTCATGGATGTAGGTGGCCGACAGGTGGATCACCGGCAGGCTTGCGGTGCGCGGATCCTCGCGCAGGCGGCGGCAGACCTCGAAGCCGTCCACGTCGGGCAGGTGCACATCCAGCACCAGGGCCGACATGCCCTGGGCCGCCAGCGCCAGCGCCTCGCCTCCCGAGGCAGCCTCCTCGGTGGCGAAACCGGCGGCACGCAGGGTGCGTGCGGTCGAGTAGCGGGTGGTGGGATGGTCGTCCACCACCAGGATGCGGTGGGCACCGCGGTCGATGGTGCTGTGGATCACGCCCGTGGTTTCCATCAGGCCTCCGGTCGGTCGGCCGGCGTGGCCGCAGGCCCGGGCGCCTGCGGCAGCTGCAAAGGCAGGGTGAGCCAGAAGGTGGAGCCGCGGCCCAGTTCGCTCTCCACGCCCACTTCGCCGCCCAACAGGCCGGCCAGCTCGCGGCACAGAGCCAGGCCCAGGCCGGTGCCGCGCAGCCGCTTCTGCACCGGCGAGTCCACCTGCGCGAAGTCGTCGAACACGGCCGCGTGGTGTTCGCGGGCGATGCCGATGCCGGTGTCGCTCACCGAGAAGCGCACGCGGTCGTCGCCGATGCGGCAGGCTGACACGCGCACTTCGCCCTGGGTGGTGAACTTGAGGGCGTTGGAGACGTAGTTGCGCAGGATCTGCGACAGCTTTCGGTCGTCGGTGTACAGGCGCGGCAGGTCGACCGGCTCCTCGAAGGCGAGGGTGACCTGCTGGTTCTCCAGCATGGGCCGGAACATGCCGCGCAGCGCCGAAAACAGGTCGACCATCTCGAACCAGGCGGGCGAGATCTCCACCCGGCCGGCCTCGATCTTGGCGAGGTCCAGCAGGTCGTCCACCATCTCGGCGAACTCGCGTGCCGAGGTCTGGATGAACTGCACCTGGCGCCGCTGCTCGTCGGTGAGCGGCCCATCCACCTCGTCGCTCAGCAGCCGCGCGATGCTGCGGATGGCGGCGACCGGCGTGCGGAACTCGTGGCTCATGTAGGCCAAGAAGCGGCTCTTGAGCTCGGTGGCGCGCTTGAGTGCGATGGCCTGCTCGTCCAGCTCGGCATAGAGCGCAACCACGCCGCGGTTGGTTTCTTCCAGCTCCTCGCGCAGCAGCGCGGCCTCGGCCTCGGCGGCCTGCAGTCGCTGCTGCAGCGCGTCGGCGTGCGCAGATGCGGTCATGGGCCCTCCTCGGGTCGCAGCACGACGATGCAGGCATCGTCGCGGCCACGCGCATAGTCGGCAAAGATGCGCGCGGCCAGCAGGGTGGGGTCGCGTCCTAGCAAGGGCGCCAGCGCGGCGCCGGGCCAGCGGGTCTGCACGCCGTCGCTGTGCAGCAGCGCGAGCGCATGGGGCGGCCGCGTCGCGTGGGTCATGTCGAAGCGGCGCACCTGCAGGCCCAGTGTGCCGTGGGCGGTCGCCAGGGCCTTGTCGGCCGTGCCCGAGACCAGCCGGCCCGCGACGTTGCCGGCGCCGGTGTAGCGAATGAGCTCGCCGTCGATCCACATGCCGAACACCGCGGCGCCGCGGGTGGTGCGCAGCGCGTCGTGCATGCACTGCATGACGACGACGCCATCGTCGAAGGGCTGGCGCTCGAACACGTCCAGCGCCGTGTCGGCTGCGGCCTGCGCTTCCGGCCCGTGGCCCAGGCCGTCGGCGACCAAGGCCGCCACATGCCGGCCCTCGAAGGCCAGCATCCAGCCATCGCCGCAGGCGGTTTCGCCGCGCACCGGCACGCACACGGCGCCCCAGTCGACGGCAACCCGCGGGGCCGGTGCGGCTGCGCAGCGCGGTCGCAGGCGGGCCAGGCACACGGTGCCCACGCCGGGCGCGGAATGCGCATCGAAGACCTCGCTCTGCCGCGCGATCGCACCCAGACCGGTGCCGGCGGTGGCGCTGGTCGAGTAGCCGTCGCGCATCGATCGCGGCAGGTCCGGAATGCCCGGGCCACGGTCCACGGCGATCAGCTCGATGTCGCCCAGTGCGTCGCGCGCGGCCACCAGCAGCTGGCCGGCCTGCGCATGCTTGGCCAGGTTGGTGCCCAGCTCGGTGGTCACCAACGCGGCCCGGGCGGCGTCGTGCTCGGGCCAGTCGCGCTCGGCCGCCAGTCGCGCCACATGGCGCCGGGCCTCACCGACGAAGCTCAGGTCCTCGATAGGGAACGCACGGTGCGTCCAGCCGCGGATCACCTCCACTTCACGATGCTCACGCAGGTGCCCTGGCCGGGCGCGGACCGGATGTCGAATTCGTTCACCAGCCGTTTGCTGCCCGGCAGGCCCAAGCCCATGCCGCCGCCGGAGGTGTAGCCGTCGGACATCGCCAGATCGAGATTGGCGATGCCGGGGCCTTCGTCCTCGAAGCGCAGCTGCAGGCCGCGGCGGGCGCCTTCCTCCAGCACCGCCCAGTGCATGCGGCCGCCGCCGCCGTGGATCAGCGTGTTGCGCGACAGCTCGCTGGCGGCGGTGACCATCTTGGTCTGCTCCACCAGCGAGAAGCGCAGCGTCTGGCACAGGGCGCGCACCGTCTGCCGGCTGGCGACGATGTGCTGCTCGCTGGCCAGCGGCAGGGTGCCGGTGGATTCAGGCGCCAAGGCCGGCTCCCTGCTGGGCGCGCAGCCGCTCGAGCAGGGCCATGCCGCGTTCCACATCGAGTGCGGTGCGCACGCCGTCGAGCGACAGGCCCAGCTCGACGAGGGTGATGGCCACGGCCGGCTGCATGCCCACCACCACCGCGGTGGCCGAGAGAATGCCGGCCGTGCCCGAGATGGTGGTGAGCATGCGGCCGATGAAGGAGTCGACCACCTCCAGCGCCGAGATGTCGATCAGCACGCCGTTGGCGCCGGTGGCCGCGATGCGGTTGGCGAGGTCTTCCTGCAGCGCCAGGGCGGTCTGGTCCTGCAGGTCGATCTGGATGGTGACCAGCAGGGTCTGGCCCATCCGCAGGATCGGGATGCGGTCCATGGGGTTCAGCCCTCGCGGCTGATGCGCCAGCCGTTGGTCTTGAGGGCCTGCGCCAGCGCGTCGGCCAGCGTGGCCTTGGTGACGATGCCCTGCAGGTCGATGCCCAGGTGCACGATGGTCTGCGCGATCTGCGGGCGGATGCCGCTGATGATGCAGTCCGCGCCCATCAGCCGGATGGCGGTGACGGTCTTGAGCAGGTGGCGCGCCACCAGCGTGTCCACCGTGGGCACGCCGGTGATGTCGATGATGGCGAGCGCCGAGCCGGTGTCCACCACCGTCTGCAGCAGCGTCTCCATGACGACCTGGGTGCGGTTGCTGTCCAGCGTGCCGATCATGGGCACGGCCAGCACGCCGTCCCAGAGCTTGACCACGGGCGTGGAGAGCTCGAGCAGGTCTTCCTGCTGGCGGCGGATCACGTCCTCGCGCGACTGCTGGAAGGTGTCGGCCGTGTGCTGGGCCAGCCGGTCCACCAGGGCGGACAGCGTCCACAGCGCGCGGCCCATGGCAGCGGGATCCTGCGCAAAGGCCTGTTGCAGACGGGCGAAGAGGGGCTTCTTCAGCGCCAGCACGAAGACGCTGGTGGCGCCGGCCGAGTCGCCCTTGGCGGCGCGGCTGGCCGACAGCTGCTCCAGCGTGCGGCGCAGCGGCTGCCAGGCGGGTGCCTGGAGCGAACCGGCATCGGCCTCGGTGGCCAGGCCGCTGCGCAGGCCTTCGACGATGGCTGCAGCCTCTGCCTTGGAGCTGGCATGCAGACTGCCCTGCGTGGCCTGGAGCTCGCGCATCCAGTCCTCGACCACGGCGGTGGCGTCGTCGTTCAGAACACGGACAAGGGCCGCGGTTTCCTGGTTCATGGGGAGGCCCTCGTTGAAATGCTCCCTTCTAGAAATGGGTTGGCGGAAGCGCCGAAAAGTTTAGGGAGCTTCAGCCAAGGTCGGTGTCAGCGGACGCCTCATTTGCGGCGCCATCCCACGCATTGGCGCGAATCGGTCCTGCGCCGCGGTCCCGGCACGGCCGGGCTCACGTCGTGGTCGGCTGGGGTTCGAAGGTCATGCAGGCCGCGTCCGCGAGGGCCTCGAAACCCAGGCCTCGGCGCATCACCTCGTCGTAGACCCGGACCATGCTTGCGCCATGGCGGATGAAGATCGCCACCAGCATCGGGTCGAAGGCCGCGCCGCTTTGCTGGTCCAGCAGGGCCATCACCTCCTGCGGTTTCATGCCCGAGCGATAGCGGCGATCGCTCACCAGCGCGTCGAAGAAATCCACCAGGGCCGTGATGCGTCCGGGCAGCGGGATGTCCGCGCCCTGCAGCCCGCGCGGGTAGCCGCTGCCGTCCCAGCGCTCGTGGTGGTTGAGGGCGACTTCGGCGGCCAGCCGCAGCAGCGGCAGCTCCGAGCCCCCCAGGATCTCGGCGCCGATGAGGGTGTGGGCCTCCATCTGCCGGTGCTGGTCGGTCGAGAAGCGGCCGGGATGCTTGAGCAGCGCGTCGGCCACGCCGATCTTGCCCACGTCATGCATGGGCGCGGCCTGCCGCAGCAGCAGTGCGGCCTCGGGGCTGCAGCCGGCGGCGAGCGCCAGTGCCCAGGCCAGGAAGCCCACCCGCACCATGTGTGCGCTCGTCTCGCCATCGCGAAAGCGCGCGGCGCGGGCCAGGCGTTCGAGCACTTCGCGCGGCTCGGCCGGACCGCTGTCCGCATCCATGCCGCAGCAGCAGTCGATGCCGATCTCGGCCGCGGCGTCCGAACCGGCGTCCTCGCCGGCCGCGGCGTGCGAATCAGTGTCCTCGCCGGCCGCGGCGACGGGCGATGTGGGGTCGCATGCGGTTGGAGCGGCGTTGTCGCACGCGGCCGGTGCCGCCGCCTTGGCTTCGGGCGCGGCGGTGTTCTTGTCCGGGGCCGCCTCGTCGACCGAGTCCAGCCGATAGCCCTGGCCGTAAACGGGCGTGAGGCGCTGCGGCCGCTGGCCGTCCAGACCCAGCTTGCGGCGCAGCCGGCTGACATGGGTGTCGACCGTGCGGGTGGTCACATCGACGGTCCTGCCCCACACCCGGTTGAGCAGGTGTTCACGCGTCAGCAGGACGCCAGGGTTCTGGAAGAGGTAGACCGCAAGGTCGAACTCGCGCTGCGTAAGCTCGGCTGGAACGCCGTCCACACTGATGCGCTGCTGGAGCAGGTCCACGCGGTAGCCCCCCAGTTCGAGCAACTGTGGACCGCGCGTGCGGACGCGACGGCCGAGGGCGCTGATGCGTGCCAGCAGCTCGGCCGGGCGGGCGGGCTTGACGATGTAGTCGTCGGCGCCACTGTTCAGGCCCTCGACCATCTGCGACTCCTTGTCGCGCGAGGTCAGCACGATGGTGGGGGGCTGCACGCCCGGGCGATTGCGCAGCCAGCTGAGCACGTCGCCACCCGTGCCATCGGGCAGCGTCCAGTCCAGCACCAGCAGGTCGTAACGGCGGGCACCGAGGTCGCGGATCAGCTCGCCGGTGCTCGCGAAGCTGGTCACCATGTGGCCGCCGTGCGTGAGCCACAGGGCGGCGAGGTCCCGCTGGTCGGGGTCGTCTTCCAGAAGGGCGATGTTCATGCGGGCAAGATATGGGGGGTGGAACGATCCACGGATTGGACGTCGGAGGAGGTGTCCAGATGGTGGCGGGAGTGCAAACTCGCCACGGTGCCGGCAGGTACCAACCAGCGGCTGAGCCGCACGGTGCTCACGCCGTCGTGGTGCAGGTACTCCACGCGGTCGGAGGCCTTGCGGATGATGGTCAGGCCGAAGCCGCCTTCGGGGTAGTCCTCGAAATTGGTCTGGACGTCGTGCTGCGGCGGCGCGAAGGGTTCGCCGATGTGCACCAGCTCCACCTCCAGCGCGTCGGACCGGCGGCGCACCAGGACCTCGATCGGCGCCTGCGGCAGCAGGCCGCGGGTATGGCGGACGATGTTGGTGAAGGCCTCGACCACGGCCAGGGTGAAGAGCTCGCTGGACGGACCGGTCTCGCCCGCCTCCGACAGGCCCGTGTCGACCAGGGCGCGCAGCAAGCCGATGGCTGCGGCATCGGTGGGCAGTTCGATGCGGTGCACCGGCTGCCGGAAGTCGCACACGCGCAGGGTGGCCAGCGTGACGTCGTCGGTCAGCAGGGTGCCGGTGAGCAGCTGCTGGCGCATGCGGTGCAGGATGGCCGCCGGCGTGGCGTGGTGCCCGGCAAGACGTCGGAAGGCGCTCTGCACCTGCTGCACACCCACGCGCTCGCCGTCGCCCCGCCGGGCATCGCACAGGCCATCGGAATGCAGCAGCAGCGCGTCTCCCGGCCCCACGGGCCGGCTCTGCTGCGTGAAGCGGGCATCGGCCAGCACGCCCAGGGGCGGGTGCTGGTTGCGCAGCAGCGCCACCGTCCCGCCGGGGCCGACGTGCACCACCTCTTCATGGCCGCAGCCGCACCAGGTCAGCAGGCCGCGTTCCAGGTCGATGCGCACATAGGCCAGGGTGACGAAGGTCTCCAGGGCCTGCAGGTGCGGCGTCATGGCGGCGTGCACGGCATCGAGGATGGCGGCGGGCTCGGGCGCGGCATCGCGGGCCGCGCGCTGCATCATCAGCTCGACCAGCGAGCGGCTGAACTGCATCTTCACGGCTGCGCCCAGCAGGGCGGCGTTGACGCCCTTGCCCATCACGTCGCCGGCGATCAGGTCCACGCAGCGCGGGCCCGGGCGCATCACTTCGAAGAAGTCGCCGTCGATGTCCTGCGAGGCATGGTTGAAGCTGCTCAGCCACAGGCCGGGCAGCTCCACCGCGGGCGCCGTCACCAGCAGCGAGGTCTGGATGCGGGCGCTGATCATCACCTCCAGCTGCCGTGCGGCGCGCAGATCCTCGCGGTGCTGGCGCTGCTCCTCGATGTCCTCCACGATGCCGATCATGTAGAGCACGCCGCCCCGGTCGTCATGCGCCAGCGAGGCCGTGAGGCGCACCCACAGCGGCCGACCGGTGGCCCGGGTGAGTCGCGCCTCCAGCCGCAGGCTCGGCCGGGTGCTGGTGAACAGGCTCGTCGTGCCCTGCATCACGTCCGGAGCGTCCATTGGGTGCAGCAGGCTGCGCAGCGGCAGGCCCAGCAGGTTCGAGGCATTGCGCCCGAGCAGGCGGCACAGGGTCTGGTTGACCCGCACCAGCCGCTGCCGCTCGTCGAGCAGGAAGATGCCCACGGCCGCCTGCTCGAAGGTGGCCCGTGCCCGCACCTCGCTGTCGCGCAGCGCGCGCTCCACCCGCCGCTGCTCCGAGATGTCGCGCATGGTGGCGGTGAACAGCGTCTGCGTGCCGGCGCGCACCGCGACCACGGTCGCCTCGACCGGGAAATGCTCGCCGCCGGTGCGCACCGCCATCACGTCGATGCGCCCGCCGGCATGCACACCGGCGCCGGCGCCACGCAGGACATGCATCACACGGCGGCGCATCGCCTTTCGCGCTTCACCGGGTGCCAGCAGCCGGTGGATGGGATGGTGCAACGCCTGTTCGCGGCGCAGGTCGAACATGCGCTCGGCGGCCGGGTTGAAGTCCACCACACGCCCGCGGGCGTCCGCCGTGATGACGGCGTCCAGCGCACTGTCCAGCACGGCCTGGTGCCGCGCCTGGGCATCGCTGAGGGCGGCCTCATTGGCGCGCTGGTCGGCGATGTCGGTGACGAAGCCCAGCACATGCATGGCTTCCTGGTCGCCGCGCACCACCGGCAGCGCCACGCCGCGCAGCAGCAGCCATTTCCAGCGGCCGTCGGTGCAGCGCACCCGCGCCTCGCAGTGCAGGCTGGCCAGGTCGCGGCGCAGGTGGCGCTCGAGCTGCGCCTGCAGCGTGCGGCGGTCTTCGGGATGCAGCAGCGCGAGCCATTCGTCGCTGTCGTAGCGCCGCTCTGCGGCCGCCTCGCCGCGCATCGCGGCCCAGCGCTCGCTGAGGTCCACCCGGCCGTGGGGCAGGCGCCATTCCCACAAGGCGTCGCCCGAGGCGGCCAGGGCGCGGCGCCAGCGCTGGGTGCGCTGCTCGCCCTGGGCATGCAGGCGCGCCAGCGCTGCGCGGGCCCTGCGCTGGCTGGCGATGCTGCTGCGCAGGGCACGCAGGGCCACCAGCACGATCGCGAGCGTGATCAGCGTCAGGGCCGCACCCACCCGCAGCTGACCGGGCAGCCGGCGAATCAACGGCGCATGGGGCTGCACGACGCGCACCGCGACGCCCAGCGTCGGCAGCGCTTCGTCGGCGAAGAGGTCGTCATCGGCCAGCGGCCCCGCGGTCGCCCCGGCGCTCCACGGTGCCGCGGCGCTGGCGGCGAGCACCTGGCCCTGGGCGCCGAGCAGCACGGCCCAGCCGCCGCGCTCCTCGGCCAAGGCATCGATCAACAGATCCAGCGGGCGCGCCGGCAGCAAGGCGACGGCCCAGCCCCGGCGCTCCCGCAGCGGCTGCATCAGCGCGATCGCGCCGCCGGGCGCGCGTGCGGCCATGGCCGGCGCAAGACGGTCGGGCGCGATCCGGCCGGCCAGGCAGGGATCGCAGGCGGTCGCGTCCGGCAGTGCCAGTCCGGGCAGGGGCAGCGGCGCCGCGGCCGGGCCCGCCAGCGGCCGGCCCTGCGGGTCGAGGGCGAAGACCATCGGCATGGCCGCGCCGCCTGCCGCGGCATCCGGCACGGGGGTGGAGGCTTGCTGCGTGTCGGCCGCCAGGGCCTGCGTGGCCGCACGTGCCGGCTCCACGCTCGCCGCCACCAGCCGCGTCAGCGCCCGGGCATGGAGCCGCACGTGCTCTTGTGCCTCGTCGCGCAGGCTGTGCCAGGCCTGGACCATGCGCGCGGCAAGCGTGAGCAGCACCGCCACGGCCACCAGCCAGCCGACCCAGCGCAGCTGCTGCTCGCGACGGCGCAGCGCCCGCTCCAGCACGGCCTCGGGCGCCGCGGGATCGGGCTCAGTCGAACGACGCCACGGCATCCTGCGGGTCCGCGTGGATCTGGAACACGCGGTTCATGCGCATCAATGCGAGCAGCGCCTGGACGGTGGGCGTGAGGCTGCACAGCCGCAGGTCGCCGCGCCGCGCATTGAGCTGGCGCAGGCAGGAGATGAGTGCGCCCAGGCCGGAGCTGTCGATGAACTTGACGCCCTCGAGGTCGACCACGACGCGGGTGGCCGCCGGGCCCACGAGGGCCTGCACCGCCTCCTTGAATTCGCGCACGTTGCTGGCGTCGAGGTTGGCCTCGCGCAGGGCGATCACGACGACGTCGGATCCGGCGTCCCGGCTGCTGATTTCCATGACGTGTTGTCTCCTTGGGGGGCGACGCCTGTCAGTGCGTCGATGGCGCAGGTCAGCGACGCGAGGGCGCTGTGCATGTCGCCGGGGGTGCGAGCGGCCTCGGCCCGCCGTGCCAACTCGCCCAGTGCCGCAAAGCCGTAGCTGCCGGCAGCGCCGGCCAGGCGGTGCAGGGCGTCGATGCGGCTGGCCTCGTCGGCCGCCTCGACGATCGCGGCCCGGCGCGCACCGAGGCCATCCAGGAAACGGCTGCGCAGCGCCGCATACGCCGCGCCTGTGCGCTCAGGCCCGATGTCCACGGCCGTGCTCCCAGTACATGCGGATGTCCTGCGGCAGCCGGACCGGGTCGAAGGGTTTGACGATCACGCCGGTGGCCCCGTGGCACAGCAGGTCCTCCAGTTGCTCCGGCATCGCCTTGGCGGTGAGGAAGACCACCGGCACGCCGGCCATGCCGGGCTGCTGGCGCAACTGCTCCAGCGTCTGCGGCCCGGACAGCTGCGGCATCATGACGTCGAGCAGCACCAGATCGGGCCGGAAACCGGGGGCGGTCGCCAGCGCCTCCGCGCCGCTGCCCACGGCGCACACCTCGTAGCCGCCGATCTGGCGCAGGCTGAAGTCGAGGATGTAGCGGATGTCGTCGTCGTCCTCCACGCACATCACGCGGCGCAGCCCGGCCTCGGCGTCGGGGCCGGAATTCACGGCGCCACCCTGGCGCGGGCCGGCCTGGAGGCCGCGACGGCCGGGAACCACACGTCGAAGGTGGAGCCGACTTCGCCGGGACCGGGTGCATAGCCGATGCGCCCGCCCATGCGTTGCACCAGGACCCGGGCCAGGTGCAGCCCCAGGCCCGTGCCGCTGGCGCCGCGCTGGTCCCCCTTGCCCGCCTGGGCGAATTTCTCGAACAGCTGGGGGCGGAAATCCTTCGGCACCCCCTTGCCTTCGTCGGTGACCGCGATGCGCTGGCCATCGCCGGCGTCGCTGAGTTCGATGACGACCGTCTGCCCGGGCGCCGAATGCTTGATGGCGTTGGAGATCAGGTTGGCCAGCACCTGCAGCAGGCGGTCCGCGTCCACGCTGACGCCGCGCCCCGTGCACGGGGTGCTGGCGGGGCAGCGAAGGCGCAGGTGGACGCCGGCGCGCGCGGCATAGGCCTGCGCCGCGCTCACCGCCTCGCCCGCCAGCGGCGCAAGGGCCTGGGTCTGGCACTGCAGCGTCATGCGGTCGCCTTCCAGCTTGGCGAGGTCCAGCACGTCGTCGATCAGCTTGCTCAGGCGCTCGCCGTTGCGCTGGGCGGCCGCCACCAGCGGCGCGGCCGTGGGCGGCAGGCGACCGGCCACCCCCGAGGCGAGCAGTCCCACCGCTCCCAGGATGGAGGTCAGCGGCGTGCGCAGCTCATGGCTGACGCTGGCGAGGAATTCGTCGTGCATGCGCTCGTTGCGCATCGTCTCGGTCAGGTCCCGCAGGACCCAGGTGGTGCGGGCGCTGCCGTCTTCGCCCCACCGGCTGGCGCTGGGCTGGGCCCAGAAGCCTGCCCCCTCGACGCCGCGCAGCCAGACGCGCTCTCCGGTGGCCAGCTGGCGAGGTGCGGCGCCGATGACGGCCTCCAGCGGCTGCCCGGCCAGGGCGGCCGCCCCGGGGGCGGCGAAGCGGCGCATGGCCGCCGTGTTCAGGTCCAGCACGGTGCCGTGGTCGTCGACGGTGATCACCGGATCGGCGATGTTGTCCTGAATCCCGCGCTGGCGCTCCAGTTGCCGCCGGCAGGCGCCGAGCATGGCCGCGCGCTGGGCGTGGCGCGCCAGGCGTGCGCCGAGCAGCGCATCGTCCAGCTCGCCCTGCAGGAGGTCGTCCGCGCCCGCCGCGAACACCGCCAGGGCCTGGGCATCGTCCTGCGCGTCGAACACCACCACGATCGGCAGGCATGCGTCCGCGGCCCTCAGGCGGGCGCACGCGCGCCCGGCGTCGCCGTCGGCCGGCGAGGGCGCCCACATCAGCGCGTCGATGGGAACGCCCGAGCCCGCCCAGGCGGCCGCCTCGCCGATGCCGGCGGCGGGCCGCACCCGAAGCCCCATGCCCTGAAGGCGCGCGCACAGCGCGGCCCGGGCAGCGGCATCGCTGTCGACGACGAGGACCCGAAGGGGCAAAGAGGTGGTGGAAGGCATGACTAGCGAGTTCTGTCTCATTTCGTGCCGCCATCTGTAACAGAGTGCTGACACATCGGTAAACAAACGGTAACAAGACGTTCTGTCCCGAAGCTGAACATCCCAGCGCGGCAGTGGGTCTCATCCTCCCGCTTCTCACCACCAGGAGTGGGCTCTTGGCGAGACCTCGAATAGTTTGGCGACCGGCGGATTGATCTGGATCAAGAAAAAACCACAGACCCGCGCCCAGACGCCAAAGACACAGATGAGAAACGATTTGTCACGAGTTGTTAGCTCCAATCCTTTCCATGACATGCCTGGCCGATGCCCGGCGAGTCACCAGACAAGGACCTGCGATGCGCATCAACCTGCCGATCACCACCCAAGAGCGCCAGCTGCCGGACGACGGCTTCATGGTCTCGCGCACCGACCTGAAGGGCCGCATCACGTATGTGAACGGCACCTTCGTGGACATCAGCGGCTTCGCCGAGGCGGAACTGCTGGGCCGGGCGCACAACATCATTCGCCACCCGGACATGCCCCCGGAGGTGTTCGCCGACATGTGGGCCACGCTGGCGCAGGGCCTGCCCTGGACCGGCACGGTGAAGAACCGCTGCAAGAACGGCGACTTCTACTGGGTGCGGGCCAACGCCAGCCCGATCTGCGCCAATGGCCGGATCGAAGGCTACATGTCGGTGCGCAACAAGCCCTCGCCCGAGGAGGTGCGCGCCGCCGAGCAGCTCTACGAGCGGCTGCGCAAGGGCAGCAGCCGTCTGCGGGTGCGCCAGGGCGAGCCGGTGGGGCCGGCCTGGGCCGACCCCATGGCCGCGCTGCGGCGGCTGCCTCTGCGGCGGCGCATGGCCTGGGCCACGGGCACGCTGGCCGTGGCCAGCGCCGCGGTCGGCGCCTGGCTGGCGTGGAGCGGCGCAGCCGGGCCGGCCACGGGCCTGCTGGCCGGCCTGTCCGCCGTCTCGGCGCTGGCCTGGACGGTGCTGGGACTCATGCTCGAGCGCACCGTGCTCGGCCCGCTCGACAGTGCGGTGCGCACCGCGCGCGCCATCGCCAGCGCCGATCCGCGCCGCTTCGTGTTGCGCCGGGGCGACGAGACGCGCGCCCTGGTGAGTGCGCTCAACCAGATGAGCGCCAACTTCGTGGCGGTGATCGCCGACGTCGGCAGCGGCGTGTCGGGCGTGAGCACGGCATCGACCGAGATCGCGCAGGGCAACCTCAACCTGTCCGCGCGCACCGAGGAGCAGGCCAGCGCACTGGAAGAGGCCGCCGCCTCGATGGAGGAGCTCACCAGCACCGTGGGCCAGAACGCCGAGAACGCACGCCAGGCCAACGAGCTGGCGGTGTCGGCGTCCGAGGTCGCCGCACGCGGCGGCAGCGTGGTGGCGCAGGTCGTGCAGACCATGGACTCGATCCATCGCTCGTCCAAGCGCGTGGTCGAGATCATCGACGTGATCGACGGCATCGCCTTCCAGACCAACATCCTGGCGCTCAATGCGGCGGTGGAGGCGGCCCGTGCCGGTGAGCAGGGCCGCGGCTTCGCCGTGGTGGCGGCCGAGGTGCGGCAACTCGCGCAGCGCTCGGCCCAGGCCGCGCGCGAGATCAAGACGCTGATCGACGACGCGGTGGCCCAGGTGGACACCGGCACCCGGCTTGTGGGCGAGGCCGGCAGCACCATGGGCGAGGTGGTGGGCAGCGTCAAGCGGGTCACCGACTTCATCGGCGAGATCGCCGCGGCCAGCGCCGAGCAGACGGCCGGCATCCAGCAGATCAACCAGACGGTGATCCAGCTCGACCAGGTCACGCAACAGAACGCGGCGCTGGTGGAGGAGGTGGCTGCCGCCTCCGCCGCGCTGGAAGAAAAGGCCCAGCACCTGGGCCAGGCGGTGAGCGTCTTCCGCGGCGGGGGCGCCGGCCAGCGCTCTTCCGCCCTCGCGCACGGCGCGAGTGCCGACGACGCGTCGGCCGACGACGGCGGCGAGTTCGCCTCCGACCTCCCGGCCGGCCTGCTGGCGCGTGCCTGAACCCCATTCCCAAAGGAACTGCCATGAAGATCCTGATTGCCGACGACAGCCGTGCCATGCGGCAGGTCATTGCCCACATGCTGCGCGAAGCCGGCTTCCGCGGCCATCACATCGTCGAGGCGGCCGATGGTCAGCAGGCCCTGCAGGCTGCCCATGCCGAATCGCCCGAGCTGATCATCTCGGACTGGAACATGCCGACCATGAACGGCATCGAGCTGCTGCAGGCGCTGCGAAGCGAGGAGTCGACCACGCCCTTCGGCTTCGTCACCACCGAGGTGAGCACCGAGATGCAGCAGCAGGCCTTCGATGCCGGGGCCGCCTTCCTGATCGGCAAGCCCTTCAGCGCCGAGGACTTCCGGGTGGCGCTGGTCGACATCCTGGAGTGAAGGCACGCCATGATGCTGACCCTGCCCACAACGGCCCAGCTGGAGCGCTCGCTGTCCCTGCTGCTGCGCCGTGGCGTGGATGTGTCTACGCAGCCCGTGGCCACGCGCTGCCGCTTCGCGGCGGCCGGCAGCTACCACGGCGGCGACAAGACGCCGCTGGCCTGGATGGCGGCCGACCTGCCGCTGGCTGCCCACATGGCGGCTGCCCTCTCGCTGGTGCCGGCGGATGCGGCCGACGACCGCGTGCGTGCCGGCTCGCTGGACCAGACCCTGTGCGAGAACTTCGCCGAGGTGCTGAACGTCGGGGCCCGGCTGATCGTGCGTGACGACGCTGGCCGCCTCACCCTGCTGCAGACCGGCTTCGGGGACGCTGCCGCCGCACTGCTTCCGCCGGCCGGTGCACGCATGCGCCGGGCGCTCGTCCAGGTCGAGATCGCCGGCTACGGCGAAGGCCTGCTCGGGCTCTGGGGCGTGGCATGAGCACGCCCCTGCCCGTGGCCCTGGGGCTGCCCGCTGCCGGCGACGCTTCGTCTCCCGGCACCGAGGGCGGCCCGCCGAGTGCCGAGGCGATGGCGCTGCAGCTGGAGGCCGGTGCCCGTGAACTCGCCCTGGCCAGCGCGATGCTGGCGCAGGCCATGGGCGACCTGCGCGCGGGCTTCGTGCAGGTGGCTGGCCTGAGTCCCGGCCCCGATGCCCTGGCGCGCGACGCCCTCCAGCAGGTCATGGTCGCGCTCCAGGCCGAGGACACGCTCGGCCAGCTGCTGCAGGCTGCCGAGCGGCGGCATGCGCAGCTCGCGCGGGCCATGCGCCTCGTCGCGGACGCCGGCCCCGGTGCGGACCATTCCTGCGCCGCGTGGCCTGCGGCCATGGCCTGGGGCGACGCGCACGGGGCTTCTCTTCCGGCACACGGCAAGGGCCGTGCCGGCTCCCACGAATTCTTCTGAACCGAAAGCGTTGCGATGCGCCTCACCAATTTCAAGACCGGCAGTCGGCTCGCCGTCGCCTTCCTCCTCGTGCTGATCGTCACCGGCCTGGTGGCGACCCTGGCCGTGTCACGGCTCAAGGCCCTGCGCCAGGCCATCGACTACCAGGCGACGGTGATCCATGAGCGCGAGGTCCTCGCGCAGCAGTGGGCGGCCGACATCCGCCTGAACATGGTGCGGGCACTGGCCATCCTGCACAGCCGCGACGCGGCCTATGTGCAGACGCTCTCCCGCGAGACGGAGGCGACCTCGCACCGCATCGGCCAGACGGCGCGACGGGTGGCCGACATGGCCGACGACGAGGAGGCCCGCCAGCACATCGCCCGCGTGGTGGCCGACCGCGGGACCTACACCCGGATGCGCGAGCAGCTGTTCACCGCCCAGGCGGGAGGACGCGTCATGACGATGGATGAGGAACGCTCGCTCATCGCGCATGGCGAGGCCTACCTGGCCGCGCTCGATCGTGTGACCGAGGACATCCGCGACACCGGCAGCCGCCATCGCGCATTCACGCTCGACAGCCTGCAGCGCAGCGAGTGGATGATCGTCGCGGGTGGCATCGTCGCGGTGCTGCTCGGCGGGCTGTGCTCGGTGCTGGTCACCCGCTCGATCACGCGGCCCATCGCCGGTGCCTCGGGGGTGGCCGAGTCGGTGGCCGCGGGCGATCTGACCGTGCGCGTCGAGGTCCTGGGCCGCGACGAGACCGCGCGCCTGCTGCACAGCCTGGAGGCCATGCGCGGCAAGCTCTCGGCCGTGGTCAGCGAGGTGCGCCGCAATGCCGACGGGCTGGCCTCGGCCAGCCGGGAGATCGCCTCCGGCAGCAGCGACCTGTCGGCACGCACCGAGCAGCAGGCCTCAGCGCTGGAGGAGACGGCGGCCTCGATGGAACAGCTCAACACGACCGTGCGCCAGAACTCGGAGCATGCGCAGCGCGCCAGCGACCTGGCCACCCGCGCCTCCGAGGTGGCCGCCGAGGGCGGCGCCGTCGTGGCGCAGGTGGTGCAGACGATGCGCGGCATCGCCGACAGCGCAGGGCGCATCTCCGAGATCATCAGCGTGATCGACGGCATCGCCTTCCAGACCAACATCCTGGCGCTCAACGCCGCCGTCGAAGCCGCCCGCGCCGGCGAGCAGGGCCGCGGCTTCGCGGTGGTGGCCAGCGAGGTGCGCGCGCTGGCCCAGCGCAGCGCCGAGGCCGCCAAGGAGATCAAGTCGCTGATCACCGCCAGTGTGGACACGGTGGCCCACGGCTCGGCCCTGGCCGATCAGGCCGGCAGCACCATGGACCAGGTGGTCGGCGCCATCCGCGGCGTGGCCCAGGTGGCCGGCGAGATCAGTGCGGCCAGCCGCGAGCAGAGCCTGGGCGTCGCCCAGGTGGGCCAGGCCGTGGTTCAGATGGACCAGGCCACCCAGCAGAATGCGGCGGTGGTGGAGGAGCTGTCGGCCGCCGCCGCCGTGCTCAAGGAACAGGCCGAGCACCTGGTGCGCAGCGTGGCGGTGTTCCGCCTCGGTGCCGATGCCGTGGTGCCGGTGGCCGCGCCCACGCGCAAGCCACGTGCGGCTGCGGCAAAGGTCGCCGCCAGCGCCTCGCCTGTGCGGGCCAAGGCAGCGCCGGCACGGCGCCTTTCCGGCCCCACGCCCGCGCTGGCCGCGGCCGGCGCGGACGCCGGTTGGGAATCCTTCTGAGGCCGGGAGCGACACACGCCATGAACAAGACCGTGATGACCGTGGACGACTCCCCCTCCATCCGCCAGATGGTGGCCATGACGCTGCGCATGGGCGGCTATGCCGTGGTGGAGGCCGCCGATGGCGCCGAGGCGCTGGACAAGCTGGCGGAGGGCGTGCACGTCGATGCCATCGTCACCGACCAGAACATGCCGAACGTGGACGGCCTGACCTTCACCCGCCGGCTGCGCGGTCAGGCCCAGCATGCGCGCACCCCCATCCTGATGCTGACCACCGAGTCCAGCGCCGAGATGAAGGCCGCCGGCCGCGCGGCCGGCCTGACGGGCTGGATGGTCAAGCCCTTCGATCCACAGACGCTGATCGCGGTGATCGGCAAGGTGCTGATGTGAACTGCACCGGAAGGGCACGGCGATGAAAGTGGACCTCGGCGAGTTCATCGGCATCTTCGTGGAAGAGGCCCGCGAGCACCTGGACGTGATGGAGTCGCTGCTGCTGGCGCTGGACCCGCAGCAGGTCGATGGCGAGACCCTCAATGCCCTGTTCCGCGCGGCCCATTCGATCAAGGGCGGCGCCACCACCTTCGGTCTGGACGAGGTGACGCGGCTGGCCCACGTGGCCGAGTCGCTGCTGGACCGTGTGCGCGACCGGCGGCTGGCGCTCACCCCCGAGATCGTCGATGCGCTGCTGGTGGCCGACGACGTGATGCGTGCGCAGATCGCGGCCTTCGAGGGCCAGGCGCCCGTGCCGCCCGCGGACGTCGAGGCGGTGCGCGCACGGCTGGCGGCCCTGGCTGGCAGCACCGAGGCGCCGGCCGACCCGGTCGCGGCGCCGGCCACGCCGGCCGCCGTGGCCGAGGCACCGGCCCAGCCCGCGGTCGCCGATCCGATCGTGGGCGAGGGCGTCAAGTTCGGCTTCTTCGACGACGAGCCCGAGGTGGCCGCCGCGCCTGCCGAGGCCGCGCCGGAAGCCGCGCCGGCAGAGACTCCGCAGGCTGCGCCGGTCACGCCCGCGCCCGCTGCCGAGGCGAGCGCACCGGGCGCCGCAATCGCGGCGCCGGCCCCGGCGGCCGCGTCGACCGCGGTGCCGAGCGCGCCGGTGGCCGCCGCGGCGCTGCACGAATCCAGCTCCATCCGCGTCAGCGTCGACAAGGTGGACCAGATCATCAACCTGGTGGGCGAGCTGGTCATCATCCAGTCCATGCTGGCCCAGTACGCACAGGGCGAGACGCCGCAGCATGTCGACCGGCTGCGCTCGGGTCTGGACCTGCTGGACCGCAACACCCGCGGTCTGCAGGAGGCCGCCATGGCCATCCGCATGATGCCGATCTCGGCCGTGTTCAACCGCTTCCCGCGCCTGGCGCGCGACCTGGCGCAGCGCCTGGGCAAGGAGGTCGAGATCCGCCTGGAAGGCGAGGGCACGGAGTTGGACAAGGGCCTGATCGAGCGCATCGTGGACCCGCTCACGCACCTGGTGCGCAACAGCCTGGACCACGGGCTGGAGCTGCCCGCCGACCGCGTGGCGGCCGGCAAGCCGGCCGTGGGTGCGATCACGCTGAGCGCCCGCCACGAAGGCGGCAGCATCGTGATCGAGGTGGCCGACGACGGCCGCGGACTGGACCGCGAGCGCATCCTGGCCAAGGCGCGCGAGCGTGGCATGGTGGTGCCCGAGCAGCCCACCGATGCGCAGGTGTGGTCGCTGATCTTCGAGGCCGGCTTCTCCACGGCCGCCGCCGTCACCGACGTGTCGGGCCGCGGTGTGGGCATGGACGTGGTCCGCCGCAACATCCAGGCCCTGGGCGGCCGGGTGGACGTGAACAGCGAGAAGGGCAAGGGCATGCGCATCGCGGTGCGGCTGCCGCTCACGCTGGCCATCCTCGATGGCCTGTCGGTGGCCTGCGGGGGCGAGGTCTTCATCGTGCCGCTGGCCTTCATCGTCGAATCGCTGCGGGCGGAAGGCGATGCCGTGCGCACCGTGGCCGGCGCGGGCCGCGTGCTGCGCATCCGCGGGCGCTACCTGCCGGTGATCGCGCTGCACGAGGTGCTGGGCCTGCCCGGCAGCAAGCCGCCCGGGCCCGACGGCATCTTCATCGTGCTGGAAACCGACGGTCAGCGTGTCGCGCTCTTCGTGGACGCGCTGCTGGGCCAGCACCAGGTGGTCATCAAGAGCCTGGAAGCCAACTACCGCAAGGTGGCGGGCATCTCGGGCGCCACCATCATGGGCGACGGCCGCGTCGCCCTCATCCTCGATGCGGCGGCGCTGGGCCGTCTGGCGGCTTCGGCCGGCCGCATCGCGTCGCTGCCGGGGGCCACGGCCTCCCTGTCCGAACTCCTTCCTGCCTGAGGCCTGCCATGCACGCTGCAGATACCGCCACCCCCGCCGCCGAACTCGCCCTTCAGATGGCGCAAGCCGGCATCCTCACGTTCCGGCTCGACACCGAGCACTACGGCATCGACATCCTCAAGGTGCAGGAGATCCGCAGCTACGAACCGGTCACCCGCATCCCCCAGGCCGACCCCGCCGTGCGCGGCGTGATCAACCTGCGCGGCGCCATCGTGCCCATCGTCGATCTGCGGCTGCGCTTCGGGCTGCCCCGGGCCGACTGCGACAACTTCACCGCCGTCATCATCGTCAACGTCGGGGCCAAGGTCATCGGCATGGTGGTCGATGGCGTGTCGGAGGTGGTCACGCTCGAGGCCGAGCAGATCCAGCCGCGGCCCGACATGGCGGCGGTGGACCTGTCGTGCATCACCGGCCTGGCGACGCTGCAGGGCCGCATGGTCATGCTGCTCGATCTGGAGGCGCTGCTGGCGCACGTCGCACGGTGAGCCGCGCCAATCCCGCGGCCCTGTCCGCCCTGCCTGCCGCCGCTGCGCGCGAATTCGACTACGGCCCGGCCGACTTCGCGCGCGTGCGCCGGATGATCCACGCCCGCGCCGGCATCGCGCTGGCCGAGAGCAAGGAGGCGATGGTCTACAGCCGGCTGTCGCGGCGGCTGCGGGCCTGCGGGATCGAGCGCTTTCGCGACTACCTGGATGCGCTGGAGCAGGACGCCGGTCAGCCGGAGTGGGAGCAGTTCGTCAATGCGCTGACCACCAACCTCACGTCCTTCTTCCGCGAGCCGCATCACTTTCCGGTGCTGGTGCGGCATCTGCGAAGTCTGCGGCGCAACCGTCCCCTGCGCGTGTGGAGCTGCGCCTCGTCCACCGGCGAGGAGCCGTATTCCATCGCCATGGCCGTGGCGCAGGAGTGGGGCAGTGCCAGTCCGCCGCTGGAGATCCTGGCCACCGATCTGGACACGCGGGTGCTGGCCACCGCCGAGGCGGGCATCTACGACCAGGAGCGGCTGGACAAGCTCACGCACGAGCAGTTGCACCGCCACTTCCTGCGCGGCACCGGTCCCAACGCCGGCAAGGCGCGGGTCAGGCCCGAACTGCGGGCGCTGATGAGCTTCCAGCCCCTGAATCTGCTGGCGTCCGACTGGCCGACGCTGCCTTCCTTCGACGCCATCTTCTGCCGCAACGTGATGATCTATTTCGACAAGCCGACGCAATACCAGGTGCTGCAGAAGCTGGCCCGCCTGCTCGAACCCGACGGGCTGCTCTTCGTCGGCCACTCGGAAAGCCTGCTGTTCGCATCGGACCTGTTCCGCCTGCGCTCGCAGACGGTGTACGAGCGCGTGAAGGCGGTGGCATGAGCGCCCGCAACCCGATCGCCCTGATGGGTGCCCGTCACGGAGACCGCCCATGAGCCTGGACCTGCATCCCGCCGAAAGCGGCAAGCTGCACTACGAAACGGTGTTCGGCCGGCGCGGCGTGCGCGTGCTGCCTGGCGAGTTCCACGCCACCGCCGAGGACCTGGTGCTCGTGACGGTGCTGGGCTCCTGCGTGGCCGCCTGCATCCGCGACCCCGAGCGCGGCGTGGGTGGCATGAACCACTTCATGCTGCCCGATTCCGGCCCGGCCCAGGGCAGCGCCGACTCGGCGCCGGCGCGCTACGGCACCTATGCGATGGAAGTGCTGATCAACCAGCTGGTCAAGCTCGGCGCCCGCCGCAACCGGCTGGAGGCCAAGGTCTTCGGCGGCGCCAACGTCATCCCCGGCATGAATCAGGTCAACATCGGTCATCGCAACGCCCGCTTCGTGCTGGACTTCCTGGCCACCGAGCACATCGCCGTGCGCGCCCAGGATCTGGTGGACACCTGTCCCCGCAAGGTCGCCTACTTTCCACGCACGGGCGAAGCCCGCGTCAAGCGGCTGAACGACGCGCTGCCCGCCAGCGTGGCCAGTCGCGAACAGTCCTACCAGGCCAGCCTGGCTCGCACACCGGTGGCTGGCGCCATCGAGCTGTTCGACTGATGCCGGCGGAACGCCTGCGCATCCTGGTGGTGGACGACTCGGCACTGGTGCGCCAGGTCCTGTGCGCCATCATCGACGCCCAGCCCGACATGCAGGCCGTGGGCACCGCCGTCGACGCCGTCGCCGCCCGCGCGCGCATTGCCGCGCTGGCGCCCGATGCCCTCACGCTCGACATCCAGCTGCCGGGCATGAACGGCCTGGATTTCCTGCGCGAGCTGTCCGGTGGACCGCCCCTGCCGGTGCTGATCGTGGCCACGCCCACCGAGGCCCAGGCCCAGGTGGTCCAGCAGGCCCGCGCTCTCGGGGCCTGTGGTGTCCTGCCCAAGCCGCGCCTTGGCGTGGCACAGGGCCTGCTCGACGATGGCGTGGCCATCTGCCAGGCGCTGCGCACGGCCGTGCAGGCCGCGCGGCGGGCCCGCGCCGAGGCCGGACCCTCCTCGACCTCGGCTGCCGCCACGGCCTCCGCCAGGGGCGGCCCGGCCACGCCCGGCCGCGCGCCGGCCGCACCGCCGGCCGGCGGCGGGCGGGCGGTGCGCGGCGAGCGCATCATCGTCGCGGGGTCTTCCACTGGCGGCACCGAGGCGCTGCTGCAGTTCCTGGCGCAGTTGCCCCCCGACTGCCCCCCGGTCCTGGCGGTGCAGCACATGCCGGCGGGCTTCACGCGCAGCTTTGCCGACCGGCTCGACCGCAACCTGCCGCTGCGCGTGAGCGAGGCGCAGGACGGCCAGCCGCTGCAGCCGGGTCAGGCGCTCATCGCGCCCGGCAGCCATCACCTGATCGTCCGGCGCGGTGCACAGGGTCGGCTCGAAGCCGGCCTGCTGGAGACCGAGCCGGTCAACCGGCATCGGCCGGCGGTCGACGTGCTCTTCGACAGCGCCGCCGTGCTGACGGGTCGGCGGACCAGTGCGGTGCTGATGACCGGCATGGGCCGCGACGGCGCCGCCGGCCTGCTGGCGCTGCGCCGCGCAGGCGCCCTGACCTATGCACAGGACGAAGCCAGCTGCGTTGTCTTCGGCATGCCGCGCGAGGCCATTGCCCTGGGCGCGGCCGGACGGGTGCTGCCCTTGAGCCAACTGGGCGTCGCCCTGATGCAGGACCTGGCCGAGGCGGGCAATTCAGGCTGAGCGCACGAGCCGGAGACCGAGGGGCGGTGCTACATTAGCGCCCGCGCTGCGCGAGCCTTGTGCGGCGATGCGGGAGGTACCGGACGGGCGATCGACGCGCGGTCCGTTTCCTTCGAGGCCCCTCGACGGGGCTTTTTTCTTTCTGGGCCAACAGCAGCGCATGGATGCTCCGGTGACGTCGTTCGGCGGGTGGCGCCATTCCTCGCTCGTGGGAATGACGCCATCACCCGTTTCCGGCGATGAGGCGGACCGCTGGGTCCGCGGCGAATTGGTGCGCTCGCTCATGCGTGCCGCCCGGGGCAACTACATCCTGGCGGCGGTGCTGACCCCCGTGGTCGTCGCCCTCAGCTGGCGGGATGTGCCCTGGTGGGTGGCGTTGTCGTGGGTGTTCCTCGTCATCTGCGTCTCGCTCGCGCGGGTGCGCTTCGAGCACATCTACCGCGAGCGCTACGAGGGTCGCGACGCGGACGCGCAGGAACATTTCATCCATCGCTACCGGCATCTCTGGGGCGCCAGCGGCGTGGTCTGGGGCATGTCGGCGTACCTGTTCTTCGAGCGCACGCCGCTGGTCAACCAGTTCATCTGCTGGTTCATCGTGGCGGGGGCCGCCACCTTCCCCGTGGTCAGCATCGCCCTGCATCCGCCGGTTCTGCGGCGCTACATGGCCTCGCTGTTCGTCACCATGCTGCTGTGCATGGGCCTGCGGGTGGCCGAGGTGGGCGTGGGCGGCCTGCAGTTCGGCCTGCCTTTCGTGCTGCTGCCCGCGCTGCACTGGTGGCTGCTGCTGCATGCGGGCCGCCGCATCTATGAGACGGCGCGCAACAGTTTCGAGCTGCTGTTCCACAACAAGATCCTGATCGCATCGCTCACCCATCAGCGGCAGGCGGCCGTGTCGGCCGTGGCGATGAAGAACCGCTTTTTGGCGAGCGCCGCCCACGACATGCGCCAGCCGGTGCTGGCGCTGTCGCTGTATGCGGACTGGCTGCGCAACGAGCCGGAACTGGTGCACGAGATCGCGCCCAAGATCTCGGGCGCTACGCAGGCGGTGAACGTGCTGTTCGATTCGCTGTTCGACCTGGCACGTATCGATTCGGGCCAGGTGCGGCTGCACATCGAGCGGGTGGACGTGGTGCAGCTGCTGCGCGATCTGGAGCTGCAGTACCGTCCGGTGGCCGAGGCCAAGGGGCTGCGCTTCCGGGTGCACCTGGTGCCCGGCACGGTGCTGACCGATCCGGTGCGCGTGCGCAGGATGCTGGGCAACCTGCTGTCCAACGCGATCAAGTACACGCACGAGGGTGGCGTGCTGCTGGCTGCCCGCCAGACACGCGAGGGCCTGCACGTGGAAGTGTGGGACACCGGCATCGGCATCCCGCGCGAGCACCTGCGCGACGTGTTCCTGGAGTTCTACAAAGTGGCCGACCACGACGCCGGCACCTCCGACGGTTTCGGCCTGGGTCTGGCCATCGTCGCCCGCCTGTCTCACGCCCTGGGCCATGCCGTGAGCGTGCGCTCCCGCGTAGGCCGCGGCAGCATGTTCCGCGTGGTGCTCAACGACGCCGACGAAGCCGAGGCCCAGGCCCGCATGTCGGACGCGGTGGGCTGACCCGCGCGCGGCGCCGAACGGCTGGGATCGGCCCTAGATAGGCCATCAAGTCAGGCGTGTTGCAACATACAACGCGCCCATCGTCGGCAGGCTCCAACAGTCCCCCGATCCGATGGCCGCGGAGCAGGCCAAGCCAGAGCACCCGCGGAACCGGCTTTGCCGGGCCGCTGGGTGCGCCCCCTGCAAGGGGGGAGGCGGAGCGCGAAGCGCGCAGCCTGGGGGTTAGCGAAGATTCGAAAGCAGCCCGTGGCTGCGCGCATGGTGCAGCGCCTGCGTGCGGCTCTTGACGCCCAGTCGGCGGAACAGCCGCCACAGGTGCACCTTGACGGTGTGCTCGCTGATCTCCAGCTGGGTCGCGATGTCGCGGTTGGACAGGCCTTGGTCGAGCATGGCGATCAGCTGCGTCTGCCGACGCGAGAGCTTGCCCGTGGGCGCCGGCGGCTCCAGGTCGCCGTCGTCGGCCAGCAGCAGGCCGCGCAGGGCCGCCGTCAGCTCGGCCGAGCCGCTGGACTTCTCGATGTAGATGTCGGCGCCGGCCTCTATGCAGGCCTCCTCCATGTCGGCGGCGGGCGAGGCGGAATACACGGCCACCGGGATGTCGGGGTACGACTCCTTGACCGTGAGCACGCCCGAGACGCCGGTGACGTCCGGCAGCTTCAGGTCCAGGCAGAACAGCTTGGGCCGGCCGTGGTGCTCCACGGCGTTGGACAGCTTGTCCAGGCGGTCGAGTTCGACCACGTTCTCGGAGGGCCGCAGGCGGCGAAGGACCATCACGATGGCCTCGCGCATCAGGGGATGGTCGTCGATGACGTAGATGCTCATGGTGTGCGTGTCGGGAGAGGGGCCGGGAGGTGGCGTCCGTCGGGGGCGACGTGCCGGGTCAGGACGCTCGGGCGGATTCGGCCGCCGTCTCCGCCAGCACGGCCAGCGCCGCCAGGACGGCAGCGCGGGCCGCATTGTCCAGCGGCGCGAGCCGGGATGCCAGCGCGGCGAGGGCCGGTTCGCCCTCCGCCTGCAACTGCGCGATGGCGCGGCCGGCCTCTTGTGGCGAGGCGAAGCCCAGGCTCTGCAGCAGGACCGTGCCGCGGGAATCCTGCAGCTTGAAGAAGAACTGGCCGTCGCGTTCGCGGTACTGCTTGAAGCTGGGCCGCGCGGCCTTGGCGGCTTTCGCAGCGCCGCCAGCGGCAGTGCCGAGCTGGCCCAGGTTGCGCAGGCCCACCGCTTCGCGCAGGCGGGCGGTGAGGGCGCGCGACAGCACGCGGGCCTTCTCGCCGCCGGCGCGCAGCGTGTCCTCGATGCGTTGCGGCTCGGCCATCAGCGCCTCGTAGCGCTCGCGCAGGGGTGCGACCTCCAGGTCGATGCGGTCCACCAGCACCTGCTTGGCGTCGCCCCATGCGATGCCTTCAGCGTAAGCCTTGCGCAGCGTCTCGGTCTCGTCGGCGGTGGCGAAGGCCTGGTAGATCTGGAACAGCGCCGAGCCCTCGGTGTCCTTGGGCTCACCCGGCGCGCGTGAGTCGGTCACGATGCCGGCGATCAGCTTCTGCAACTGCGCGCGCGAGGAGAAGAGGGGAATGGTGTTGCCGTAGCTCTTGCTCATCTTGCGGCCGTCCAGACCCGGCAGCAGGGCGACGGCGTCGTCGATCTCGGCCTCGGGCAGGGTGAAGTGCTCGCCGTAGAGGTGGTTGAAGCGCTGCGCCATGTCGCGCGCCATCTCGATGTGCTGCACCTGGTCGCGGCCCACCGGCACCTTGTGGGCGTTGAACATCAGGATGTCGGCCGCCATCAGCGCCGGGTACATGAACAGGCCGATGCTCACATCCGCATCCGGGTCGGTGCCGGCGGCGGTGTTGCGGTCCACCGCGGCCTTGTAGGCATGGGCGCGGTTGAGCACGCCCTTGCCGGTCACGCAGCTGAGGAACCAGGTCAGCTCCGGAATCTCGGGGATGTCGGACTGGCGGTAGAAGGTGACGCGCTCGGGGTCGAGGCCGCAGGCCAGCCAGGAGGCGGCGATCTCCAGCGTGGAGCGCTGGATGCGCGCCGGCTCGTCGCACTTGATGAGCGCGTGGTAGTCGGCCAGGAAGTAGTAGCTCTGCACGTCCGGGCGCTGGCTGAAGCGCACCGAATGGCGGATCGAGCCGACGTAGTTGCCCAGGTGCGGCGTGCCGGTGGTGGTGATGCCGGTCAGGAAGCGGGTCGGAGCGGAGGCGGAGGACATGGCGGGGCGGACGGCAGCGAAAGGGAAATCAGCGCAGCAGCGCGGCGATGGGCGAGATCAGCAGGTTCAGGAAGGCATAGCCCAGGCCCATCAGCGGCCGCAGCCACAGCGAGCCGACCACGCCCAGCACCACCAGGCCCATCACGATGAAGAAGCCGAAGGGCTCGATGCGGGCCAGCCAGTACTGGGCTCGGCCGCGCGGCAGCAGGCCGGCCAGGATGCGGCCGCCGTCGAGCGGTGGCAGCGGGAACAGGTTGAAGGCCCACATCACAAGGTTGGTCAGGATGCCGGCATTGGCCATGCCGACGAAGAAGCGCTCCTGCACGCCGGCCACGGTGAGCCCGACCAGGAACAGCGTCCAGAGGATGGCCTGGATGAAGTTGGAGGCGGGCCCCGCCAGCGCCACCCAGATCATGTCGCGCTTGGGGTTGCGCAGGTGGCCGAAGTTGACCGGCACCGGCTTGGCGTAGCCGAACAGGAAGGCGCCCGAGGTGGCGAAGTACAGCAGGATCGGCATCGCGATGGTGCCGATCGGGTCGATGTGCTTGAGCGGGTTGAGCGTGAGCCGCCCCATCATCAGCGCGGTGTTGTCGCCGAAATGGCGGGCCACGTAGCCATGGGCCGCCTCGTGCACCGTGATCGCGAAGATCACCGGCAGGGCGTAGATGAGGACGGTCTGGATGAGGTTGGAGGCTTCCACCGCGGGATTGTCTCAGACGCGATTCACAGGCCCAGGGGCCCCAGCGGGCCTCGCCCTTGACGGATCAGCGCCGGCTCGCCGCCCGCGTCCATGGGCGTCAGGTCGACCACCGTGGTCGGTTCGGACGCGCAGGCGCCGGCATCGATCACTGCGCCGATCAGCTTCTCGAAGCGGTCGCGGATGGCCTCGGGCTCGTTCATGGGCTCGGTCTCGCCCGGCGGGATGAGCGTGCTGGCCAGCAGCGGCGCGCCGTGCAGCGCCAGCAGTTCGGCGAGCACGGGATGTTCCGGCACGCGCAGGCCGATGGTCTTGCGCTGCGGATGGCTCACGCGGCGGGGGACTTCCTTGGTCGCCTCCAGCACGAAGGTGTAGGGGCCGGGCGTGCAGGTCTTGAGCAGGCGGTACTGGCGGTTGTCCACGCGGGCGTAGTTGGCCAGTTCGCTCAGGTCGCGGCACAGCAGCGTCAGCAGCCGCTTCTCGTCGATCTGGCGGATGCGGCGCAGCTTGTCGACCGCGTTCTTGTCGTCCAGTTGGCAGGCCAGCGCGTAGCTGGAGTCGGTGGGCACCGCGATCACCTCGCCCTTGGCGAGCAGCGCCGCCGCCTGCTTGAGCAGGCGTGGCTGGGGGTTGTCGGGGTGCACCTCGAAATACTGGGCCATGTCCTTGTCCTCCTGTCGAAGTTCAGCCCTCGACCGGCTCGATGGGCTGGCGCCGCTCGCGCACCGTGAGCCAGGCGCCGCCGGCACCGCACACGGCGATCAGGCCGATGCCCGCGAACGAAAGTTGGTCAGGCAACTGGTCGAACACCAGCCAGCCGCCGAGCATGGCGAAGCCGATCTGGGCATAGAGAAAGGGCGTGAGGGTCGACGCATGGGCCCGCTGGTAGGCCAGGATCAGCAGGAAATGGCCCACGGTGCCCATCAGGCCCATGAGCGCCAGCAGGGCCCAGTCCTGCCAGGCGGGCAGCGCCTCCCAGGCGAAGGGCAGGAACAGCGCAGCGATCAGCGTGCCCACCCAGCCGGTGTAGAAGTGCAGCGTCAGGGGCTTTTCGGTGCGGGCCAGGCGGCTGGTCAGCACCTGGAACCAGGCGTTGCACACCACCAGTCCCACGGGCATGAGCACCGCCCAGCCGAAGCCCTCGCCCCCCGGGCGCAGGATCAGCAGCGTGCCCACGAAGCCGCCCGCCACCAGCGCCCAGCGCAGGGCCGACACCCGCTCACCCAGGAGTGTGGCGGCCATCAGCGTGACGGCCAGCGGAACGACCAGCACGATGGCGGTGAATTCGGCCATGGGCATGTGGCCCAGGCTGAGATAGGCCAGCAGGCTGCTGCCCAGCAACAGCGCCCCGCGCAGCACCTGGAAGCGCGGGTGCTGCGTGCGCAGCAGCGCCGTGCCGTGCAGCGGCAGCAGGATGGCGGTGGTGGCGACGGCCTGGAAGGCGTAGCGGAACCACACGGCCATGAACACGGGCACGGTGGCTGAGGCGACCTTGGTGGTGGTGTCGAGCACCGCGAAACAGCCCACGGCCATCAGCAGCAGCCCCATGCCGGCGAGCGTCCGCAGGGTGTCGCGCGCGGGGACGGCACCCCGCGTGGCGCAGGCCGCGCCGGTCACTGCACGCGGTCCGCCAGCAGGGACCAGACGGGCTGCAGGCTGGGCGAAAGAAGGGGCAGACGCCCCAGGTCGCAATGGCTTTCTTCGGGGCTGTGGAAGTCGCTGCCGCGGGAGGCGGCAAAGCCGAATTCCAGCGCCTTCTCGGCATATTCGACGTACTCGGCCGGCGTGTGGCTGCCGGTGACCACCTCCACCGCCTGGCCGCCGTGGCCCTTGAACTCGGTGAAGAGGGCGTATTCCTCGTTGGCGGTGAACTTGTAGCGGCCCGGGTGCGCGATGACGGCCATGCCGCCGGCATCGCGGATCCAGCGGATCGCATCGCCCAGGTTGGCCCAGCGGTGGGGCACATAGCCGGGCTTGCCTTCGGTCAGGTACTTGCGGAACACCTCGGAGGTGTCGCGGCAGTGGCCTTGCTCGACCAGGAAGCGCGCGAAGTGGGTGCGCGAGATGAGTTCGGGATTGCCGACGAAGCGCAGCGCGCCTTCGTAGGCGCCCTTGATGCCCACCCGGGCGAGCTGGTCGGCGATCTCGCGGGCGCGAGGTCCGCGGCCGTTGCGGGTGTCGTACAGGCCCTGGCGCACGGCGGCGTCCTCGGCATCGAAGCCCAGGCCCACGATGTGCACCGTCTCGGCGCAGAAGGTGACGGAGATCTCGACCCCGGTGAGGAAGCGCAGGCCGTTGGCGCGGGCGGCTTCGGCGGCACGCTGCAGGCCGCCCACCTCGTCGTGGTCCGTCAGGGCCCACAGCTGCACCCCGTTGGCCGCCGCGCGGGCGGCCAGATCTTCAGGCGTCAACGTGCCGTCCGAGACCACGGAGTGGCAATGAAGGTCGGCGTTGAGGTCGTTATCGAACACCCGTGCGATTCTAAGGACTCGGTTTCGCCATGCCCGCGCAGGGGGCGCTGCATCGGGAAACGCGCCGACCCGCTTCAACAACCCCGGAACTGACTCGGAGTTGTCATATTTCCCAGGGGGAGGCAAGAGGAGAATCCGCGCCTGTCTGTCATCTTTTGCCTACGCATGAACGCCATCAAGGAAGCCCGCCGCTACATCGAACGCCGTCCGCCGGAAGATCCAGCGGCCCGTACGCTGGCGGCCCTCGTCCTGGCGCTGGAGACCGACCGCGGTTTTGACCTGTCCTCGCTCTACGACCTGGACTACAAGAGCTTCGACCTGGCCATCGAGGTGCTGCGCGACTGGCGCCTGGACCGCTACTACGCCGGCAAGGCCAAGCTGTTCGATCTCTCCATGCAGGTGCATCAGTCGCCGGAGACACCGGCCACGTCCGCCGACGCTACTTCTTCTTCCTGAAGGCCAGCCAGGCCGCCACGGCCGTGAAGGTGGCCACGATGGCCACCAGATGCCAGAACCCGTGCGGGTTCTCGGCCAGCGGGATGCCGCCCACGTTCATGCCGAACAGGCCGGCCAGGATGTTGATGGGCAGCGCCAGCACCGTTACCACCGTCAGCACGAACAGGCTGCGGTTGTTGTCCTCCTGAACGCTGGCGGCGATCTCTTCCTGCAGCAGCTTCACGCGCTCCTGCAGGCCATGCATGTCGCGCAGCACGACCGAGAACTCCTCCGACGCATCGCGCAGCCCCTGCGCATCGGCCTCGGCCATCCAGGCCGGCGGGCGCTGCAGCAGGCGGAACAGCGCTGCCGGCTCTGGCGCCAGCAGGCGCTGAAGCCGCACCAGCACGCGACGCAATTCGCCCAGCTTTGCGCGCTGCGCGTCGGGGCGGCGGGCGAGCAGGGCGTCCTCGATGGCGTCGATGCGTCCGGTGACGCTGCGCACCACGCCGACCAGCACATCAGCCTGCGTCCGCATCAGCCGCTCCAGCAACTCGGTGGTGGAGCGCGGCGCCTCGCCCGTGCGCACGGCCAGGCGCAGGTCGTCCACCGAGCGAAGCGGCCGCGTGCGCGCCGTGACCACCAGCCGTGGACCGACGCCGATCCACAGCGTGGCGATGTCCGAGGGCTCGAAGCCGAAGTCGAAATGCAGGTCGTTGATGACGGCTACCAACGCGTCGTCGTCGCGCTCGATGCGGGTCGAATGCGCGCCATCGCGCAACGCCTCGTAGAAGCTGTCGGGCAAGCCGGCATGGCGCTCCAGCCAGCGCTCGGCCTGGGCATGGCTCAGGTTGAAGTGCAGCCATGCGTAGGGCGGGGCGCCAGCCGGTTCGCCACGGGCGACGGTGCTGGCGTCGCCGTGCGTGTCGCCGACCCCTTGCAACCACAGCGCGGCCTCGTCCAGATCGAGCGGGCGCGGCGGCGCAGAGGTCTCGCCGTCGAAGAGGTAGCCGCAGATCAAGCCGGCGGCGTCGGCGCCGTGGGCGGCAGCGAGCGGAACGGGGGGCGGCAGGAGCGAGGGCACGGCGCGGGGAGCGAAAGTAGGTCTGGGATGATGTGACGTCGGCATGTCAATCCGATGACGGCCCGGGCGGGCACTGTCATGGTTGCGTCACGGGGCCGCACGAGCATGTGCGGCGTTCTTGTCCTTCTCTTGCGGTGCCTGCCATGTCTTCCTCTGCCTTCACGCCCACCGACCATGACCTGCTGATGCGCCGCATCGCCGAGGATCTGATCGACGGCTACGACGAGGAGATCGAGCTGGAGCTGGAAGACCGCGTGGTCGGCGCCGACGGCATGCTGAGGCACGAGGAGGGCAGCATGCCCCGCCGGGCCTACTTCGAGGCGCTGTTCCGTCTGCAGGGCGAGCTGGTCAAGCTGCAGGACTGGGTGCAGCACACGGGCCAGAAGGTGGTGATCCTGTTCGAGGGCCGCGACGCGGCGGGCAAGGGCGGTGTCATCAAGCGCATCACTCAGCGGCTGAACCCGCGGGTAGCCCGGGTGGCGGCGCTGCCGGCGCCCAACGACCGCGAGCGCACGCAGTGGTACTTCCAGCGTTACGTGTCACACCTGCCGGCGGCGGGCGAGATGGTGCTGTTCGACCGCAGCTGGTACAACCGCGCCGGCGTCGAGAAGGTGATGGGCTTCTGCACCGACGACGAGCTGGAGGAGTTCTTCCGCACGGTGCCCGAGTTCGAGAAGATGCTGGTGCGCTCGGGCATCCGCCTGATCAAGTACTGGTTCTCCATCACCGACGAGGAGCAGCATCTGCGCTTCCTGGGTCGTATCCACGATCCGCTCAAGCAGTGGAAGCTCAGCCCCATGGACCTGGAAAGCCGCCGCCGCTGGGAGGACTACACCAAGGCCAAGGAGGCGATGCTGGAGCGCACCCACATCCCCGAAGCGCCGTGGTGGGTGGTGCAGGCGGTGGACAAGAAGAAGGCGCGCCTGAACTGCATCACGCACCTGCTGGGGCAGATGCCCTACCGCGAGGTGGAGCATCCGCCCATCGCGCTGCCTGACCGCGAGCGGCATCCGGACTATTTCCGCCAGCCCGTGCCGCAAAGCATGATCGTTCCGGAAATTTACTAACCCCCAGGCTGCGCGCTTCGCGCTCCGCCTCCCCCCTTGCAGGGGGCGCATCCTGCGGCCCGGCAAAGCCGGTTCCGCGGATGCTTCGGCTTGGCCTGCTCCGCGGCCTCTCGAGTATTCGTTCGTCGGACCGCGCTGGCGGTAGGCAACGCCGCGGTGCGCCGGCCACGTACGCAGCCGGCGTCGCGTTGGGACGTCTGCTGCTTGACGGCGCGCGGCGCGGTCCCAAGCATGGAGCGCTTCGCTTCTGCCCAAGGCCCCGCCATGCCCCGTCGTCCCCCTTCCCTCGGCCGTACTTTCGCCAAGGCCTATCAGCGGCAGTTGAAGGCCGTCACCGGCGCGATGGCCCGCGCCGGGCAGGGGGCGGCCAAGCGGGTGCGCAATGCGGCGGCGGAGAGTACGCGGCCGCCACCCGGGCCGGGCGACTGGCTGGCCGGGATCGCCTTCGCGGCCGGTGGGGCCTGCCGCTATCACCTGTTCGTACCGCCGCCGGTGCCGGGGCGGCCGGTGCGTGGCATGCCACTGGTGGTGATGCTGCACGGTTGCCGGCAGACGGCGCGCGACTTCGCCATCGGCTCGCGCATGAATGCGCTGGCGCGGCGAGAGGGCTTTCTGGTGCTCTATCCGCAGCAGTCGGCGCTGGCCAATCCGGAAGGCTGCTGGAACTGGTTTTCTGAACAGCGCGCCGATGCCGAGGTGGGTCTGGTGCTGGCGGCCATCGACCAGGCCTGCCTGCTCTACGGCGCCGATGCCTCGCGCATCGCCGTGGCCGGGCTGTCGGCCGGCGCAGGGCTGGCCGCGCGGCTGGCGATGCGCGCGCCCGAGCGGCTGCAGGCGGTGATGATGCATTCGGGTGTCGCGCCGGGTGCCGCGACCTCGGCGCGCCAGGCACTGGGCGCCATGTCGGGCCGGCGCGCGCCCGTGCTGGAACTGGCGGCCGACGGCGCCGCCATGCTGCCGCCGCTGCTGGTGGTGCAGGGCGGACGCGACATGGTGGTGCGACCCGCGGCCGGCCGCCTGGCGGCCGAGGTCTGGGCCCGCGCCGTCGGCGCCGAGTCCACCGACACCGTGACTCAGCAACGCGGCAAGCGCCATCCCATGCAGGTCACCGACTTCCGACGGGGACGCGTGGTGGAGGTGCGCCTGGTGGAGATCGAGGCGCTGGGCCATGCCTGGAGCGGGGGCAGCTCCCGCGGCAGCTACACCGACCCCGCGGGGCCGGACGCGAGCCGGCTGTTCTGGGATTTCTCGCGCCGCGCATTCGCGGCGGCATGTACGCCACCCGGCGTATAGCCCGTCCGGGGCCCGGCAAGGAGACTCCATCCCGTTCCTTCCATCCCTTGCCAACCGAAACCCCAGGAGAAGAGCAGCCATGCAACGTCGCTTCACCCTCAAGGCGCTGACCGCCAGCGTCGCCCTCGCCAGCCTCGGCGCCGCGCCCGCCTTTGCCCAGCAGGACACCATCAAGGTCGGCGTGCTGCACTCGCTGTCCGGCACCATGGCCATTTCCGAGACCGTGCTCAAGGACACGGTGCTGATGGCCATCGACGAAATCAACGCCAAGGGCGGCGTGCTGGGCAAGAAGCTCGAGCCCGTGGTGGTCGACCCGGCCTCCAACTGGCCCCTGTTCGCCGAGAAGACCAAGCAGCTGCTGGGTCAGGACAAGGTCTCGGTCATCTTCGGCTGCTGGACCTCGGTGTCGCGCAAGTCGGTGCTGCCGGTCGTCGAAGAGATGAACGGCCTGCTGTTCTACCCCGTGCAGTACGAGGGTGAAGAGCTGTCGAAGAACGTGTTCTACACCGGTGCCGCGCCCAACCAGCAGGCCATTCCCGCCGTCGACTACCTGATGAGCAAGGAAGGCGGCGCCGCCAAGCGCTGGGTGCTGCTGGGCACCGACTACGTGTACCCCCGCACCACCAACAAGATCCTGCGCGCCTACCTCAAGAGCAAGGGCGTGGCCGACAAGGACATCGACGAGAAGTACACCCCCTTCGGCCACAGCGACTACCAGACCATCGTCGCCGACATCAAGAAGTTCAGCCAGGGCGGCAAGACGGCCGTGGTGTCCACCATCAATGGCGACTCCAACGTGCCCTTCTACAAGGAACTGGGCAACGCCGGCCTGAAGGCCAAGGACGTGCCGGTGGTCGCCTTCTCGGTGGGTGAGGAAGAGCTGCGCGGCGTCGACACCAAGCCGCTGGTGGGCCACCTGGCCGCCTGGAACTACTTCATGAGCATCAAGAGCCCGGCCAACACCGAGTTCATCAAGAAGTGGTCCGCCTATGCCAAGGCCAAGAACATCCCCGGCCACAAGGACAAGCCGCTGACCAACGACCCGATGGAAGCCACCTACATCGGCATCAACATGTGGAAGCAGGCCGTCGAGAAGGCCAAGTCCACCGACACCGACAAGGTCATCGCCGCCATGGCAGGCCAGACCTTCAACGCACCCTCGGGCATCGTGAGCAAGATGGACGAGAAGAACCACCACCTGCACAAGTCGGTGTTCATCGGCGAGATCCAGGCCGACGGTCAGTTCAAGGTGGTGTGGAAGACCAAGGAGCCGGTCAAGGCCAAGCCCTGGAGCCCGTACATCGAAGGCAACGACAAGAAGAAGGACGAGCCGGACGGCAAGTCAAAGGTTTGACCACCCCGTTTCTTGCTCACTTCGTGTAGCCGAATCCCCCTCGAGGGGCGCACCCGGCGGCCCGGCAAAGCCGGTTCCGCGGGTGCGTGCGAACTGGCTGCGCTTCGCTCGCCCTGGGCTAACGGGCGACACGGCTCGATCTTGCTTGTCGGGATCGGGCCTTCTTTGTTTATGTCGAGGATGACGTGAAGACACCCCTGCGTTTGTTCATGCAGATGGCCTGCCTCGCCCTGCTCATGCTGGCTGGGCCGGCCCGGGCGCTGACGGCCGACGAGGCTCTGGCCATGGCCTCGGGCGATGCCGAAAGCCGCATCGCGGCCATCAACAAGGCCGTGGCCGTGGCCGACGAGAAGACCAAGGCCTTCCTGCAGGCGCTGGTGGACGAGGCGGTGAAGTTCACCGACAAGCAGGCTTTCGTCATGAAGGACGACAAGGGATTCGACCCGGTCACCGGCGCCGAGCTGAAGGTGCCGGCCGAGGCCGAGGATGTCGTCAACAACAACCTGATGCGCGGCGCGCTCGATGCCGCGCAGGCGGCGCTGCAGCTCACCAGCCCCGACGAAGCCGTGCGGCTGGAAGCGGCCGAGGCCCTGTTCAAGGAGCCCGACGAATCGCGCGTGCCGCTGATCGAGAAGGCCCTGGCCGCCGAGCAGAGCGCCAAGGTCAAGGCCAAGCTGATGCTGGTGCGCGACGCTTCCATGCTCTCCAGCGCCGACGCCGCCAAGCGTCTGGCCGCCGCCAAGGCGCTGGGCGACAACAAGAACCCCGACACCAAGCTGCTGCTCAACCAGCGGCTGGCCGATGAGACCGATCCGCAGGTCAAGGCCGCCATCCAGGCCAGCATCGCGTCCATCGACGGCGCGCTGGTGTGGGGCGACCGGCTGGGCGTGATCTTCAGCGGCATCAGCCTGGGCTCGGTGCTGCTGCTGGCGGCCCTGGGCCTGGCCATCACCTACGGCCTGATGGGCGTGATCAACATGGCCCACGGCGAGCTGATGATGATCGGCGCCTATGCCACCTATGTGATTCAGGGCGTGTTCCAGCGCTTCCTGCCCGAGTCGATGTTCGGCTGGTACCTGGTGGCCGCCATCCCGGTCTCGTTCATGGCCTCGGCCCTGGTGGGCGCGGTGCTGGAGCGGGGCGTGATCCGCTTCCTGTACGGCCGGCCGCTGGAGACGCTGCTGGCCACCTGGGGCATCAGCCTGATGCTGCAGCAGCTGGTGCGCACGATTTTCGGCGCGCAGAACGTAGGCGTCGAGAACCCCGGCTGGATGAGCGGCGGGCTGGAGGTGCTCTCCAACCTGGTGCTGCCCTGGAACCGCATCGGCATCATCATCTTTGCCGGCCTCGTGCTGGCGTCCATGGCCTGGCTGATCAGCCGCACGCGCCTGGGCCTCTTCGTGCGCGGGGTGACGCAAAACCGGCCCATCGCCTCGTGCATGGGCGTGAACACGGCTCGGGTGGACACCTACGCCTTCGCGCTGGGTTCGGGCATTGCCGGCCTCGCGGGCTGTGCGCTCAGCCAGATCGGCAACGTGGGCCCCGACCTGGGCCAGAGCTACATCGTCGACAGCTTCATGGTGGTGGTGATGGGCGGCGTGGGCCAACTGGCCGGCACCGTCTACGCGGCCCTGGGCCTGGGCGTGCTCAACAAGTTCATCGAAGGCTGGGCGGGCGCGGTGCTGGCCAAGATCGCCATCCTGGTCTTCATCATCGTGTTCATCCAGAAGCGGCCGCAGGGCATCTTCGCGATCAAGGGCCGCAGTGCCGAGGCCTGAAGCCGTGACGACATCCGTTCAACTTCCCTCCAAGGCGCCGCTGCTCAGCGGCAAAGGCTGGACCGCCTTCTTCATCGCGCTGATCGTGGCCTGCGGCCTGGCGCCGGTGCTCAACCTGTGGGTGCCCGAAGGCAGTGCCTTCCATCTCAGCGATTACGCGGTGGCGCTGCTCGGCAAGATCATGTGCTACGCCATCTGCGCGCTGGCCATGGACCTGATCTGGGGTTACACCGGCATCCTGTCGCTGGGCCACGGCCTGTTCTTCGCGCTGGGCGGCTACATGATGGGCATGTACCTCATGCGCCAGATCGGCCGCGACGGCAACTACAAGAGCGATCTGCCGGACTTCATGGTCTTCCTCGACTGGAAGACCTTGCCCTGGCACTGGACCTTCAGCGACAGCTTCGTCTTCCAGATGTTGATGGTGGTGGTGGTGCCGGGCCTGCTGGCGCTGGTCTTCGGCTACTTTGCCTTCCGCTCGCGCATCAAGGGCGTGTACTTCTCGATCATCACGCAGGCCATGACCTTCGCGGCCATGCTGCTGTTCTTCCGCAACGAGACAGGCTTCGGCGGCAACAACGGCTTCACCGACTTCAAGCGCATCCTGGGCATTCCGATCGCCACGCAGGAGATGCGCATGACGATCTTCGCCCTGACCGGCGCGGTGCTGCTGGGCTTCTTCCTGTTCGCCAAGTGGCTGATCGGCAGCAAGTACGGCCGCGTGCTGCAGGCGATTCGCGACGCCGAGTCGCGCACCATGTTCTGCGGCTACAACCCACTGCCCTACAAGCTCAGCATCTGGGTCATCTCGGCCATGATGTGCGGCGTGGCCGGCGCGCTGTACGTGCCGCAGGTGGGCATCATCAACCCGGGCGAGATGAGTGCCGCCAACTCCATCGAGATCGCCATCTGGACGGCCGTGGGCGGCCGGGCCACCCTGGTCGGGCCCATCGTGGGTGCCTTCCTGGTCAACGGTGCCAAGAGCTGGCTCACCGTGGTGGCGCCGGAATACTGGCTGTACTTCCTGGGGGCGCTCTTCATCGCCGTCACGCTGTTCCTACCCGACGGCATCGTCGGCCTGGTGCGCCGGCTGATGAGCCGCGGCAAGGCCGAGGCCGTTGCAGAGCCCCTCGCGCCCACCGGTCGCGAGGAAGCCCAGCGCGCGCTGGCCAAGGCCGAAGGCGTGGAGCCCGAAGCCCTGCCTACCGTGCATGTCGAACCCAAGGGAGCCCAGGCATGACGCCCGACCTGATGGAAGCCGGCGCCGAGCGCCATGCCCGCGCCCAGGGCCTGCCTGCCGGCGCATCGACCGAATCCGGCGGCCGCACTGCCGGCTACGGCCGGCCCGCGGTGGCCGGCGAGGTGGACGTGACCCACGGCCGCATCCTGTACCTGGAAGACGTGAGCGTGAGCTTCGACGGCTTCAAGGCCATCAACAAGCTGAGTCTGGACATCGCGCCTGGCGAACTGCGCTGCATCATCGGCCCCAACGGTGCAGGCAAGACCACGATGATGGACATCATCACCGGCAAGACGCGGCCCGACGAAGGCACCGTGTACTTCGGCAGCACCATCGACCTGCTGCGTCACCGCGAGGCCGAGATCGCGCAGCTGGGCATCGGCCGCAAGTTCCAGAAGCCCACCGTCTTCGAGCACCTGACCGTGTTCGAGAACCTGGAGCTGGCGCTCAAGACCGACAAGCGCGTCAAGCCCTCGATGTTCTTCAAGCTCGACTCGGCCCAGGCCGACCGCCTGGCCGACATCCTCCAGACCATCCACCTGGCCGACAGCGTCAACCGCATGGCCGGCACGCTGAGCCACGGCCAGAAGCAGTGGCTGGAGATCGGCATGCTGCTCATGCAGGATCCGAAGCTGCTGCTGCTGGACGAGCCCGTGGCCGGCATGACCGACGAGGAGACGGCGCGCACGGCCGAGCTCTTCCTCACGCTCAAGGGCAAGCATTCGCTGATGGTGGTGGAGCACGACATGAGCTTCATCCGCACCATCTCCGAGATCGTCACCGTGCTGTGCGACGGCTCGGTGCTGGCGCAGGGCACGTTGGACGAAGTCCAAGCTGACGAGCGCGTCATCGAGGTGTATCTAGGACGTTGAAGACCATGTTGAAAGTCAAGAACATCCACCAGTACTACGGCGGCTCGCACATCCTGCGGGACGTGAGCTTCGAGGCGCCGCTCGGCCAGGTCACCGTGCTGCTGGGCCGCAACGGCGTGGGCAAGACCACGCTGCTGAAGTCGCTCATGGGCCTGGTGCCCATCAAGAGCGGCAGCATCGAGTTCGACGGCCAGCCGGTGCACAAGAAGACGCCCTACGAGCGTGCCCGCTCCGGCATGGGCTTCGTGCCGCAGGGCCGCGAGATCTTCGCGCGGCTGACCGTCGAAGAGAACCTGCGCATGGGCCTGGCCTACCGCAGTGCCTCCACGCCCATCGCGCCCGAGCTCTACGAGCTGTTCCCGGTGCTCAAGCAGATGCTGCACCGGCGCGGCGGGGACCTGTCGGGTGGCCAGCAGCAGCAACTGGCCATCGCCCGCGCACTGGCGCCCGGCCCGAAGATGCTGATCCTGGACGAGCCCACCGAAGGCATCCAGCCCAGCATCATCAAGGACATCGGCCGCGCCATCCGCCGCCTGGCCGACGAGGGCTGGAAGGGCCAGAAGATGGCCATCGTGCTGTGCGAGCAGTACTACGACTTCGCCGAGGAACTGGCCGACCACTACCTGGTGATGGAGCGCGGCGAGGTCATCGCGCGCGGGCTGGGCAAGGACATGGAGGCGCAGGGGGTTCGCCAGCTCGTGGCGATCTGAAGCCCTTCCCTAGCCGTGCCCCTGCGCCACGACGTGCCGCGCATGGTCCACCAGCACCTCGATGGCGCGCGTGCGCGGGGAGTTGCGCAACCACACCATGCCGAATCGCCGTGATTCGGCGGGGCGCGGCAGCGGTAGCCGCGCGACCGGCGGCGCACTCGACCAGCCGGTGGCCACGTCAGGCGCGATCGACACGCCCGTGCCTCGGCCGACCAGGGCCGCGATGGCGGCGAGCGAGCTGATCTCGAAGCGCTCCCGCGGCACGATGCCCGCCCGGCGCAGATAGCGCTCGGCCGCCTGGCCCCCGCCCAGTCGGCGGTCGTAGCGGATCAGGGCCTCTTCCCGCAGCAACGCATGCGGGTCGCGATGTGCCCACGCGTGTGGCGCCAGCACCACCAGGGGCTCTTCGCGCAGCAGCAGCCAGTTCAGGGACTTGGGCAGCGCGAAATCCGGATGCAGGCACAGGGCCGCGTCGAGCCGGCCTGCAAGCACTTCGGCGTACAGCTCGGCCGACAGTCCCATGCGCACGACGATGCGCGCCGCCGGGTGCTCCTGCGCGAGCGCATCGAGCACCACCGGCAGCGGCCCGTTGAGCATCGTGTTGGTGGCGCCCACGGTCAGCTCCAGCACGCCGTCCACATTGCCGACGGTCGTGCGCATGCCCGCCAGTTCCGCCAGCAGCGCGCTGGCGCGGCCGGCGAGGCGGTGGCCGCCTTCGGTCGGGGTCACGGTCCGGCCCGAGCGGCGCAGCAGGGGGACGCCGAACTCGCGTTCGAGGACGCGCATCTGCTGCGCCACTGCAGCGGCTGTCAGATCCAGCCGCCGTGCCGCCTCCGACATCGATCCCGCGTCCAGGACTGCCATGAACGTGCGCAGGTAATTGGTCTCCATGAAGATAGATTTTGTTTGATCTGATCGAAGATCCGCATGCTTTTTCTTCGTGCCGGGCATCGCCACACTGCCGGACATGCGCAGCAAACTCTTCGTTCCGGGATCACGGCCAGAGCTTTTCGACAAGGCGTTTCGCAGCGACGCCGATGCCCTCTCGTTCGACCTGGAAGACTCGGTCAGCCCGGATCGAAAGACTGAAGCCAGGCAGGTCTTGCAGGCGCTGCTCAGCGCCGAGGCGCCCCGTGCATCGGGCAAGACGCTGATCGCGCGCGTCAACCCGTGCCAGTCGGCGCACTTCGCCGCCGATGTCCTTGCGGTGGTCCGCCCCGGCCTGGCGCTGCTGAACCTGCCCAAGGTCGAATCGGCCGAAGAGGTGCTTGCCGCCGCGGCAGCGCTCGATGCCGCCGAAGCGGCCAATGGCGTCGCCGAGCCGGTCGGCCTGCTGCTCAACATCGAGAGTGCGCGTGGCCTTCGCCTTGCGCATGCGCTGGCCGCGGCCCATCCGCGCGTGGCCGGGCTGCAGCTCGGGCTGGGCGACCTGTTCGAGCCCCTGCAGATCGACCGCCATGACCCGGCGACGGTGCATGCGGTGATGCTCCAGCTGCGGCTGGCGGCGGGTGAGGCCGGCGTCTTCGCCTATGACGCCGCCTACGCACGGTTTCAGGACGTGGACGGCTTCCGTGCCGAAGCGGGCGAGGCCCGGCGGCTTGGCTTCCTGGGCAAGAGCTGCATCCATCCGAGCCAGGTGGCCCATGCGAACGACATCTTCCGCCCCAGCGACGAGGAGATCGCGCGGGCGCAGCGCGTCGTGGCGGCCGCCGACCAGGCGCAGGCCCGCGGCGTCGGTGCCTACACCGTCGATGGCGAGATGGTGGACGCGCCATTCGTGCTGCGTGCCCGCGCGACGCTTGCCACCGCCCGGCGACTGGGTCTCGGACAAGGCCCGACTTGAACCCCACGGGCGGCCTGGCAACGCGGGCCGCGCCAGTCCATCACCCACAAAAAAGGAGACTTCGAAATCATGTCCATCGCCTTCCAGCGGCATCGCCGCGCGGCCATCGCCCTCGCGTCGCTGTGCGCCCTGGGCATCCCGTCCGTCCACGCCCAGGACAACTACCCGGTCAAGCCGATCACTATCGTCGTGCCCTATGCAGCCGGGGGCTCCAACGACAACTTTGCGCGCTTCATGGCGCGCGGCCTGTCGGTGGGCCTGAAGCAGCCGGTGGTGGTCGAAAACAAGCCTGGCGCCAGTGGCAATACCGGCACCGCCTTCGTCGCCAAGGCCCCGGCCGACGGCTATACGCTGGTAGCGGTGTCGTCCAGCCTCGTGACGAACGCGGCGATCCAGACGCGACTGCCCTTCGACGCGGCCAAGGACCTGGCGCCGGTGGCCATGATGGCCAAGGGCCCGTTCATCGTCGCCGTGAACAACGAGTTTCCGGCCCATACGCCGAGGGAACTCGTGGCTGCCCTGAAGGCCTCGCCGGGCAAGTACGGCTATGCCAGCTCGGGCATCGCCAGCACGAACCAGTTCGCCACCGAACAGCTGAAGGCGCTCACCGGCACGTACGTGCTGCATGTGCCCTACCGCGGCATCGGCCCGGCGGTGACCGACCTGATCGGCAACCAGGTCCAGCTGCTGATCTCGAGCGGGCCGTCGATCATGCCGCACGTGCGCAGCGGGCGCATCCGTGCCATTGCCGTCACGAGTGCGCAGCCGAGCCCGATCGCGCCCGAACTGCCGCCCATGGCTACGGCGGCGCCGGGCTACGACTTCGAGGCCTGGTGGGGCCTGCTCGCACCCGCAGGCACCCCGCCCGACGTCGTCTCGAAGCTCAACGCCGAGGTGAACAAGGTGCTCGCCACGCCCGAGTTCAAGGAGTTCCTCCTGAAGGAAGGCGCCCTGGCCGCCCCGATGACGCCGGCGCAGTTCGCGGCCGTCATTGCCGCCGACATCCCCCGCTGGCGAAAGCTGGCGAAGCAACAAAACATCCTGCCCGAATGACGACCTCCTTTTCCATCCCTGCCGCCAGCGGGCCGCTGGCCGGCGTGCGCGTGCTCGACCTCAGTGCCTACATCGCGGGACCCTACGGCTGCACGCTGCTGGCCGACCAGGGTGCCGAGGTGCTGAAGATCGAGCCGCCCGGCGGTGACAACCTGCGGCACTACCCCTCGACCCTGGCCCACGAAAGCCGCGCCTTCGTCGGCGTGAACCGCAGCAAGCGTGCTGTCGTGCTCGACCTGAAGCAGGCTGCCGACCTCGCGCTGCTGCTGCGCCTGGTGGCCGAGGCCGACGTGCTGGTGCACAACTTCCGGCCGGGCGTTGCCGAGCGCCTGGGCATCGGCTATGCGCAGCTCCAGCCGCTGAACGACCGGCTGATCTACTGCGACATCACCGGCTTCGGCACCACCGGACCGCTCAAGGACAAGGCGGGCTACGACCAGGTCCTGCAGACCTACAGCGGCATGTGCGACGAACAGGGGCCACGCGGCGGGCCGCCGGAGATCCTCTACGGCTCGGTGGTGGACTACTTCGCCTCGTCCCTGGTGGCCGGCGGCATCGCCTCGGCCCTCTATGAGCGGGAGAAGAGCGGGCGTGGGCAGCAGGTCGGCGTGTCGCTGTTGCGCGCGGCATTGACGATGCAGTCTGCCCGCCTCGTCTGGGCCGAAGACGAGCCGCGGGACGTGGGCCGCGACATGCGCTCGGGCGGCCTCACCGGCCTGCACCCGACGCGCGAGGGCCACCTTTACCTGTCGGCGAACACGCCGCACTTCTGGCGCGCGCTGTGCGAGCGGACCGGGCTGATGGCGCTGCACGACGACCCGCGCTACGACACCGTGAAGAAGCGTGCACAGCACCGCGACGAAATCGTGCCGCGCCTGCGCGAGGCACTGGCCGCGCGGACTGCGCTGGAATGGGAAACGGTGTTCGGCGACAGCGTGCCATGCGCGGCAGCGCGCACTGTCGCCGACATGTTCGACGACCCCCAGGTGCAGGCCGAATCCATGATCGCGACCTTGCCGCATCCCACTCTGGGCAGCTATCGCGCCTTCGCCCAGCCCTGGGTCTATGGGCGCACGCCGGGACCCGCGCCCTTTGCGGCGCCGACACTGGGCCAGCACGACGACGCCGTTCGGGGCGAGGTGGGCGCAGCCTGAATGCGGCGGTGCCGCCGCGGCGGCACCCTTGCACGGCCGCGGTCACGGCATGCAGCGTGCGCGCCTCAGGCAGCGACAGCCGCTTCGCGTCGACGCACGGGTGCCCAGGGCTTCCAGGCCATGCCCAGTGCCGCGGCCTGCCGCTTCTCGTAGGCCGCGAACTCGTCCGTCGACTGCGATCCGCGCAGCCCGCCCCGCACCGAGCCGGGCCGCGTGTCGATGAAGTATTCGGCCCAATCGGCAGGAAGCGGCTGGGAGCCGGGGACGGCCAGCCACAGGCGCAGCAGGTGACGCTTGCGGTCGGGTTCCTCGAAGTCCTCGAAGGGCGTGCGCGAATGCACGATCACATAGTTGTTGACGAGCTGCACGTCGCCTTGCTCCAGCTGCATGCGGAAGCACCAGCGCGGGTCGGCCATGATCTCTTCGAGCAGGTCGATGGCTTCCCACTGTTGCGGCGTCACGCGAGGCAGCTCGGGGAAGTCGCGCTCGGCGGCGACGATGTTCTTGCGGTTGACCCGCATCGTGAAGTGCTCGGGGTCGCTGCCGATGATCGGGCAGGCGTAGTAGGGCGGTTGCTCGGGGTCCTGCGAGCCCTGGTAGTGGTGGTAGTAGGGCTGCTTGAGCACTTCCAGCAGATCGGGCCGCCGGCGTTCCAGCTCGGCGGCCACGGCGATCGTGCTGGCCACCAGGCTCTCGCCGCCCGTCTTGGCGGTGCGTCGGCACAGCAGCGCCACCACGTCCGCCGAGTCCATGTGGAAGTCCAGCCCGGCTTTGGTGTTGTAGCCGCGGCTGCGGCCATTGGCGGCCTTATAGGTCGCGCCCTCGTCGCGCACGTCGTTCATGTACTGGCTGGCCGGGTTCTGCGTGCGCGCGACGCCCACATGCAGCCCCATGCCCCAGTAAGCCAGCTTGGTGTCTTCCTCGCTCCAGCGGTCGACCGGAAAGCCCTTGAGCAGGCACATGCCCCATCGCCCCTGCGTGGTGGCGAAGGCGCGTTGCAGCGCCGTGCGTGCGGCATCGTCGAGCGGGAAGTCCGCGGCGGTCATTGCCAGCCAGGACTTGCCAGAGGCTTTGGCATGCGCCAGTGCGTGGTCGAAGCCCGCCACTTCGGCGCTGCTCAGACGTTGGATCCAGGAGGTGTCGAGCCGGGCGTCTTCGGTGGTCCAGCCTTGGGGTTTGGCGGTGTTCATGGGGCGTCTCTTTTGACTGAAGTGATTCGGTGCACGCAGTCTAGGAAGGCCTCTTGCCAAGAAAAAGCGAATAAATTTGCGCTCCAAAGCAAGGAAATCTGATGAAGATCGAGATGTTCGACACCCTGGATGCCGTTCTGCGTGGCGGCTCGCTGGCGGCGGCCGCCACCGAGATGAACCTGACGGCCAGCGCGGTGAGCATGCAGATGCGACAGCTCGAGGCCTATCTGGGGCAGCCCCTCTTCGATCGCTCGGGCCACGCGATCCGCGCGACGGCGCTGGCCCATGAGGTGGCTGGGGCGCTGCGGCCGGGCCTGGCCCAGTTGCAGTCGTTGCGACGGCGGGAGGGAACCACGATCGAGGGCGTTGTGCGCTTCGGCATCATCGAGTCGCTGATGCCCACGCTGCTGCCGGGCACCTTGTCGGCGCTGCGTGAGCGGTATCCGCGTCTGGAGGTGCGCCCGACGCGCGGCCGCAGCGCTGGCCTGACCGATGCGGTCAAACGTGGAGAGCTTGATGCCGCGGTCGTCGCCGAGCCGGAGGGAGGCGGCTCCGTGCGGCTGCATTGGCGCCCACTGATGCGCCGCGAGATGCATCTCATCGCGCCGCCCGACGCGCGCGAGACCTCGGTCCCGGCGCTGTTCAAGCAGTACGAATGGATTCGCTACGACCGCCAGACCATTTCAGGCCAACTGGCGGCGCGCTACGTGGCCAGCCAGGTGGACGCCGCCCGCGGGGCGCTGGAGTTCGACAGCGTGCCGGCGATCGTGGCGATGGTCAGCGCGGGGTTGGGCATCGCACTGGTCCATCTGGTCGACAGCGGCTTCTGCCAGTCGTACCCCGTGCGCTTCGTGCGTCTGGGCAGGTCGGCACCGGCGGTGCAGATGTCGCTGGTGTGCCGCAAGTCGGACGCCGACAGCCGGCCCCTGCGCGCGGTCGGTGACGCGATGACCGCGGTGCTGACCGGCACGGTGCGCGCGCTGGCGGGCCGCTGAGGGGCCGGGCGTGGCATCGGGCGCGGCCGAGGCGTCCCGCCCGGCGGCCGGCCGAGCGACGGCAGTTCAGCCGGAGAACTCCTCCGTGTCCACTTCCTGGGTGGCCTGCGCCGGATAGCGGGGCCCGCTCACCGTGCGCTGGTTGATCAGCTCGCCGGCGCGCGCGATCACGTCGGCGGGCAGCTTCAGGTCGGCCGCCGCCAGGTCCTCGTGCAGATGGTCCACGCTGGTGGTGCCGGGGATGGGAATGATGTCCTCGCCCTGCGCCAGCAGCCAGGCCAACGCCAGCTGCGCGGGCGTGCAGCCGGCTTCCTGCGCCAGGGCCTCGAAGCCGGAGAGCAGCGAGAGGTTGCGCGGATAGTGCTCGGCCGAGAAGCGCGGCATGGGCCGGCGGATGTCCTTGGCGTCCAGCGCCGCCACGTCGGTGAGGCGGCCGGTCAGATAGGCGCGGGCCAGCGGGCTGAAGGCCACGAAGGCGGTGCCCAGTTCGCGGCAGGCGGCCAGCACGGCGATCTCGGGATTGCGCGTCCAGAGCGAATACTCGGTCTGCACGGCAGCGATGGGGTGCACGGCCGCTGCCTTGCGCAGTGTGCCGGCCGAGACTTCCGACAGGCCCAGCGCGCGCACCTTGCCTTCTTCGACCAAGCGCGACATCTCGCCGACCGAATCCTCGATGGGCACCTTCTTGTCCCAGCGGTGCAGGTAATACAGGTCGATGACGTCGGTGTTCAGGCGGCGCAGACTGTCCTCGCAATTGCGGCGCAGCGTGGCGGGTCGGCCGTCGATCACGCGGCGCATGACGCCGTCCTCGCCTTTCACGCCGGCCATGCCGCCCTTGCTGCAAAGCGTGAACTGCTGGCGGTGCTTCTTCAGCACACGGCCCACCAGTTCCTCGTTGGCGCCGAAGCCGTAGAGCGCTGCGGTGTCGAACAGCGTCACGCCGGCATTCAGCGCAGCGAGCAGCACGCGCTCGCCCTGCTCGGGCGAGGGGGGCACGCCATAGGCGTGGCTCAGGTTCATGCAGCCCAGGCCGATGGCCGAGACCTCAAAGTTCGCGATACGTCGTGTGTGCATGGGCAAAGCTTAGTCGGGGTTGGAAGGTTGAAAGTGGTGCGCGGACTCTTTGCCAGGCCAGGTGCTGCCAGGCCGGCGTGCCGTAGCCTGCCACCAGATCATGGCCGATGGCCCGCCAGGCGGGGTCGGTCGCGTCGAGGCCCAGGGCTTCGATGAAGGGTGCCTGCACGATGAAGCACTGGCGGCGGTAGGGGAGCAGGAAGCCGCCGGGCTGCGTTGCGAGTGCCAGCGCTGCCTCGTCACGGCGGGCGAACCAGAGGTGCAGCAGCAGGCCCGTCCGCGGTGCGTGCCAGAAGTCACCCATGTCATCGCCCGGCGCGGCGAGGCCGCCCAGCACGCGGCGGGCATGGTCCCAGTGCACGAAGCCGAGTTCGCGCGCTGCGGTCTGCAGATGGTCGCCCAGGGTGTGGCCATCGCTGCGGCCCTCGCGGCGCGCGCCATTCAGGCGCACGCGGGCACGCACCTTGAGTTCCTCTGCCGGGACCTTGGCGCTCCCCTTCAAGACGTCGTCGCGGGCATGCTTGTGCCCGAGGGGCTGCTGGCTCATGGCGCTGGCGTCGCAGACGGTGTCGGGATGACGGCGCCGCTTGCCACGGCATCGAGCTGCGACTGCAGAGCGTCCGGGCCGCACGGGTCCAGACCGACGCCGGCCCACGCTTTGGCGCACACCGCTCCCACGGTCTGCGCAGCTTCGGCATGCAGTTGCCGGCCGGCGGGCCGCAGCAGTACGGCACCGGCATCGCGTGCCACGAGGCCGGTCTTTTCCAGTGGCATCAGTTGCCGGACGAGCGCCGAGGGTGCGAGGTGCAGGGCCTGCGCGAGCCGCAGCGTGGGCAGACCTCCGTGCGACGCCCGTGCCAGTGCGTCAAGCAGCAGGAAGTCCGACGCGTCGAGGCCATGCCACATGCCCAGGCGCTCATCCAGGCGCTGCTGTTGGCGTGCATGGGCCCGGGCCAGTGCAAGGCCGAGACGCATGGCTTGGGCGTCGGTCAGCCGGCTCATGCGCTGCCTCCTTGTCGTGCGCCGCCCTCGGCCGCGGGTGAAAGCAACTCGGCCTCCCACAGCGCCAGCAGCGTCGCCAGCTCGGCGTCGTAGTCGAAGTCGGGCTCGTCGCGTTCCTTCACCCGGTCGACGACCTCGAAACGGAAGGCCTCGGCGCCATGCGTGTTCCAGGCCGATTGCAGGACCCGGTCGCGGTGGGCGCCGCGCATCAGTTCGAAGCGCAGGCGGTTGAAGATGCCGTCCAGATGACGGCTGCTGCCCACGCGCAGCAGTCCGGCAGCGTTGCAGCGCAGGGCATAGATGCCCATGGCGGGGAAGGCCTGCTTGTACTGGCGCGTCAGCTCGCGACGGGCCTGCAGGGAAAGGGAAGGGGTCATGGCAGTGCTCCAGGTCCTCGTCGGCGAGCCGGTCCCGCATGGGGCTCGAACGAAGACCGCGGTCTGTCCACGGAGTAAGAGAAACGGATCGGGAGGGTGAGAGCCTCTTGTGCGGGCAGGCGCCCCTCAGCACCTGCCCACAATTTTACCCGGGTTATTTTGACCGGATCAAGCGATCCGATTTCCGGGCCGTGCCTCAACCGGCGAGCTGCTGCTCCAGCTGATGCAGCACCTGGTAGCAGGGCAGCACCTGCGCCACGCTGCTGTTGGGCTCGCGGCCTTCGCGGATGGCGGCGAAGAATTCGCGGTCCTGCAGCTCGATGCCGTTCATCGACACGTCGACCTTGCTCACGTCCACCGGCTCTTCGGCGCCCTTGCTGTGCGACTGCACCAAGTCGTCGTAACGCGCGATGTAGGTGGCGGTGTCGCCGATGTAGCGGAAGAAGGTGCCCAGCGGGCCGTCGTTGTTGAACGAGAGCGACAGCGTGCAGATGGCGCCGTTGGCGGCCTGCAGCTGGATGCTCATGTCCATGGCGATGCCCAGGTCCTTGTGGATGGGGCCCTGCACGGCGTTGGCCTTCACGATCGGGCTGCCGGCCTGGTAGGCGAACAGGTCCACGGTGTGGGCGGCGTGGTGCCACAGCAGGTGGTCGGTCCAGCTGCGCGGCTGGCCCAGCGCATTCATGTTGGTGCGGCGGAAGAAGTAGGTCTGCACATCCATCTGCTGGATGTTGAATTCGCCGGCCTGGATCTTCTTGTGCACGTACTGGTGGCTGGGGTTGAAGCGGCGGGTGTGGCCCACCATCGCCACCTTGCCGACGTGCTTCTGCAGGGCCAGCACTTCCTCGCCTTCCTTGAGCACGTCGCACAGGGGAATCTCCACCTGCACATGCTTGCCGGCCTGCAGGCAGGCCTTGGTCTGGGCGGCGTGCATCTGCGTGGGCGTGCACAGGATGACGGCGTCCAGTTCCTGGATGGCCAGGCTGTCGGCCAGGTCGGTGGTGACGTGTTGGATGCCGTACTTGTCGGCCACTTCCTGGGTCTTGGCCAGGTCGCGGCTGATGAGCGAGATCACCTCGACGTCGGGGATGTTCTTGATGCCGTCCAGGTGCTTGATGCCGAAGGCGCCGGCGCCGGCGAGTGCGACTTTGATGGTCATGTCGGTGTTGGCTTTGGGTGGATGGTTGGTCAGGCCTGGTCTTCCAGGATGAGATGGCCCACGGCGGTGTTGGACGCCGGCACGTGGAAGAAGCGGTGCGCCAGTTTGGGCGCCGGGCCGCCGGCCACGTCGCCCATGGCGCCGCGCGCGATCAGCCACATCACCAGCTCGATGCCCTCGCTGCCGGCTTCGCGCACGTACTCGATGTGCGGCACCTTGGCCAGCTCGGTGGGTTCGGCGATCAGCCGGTCCAGGAACTTGTTGTCCCATTCCGAGTTGATCAGCCCGGCGCGTGCGCCCTGCAGCTGGTGGCTCATGCCGCCCGTGCCCCAGATGTGCACGTTGAGGTCTTCGTCGAAGCTCTCCACGGCTTTGCGGATGGCACGGCCCAGGTTGAAGCAGCGCTGGCCGCTCGGCACCGGGTACTGCACCACGTTCACGGCGAAGGGGATCACCGGGCAGGGCCAGGCCCCGCTCTTCGGGTCCTGCTCGCCGCACATCAGCGACAGCGGCACCGTCAGACCATGGTCCACGTCCATCTTGTTGACGATGGTGAGGTCGAAGTCCTGCTGGATCACGCTCTGCGCGATGTGGCTGGCAAGCTCCGGATGGCCCACCACCTTGGGCACCGGGCGCGGGCCCCAGCCTTCATCGGCCGGCTGGTACTCGGCGGCCGTGCCGATGGCGAAGGTGGGGATCATGTCCAGGCTGAAGGCCGTGGCATGGTCGTTGAAGACGAGGATGACGACGTCGGGCTTGTTGTCCTTCATCCATTGCTTGGAGAAGTCGTAGCCGGCGAACAGCGGCTTCCAGTAGTCTTCCTTGGTCTTGCCCAGGTCCATGGCCGCGCCGATGGCGGGCACGTGCGAGGTGTAGACGGATGCGGTGATGCGGGCCATTCAAGCCTCCTGAGGGGTGTGGGGGCACATGGTCATGCCGCCTTGGTGGGGTGATGGGCGCCTTGCGGCTGACGATGGGCTTGCGCATCGCCGTCCTCGCCCACATAGCGGTTGCCGTCCACGCGGCGGCCGCCGTTGATCATCATGTTGCGGTATTCCTCTTCGGTCATGCCGGTCATCGAGCCCGCCATCTGCTGGAAGCTCCTGCCGTCGGTGGCACCGATCTTGGCGAGGAAGTAGATGTTGCCGCCGGTGCGCATGCACCAGTTGAGGTCGCGGGCCAGCACGGCCTGCTTCTGCTCCTCGGTCATCGGCCATTCGTCGAGGTAGGCACGTTCGTCGGCCTTGAAGCGCTCGCGGTTCTCGGCCTTCATCAGGCTCATGCAGAACTGGTTGAGCCAGTAGCCTTTGCGGCTCTGCTCGGCGTCGAAGATGATCGTGCCGGGCACGTCCAGGTAGGGTTTGTCGAGGGCCATGGTGGATCCTTTATTGATGAATCGCCGCCGGGCCGCCCCAAGGCGATTCGCGCCCCCTTGGGGGGCAGCGACCCGCGAAGCGGCGGAGCGTGGGGGTCATTCTTCTGCCGCCGGGCCACCCCAAGGCGATTCGCGCCCCCTTGGGGGGCAGCGACCCGCGAAGCGGTGGAGCGTGGGGGTCATTCTTCGGGCCAATACAAACGCATCGGGTTGTCGACCAGGAGCTTCTGCTGAAGCTCGGGTGTCGTCGCGATGTGCGGGATGAAGTCCACCAGCAGCCCGTCGTCGGGCATGTGGTCCTTCAGGTTGGGGTGCGGCCAGTCGGTGCCCCACAGCACACGGTCGGGGAACTGCTCGACGATGCGGCGTGCGAAGGGCACCACGTCCTTGTAGGCGTTCTGCTCGCCGTCCAGCGCCTTGGGGCCGGTCACCGACAGACGCTCGGGGCAGCTCACCTTGCTCCACACATTGCCGTGCTCGCGCATGAACTTCTCGAACAGCGCGAACTCGGGGCCATCCACCGGCTTGGTCACGTCGGGGCGGCCCATGTGGTCCACCACCACCGTGGTCGGCAGCGCGGTGAAGAAGTCCCACAGCTCGGGCAGGTCCACCGCCTCGAAGTAGATGACCACATGCCAGCCCAGCTTGGCGATGCGGCCGGCGATCTCCATCAGCTCGTCCTTGGGCGTGAAGTCGACCAGGCGCTTGACGAAGTTGAAGCGCACGCCACGCACGCCGGCAGCGTGCAGGGCCTGCAGCTCGTCGTCGGTCACGCTGCGCTTGACGGTGGCCACGCCGCGCGCCTTGCCGTTCGAGGACTGCAGCGCATCGACCAGCGCGCGGTTGTCCGCACCGTGGCAGGTGGCCTGCACGATCACGTTGCGGGCGAAGCCCAGGTGGTCGCGCAGGGCGAAGAGCTGTTCCTTGCTGGCGTCGCAGGGCGTGTACTTGCGCTCGGGCGCATAGGGAAACTCGGCGCCGGGGCCGAAGACGTGGCAGTGTGCATCGACGCTGCCGGCCGGCACCTGGAACTTGGGCTTGCTGGGACCGGTGTACCAGTCCAGCCAGCCGGCGGTTTTCTCGAAGGGGCCTGTGGTGGGTTTGCTCATGAGCGTTGCTCCTGGGGAAATGGGTTCAATCGGGCTTGATGCCGGCTTCACGCACCAGCTTCTCGTAGCGCACGCGCTCCGAGTGGATGAGCTGGGCAAATTGCTCGCTGCTGCCGGGCAGCACTTCGCCGCCGACCTGGGCCATGCGCTCGCGCACGGCCGGCGTCTGCAGCGCCTTCTGCACTTCGGCATGCAGTTGCGTGACGATGGGCTTGGGCGTGGCCGCGGGCGCCACGATGCCGTACCAGACCGAGGCCTCGAAGCCCGGAAAGCCGGACTCGGCAATGGTGGGCACGTCGGGAAAGACGGCGCTGCGGTTGGGGCTCAGGGCCGCGAGCACCTTGAGCTTGCCGCTCTTCACATGCGGCTGCGCCTCCAGCGCATTGATGGCCACCAGCGGCAACTGGCCGCCGATCACGTCGGTCAGCGCCTGGGCGCCGCCGCGGTAGGGCACATGCTGCAGGCGGATGCCGGCCGCGCGTTCGAAGAACTCCACCGCCATGTGCGGCGTCGAGCCGTTGCCCGGCGACGCGAAGGACAGCCCGTCCGGCCTGGCCTTGGCGGCGGCGATCAGCGCCTGGATGGTGTCGAACGGCGCGTTGGCGTTGGCGGCAATCACCACCGGCACGCGGCCGATCAGCGACACCGGCACGAGGTCGCGCTCGGCATCGAAGGGCGCGGGCTGGTACAGCGCCATGTTGGCGGCCAGCGCATTGGCGGCCACCATCAGCGTATAGCCGTCGGCGGGTGCGTCGATGGTCGCCTTGACCGCGATGTTGGTGCCGGCACCGGGCCGGTTGTCGATTACGAAGGGCTGGCCCAGGCTGCTCGCCAGGGCCAGCCCCACGCTGCGCGCCACGGCATCGACCGCGCCGCCGGTCGAGTAGCCGACCAGCACGCGCACCGGCTTGGCCGGATAGCTCTGCGCACCCGCCAGCGTCGGCGCCAGTAGCGCCGCCCCTGCGGCCAGCGCCACGCGGCGGGAGACGAACGGGCCTTGCGCGTCGGTCTGGTGCATGTCAGTCCAGGGAGACGTTGGCCTTGCGGATCACGTCGCCGAAGCGCTGCGATTCGCTCTTCACGAACTGCTCGAACTGCGGGCGCGTGACCGGGAAGGGCTCGTAGCCGAAGCTCTTGAAACGGGCCTGCACGTCGGGGCCGGTCAGCGCCTGCTCGATGTCGCGCTTGATCTTCTCCGTCACCGCATCGGGCAGACCGCGCGGGACGGCGATGGCGTTCCAGCCCGTCACCTCGAAGCCCTTGGGGCCACCGGATTCCGCCACGGTGGGCACGTCGGGATAGGCGGCCATGCGCTGCGGACCGGTCACGGCCAGAAAGCGCAGCTTGCCGGACTGGTAGAGCGGACCTGCCGTCGCGGCGCTGCCCAGGGCGAAATCGATGTCGCCTGTGGAGACCGAGGTGTAGAGCTGCGTGGTCTCCTTGAAGATCACGTGCTCCATCTGCGTGCCGGTGGCCGACTTGAACAGCTCCGTGCCCAGGTGAACGGGATTGCCGATCGACCACGAGCCGTAGTTCAGCTTGCCGGGCCGCGCCTTGGCGTCGGCCACGATGTCGCCCACGCTCTTGTACTTGCTGTTGGCGCCGACGGTGAAGAAGAAGTAGGTCTTGAACAGCGGCAGCAGGACGTCGAAGTCCTTGGCCGGGTCGTAGGGCAGCTTCTTGAACAGCGACGGGTAGGCGGCCAGGTGGACGTTGTCCAGCAGCAGCAGGTCGGTGCCGTCCTTGGCGCCGCGCTTCCAGGCGTCGATGGCGATGAAGCCGTTGCCGCCGGGACGGTTGTCCACCGTCACCGGCACGCCCCAGGTGCGCGACAGCTTGTCGGCCACCAGGCGCGAGACGCCGTCCGGGCCACCGCCCACGGGGAAGGGGTTGACGATGCGCACCGGCTTGCCATACGGGAAGGCGCCCTGCTGCTGGGCCTGGGCGGCGAAGGGCAGGGCGGCGGCAAGGGCGCAGGCCGTCACCAGGGCGCGGCGGGAAAAGCTCATGAATGTCTCCGAACGTGGAAGAGGGCCGCGCCCGCTTAGGGGGGCGCTGGCCCGGGAACAACAGAAAGGATCAGTCGATGTACTTGAGGCCCGCAGCCGCCAGCGGCTCGCGCATCTTGTACATGTCCAGGCCCAGCACGCCGCTGGCCAGCTTGGCGCGCTTCTCGCCTTCGAAGGACTCGCGCTTGCGGGCGGCTTCGAGCGTCTTGGCGGCCACGGCGCGCGGCACGCAGACGACGCCGTCGTCGTCGGCCACGATCACGTCGCCGGGCGTCACCAGCATGCCGGCGCACACCACGGGGATGTTGACCGAGCCGATGGTCGCCTTGATGCAGCCCTTGCTGCTGATGCACTTGCTCCACACGGGGAAGTTCATCTCCTGCAGCGTCTTGACGTCGCGCACGCCGGCGTCGATCACCAGGGCGCGGGCACCGCGGGCCTGGAAGCTGGTGGCCAGCAGGTCGCCGAAGTAGCCGTCGGTGCATTCGGCGGTGATGGCGGCCACTACGATGTCGCCCGGCTGGATCTGCTCGGCCGCGACGTGCAGCATCCAGTTGTCGCCCGGGTGCAGCAGCACGGTGACGGCCGTGCCGGACACCTGCTGGCCCGGGTAGATCGGGCGCATGTAGGGCTTGAGCAGGCCCACGCGGCCCATGGCCTCGTGCACCGTGGCCGAGCCCAGGGCGGCCAGGCCGTCCGCGGTCTCGCGGTCGGTGCGCTGGATGTTGCGATAGACGACGCCTAACTCGTACATGCTTGTCTCTCCGGAAGGGGTTACAGGCTCTTGGCCTTCAGGGCGGCATCTAGGCGCGGGAAGACCCGGCGCGCGTTGCCTTCGAACACCTGGAAGCGCTCGTCGTCCGTCAGGTTGGCGGTCGCGCTCACGTAGCGCTTGGTGTCGTCGTAGTAGTGGCCGGTCTGCGGGTCGATGCCACGCACGGCGCCGATCATCTCGGAGGCGAACAGGATGTTCTTGACCGGGATCACCTTGGTCAGCAGGTCGATGCCCGGCTGGTGGTAGACGCAGGTGTCGAAGAAGATGTTGTTGAGCAGGTGCTCTTCGAGCAGCGGCTTCTTCATCTCCTGCGCCAGGCCGCGGAAACGGCCCCAGTGGTAGGGCACCGCGCCGCCGCCGTGCGGTATCACGAACTTCAACGTCGGGAAGTCCTTGAACAGGTCGCCCTGGATGCACTGCATCACGGCCGTGGTGTCGGCATTCAGGTAATGCGCGCCAGTGGTGTGGAAGCAGGCGTTGCAGCTGGTGCTCACGTGCACCATGGCCGGGATGTCGTACTCCACCATCTTCTCGTAGATGGGGTACCAGTGACGGTCGGTCAGCGGCGGGCTGGTCCAGTGGCCGCCCGACGGATCGGGGTTCAGGTTGATGCCGACGAAGCCGTATTCCTTGACGCACTTCTCCAGCTCGGGAATGCAGGTCCTGGGGTCCACGCCCGGCGACTGCGGCAGCATGGCCGCGCCGATGAAGTTGTCCGGGAAGAGCTCGCTCACGCGGTAGCACAGCTCGTTGCAGATGGCGGCCCAGGTGCTGGAGACTTCGAAGTCGCCGATGTGGTGGGCCATGAAGCTGGCGCGCGGGCTGAAGATGGTCAGGTCGCTGCCGCGTTCCTTCATCAGGCGCAGCTGGTTCTGCTCGATGGATTCGCGCAGTTCGTCGTCGCTGATCTTCAGGTCGGCCGGGTTGGGCTTGGCCGACGGGTCCTTGATGGCCGCGATCTGGGCATTGCGCCAGTTCTCGAGGGCCTTGGGGGCGGTGGTGTAGTGGCCGTGGCAGTCGATGATCAGCGGCTGACCGTTGGATTTCGGCATGGCGTCTCCTGGGAGGGGGCAGGGCGGGCCGGTCACAACGGGCCGCGGGTCTGGAAGGCAGCGCCCATTCTGTGCTCTGGCCCCTTCCGCCTCCAGGGGGCAGATCGACTAGCAGCTAGAACAAACTGCTATAGCATGCGTGTCGATATGCGTCTGAAGTCATGGATCTGAAACAGCTGGAGTACTTCGTCCGGGTCGTGGAGCTGGGCAGCTTCACCCGCGCCGCGCTGGCGCTGGACATCGCCCAGCCCGCCCTCAGCCGCCAGGTGCGTACCCTGGAGGTGGAATTGCGCCAGAACCTGCTGGTGCGCAACGGCCGCGGCGTGACGCCGACCGAAGCCGGCGCGCTGCTGCTGGAGCACGGCCGCGGCATCCTGCACCAGGTGCGGCGGGCGCAGGAGGAATTGGCGCGAGTGCGCGGCGGCCTGGCGGGCCGGGTGGCGCTGGGCCTGCCGCCCACGGTGGCGCGCGCGCTGGCCGTGCCGCTGACCCGGCGCTTCCGTCGCGAGCTGCCCGAGGCGCGGCTGTCGATCAGCGAGGGCCTGTCGATTTCCATGCACGAGGCTCTGTCCGCCGGCCGGCTGGACATCGCCGTGCTCTACGAGGCCAAGCCCATCGCCGGCCTGGACATCTCGCCGCTGATGACCGAGGAACTGATGCTGGTGCAGGCCCGCCCGCCCGGCCTGGCCGAAGACCCGCCGCCGCCGCCCATCGCGCTGGCCGAGGTGGCGAAGCTCCCGCTCATCATCCCGAGCCGGCCCAACGCCGTGCGCATGCATGTGGAGTCGGAGATGGCGGCGCTGGGCTGCGAGCCGCAGATCGCGCTGGAGATCGACGGCGTGCCCGCCATCCTGGACCTGGTGGCCGACGGCGCCGGCTGCGCCATCCTGGCGCGGCGGGCGGTGCAGACCTCCATCCGGCCCTCCGCCTTCAGCGTGCGGCCCATCGGCCCGCCGCGGCTGCAGGTGCAGGCGCATGTGGCGGTGAGCGCGCAGCGGCCGGTGACGCGCACGCAGGCCGCGGCGCTGGAACTGCTGAAGGCCGTGGCTGCCGAAACGGGCGGCTGACCCGCAGGGTTGAGCCTCTCAACGAAAAGGGCGCCACGATGCCAAACGGCGTAGTCACTCGATCCGTTTGCCCTGAGCCACTTAATCCGTTCGCCCTGACCTGTCGAAGGGCGGGTGCCCAGGCTTCGACAGGCTCAGCCCGAACGGTATTTGGTTGACTCACCCCGCCGCTGGCCGCAACGCCGTCTTGCTCAGTCGCCCAGCCGCGCCCGGTGCCGCGCGATCTGCGCCGTCACCTGCACCGGCGCCGTGCCGCCCAGCGTGTTGCGGGCCTCCAGCGAGCCGCGCAGGCTCAGCACGCCGAACACGTCGTCGCCGATCGCCGGATTGAACTGCTGCAGCGTCGCCAACGGCAACTGCGACAGGTCCACGCCCTGGGCGAGGGCGGTCTTGACGGCATGGGCCACCGTCTCGTGGGCGTCGCGGAAGGGCAGGCCCTTCTTCACCAGGTAGTCGGCCAGGTCCGTGGCGGTGGCGTAGCCGCGCAGGGCGGCGGCCTCCATGGCCTCGCGCCGCACGGTGATGCCGCCCACCATCTCGGCAAAGATGCGCAGCGTGTCCTTGAGCGTGTCGACGGTGTCGAACAGCGGCTCCTTGTCTTCCTGGTTGTCCTTGTTGTAGGCCAGGGGCTGGCCCTTCATCAGGGTGATCAGGCCCATCAGGTGGCCGACCACGCGGCCGGTCTTGCCGCGCGCCAGCTCGGGCACGTCGGGGTTCTTCTTCTGCGGCATGATCGACGAGCCGGTGGTGAACCGGTCGGCGATCTGGATGAAGCCGAAGTTCTGGCTCATCCACAGGATCAGCTCTTCGCTGAAGCGGCTCACATGCACCATCGCCATGGTGGCGAAGGCGGTGAACTCGATGGCGAAGTCGCGGTCGCTCACGGCGTCCAGGCTGTTCTGGCAGACGCCTTCCATGCCCAGGGTGCGGGCCACGCGCTCGCGGTCCAGCGGGTAGCTGGTGCCGGCCAGCGCGGCGGCGCCCAGCGGCAGGCGGTTGACGCGGCGGCGCAGGTCGGCCAGGCGCTCGGCGTCGCGGGCGAACATCTCCACATAGGCCAGCATGTGGTGGCCGAAGCTCACCGGTTGCGCCACCTGCAGGTGGGTGAAGCCGGGCAGGATGGCGTCCACGTTGTCGGCGGCGATCTTCACGAGCGCCTTCTGCAGGTCGGTCAGCAGGCCATCGATCAGGTCGATCTCGCCGCGCAACCACAGGCGCACGTCGGTGGCGACCTGGTCGTTGCGGCTGCGGCCGGTGTGCAGGCGCTTGCCGGCATCGCCCACCAGCTGGGTCAGGCGGGCCTCGATGTTCAGGTGCACGTCTTCGAGGGCGAGCTTCCATTCGAATCTGCCGGCCTCGATCTCGCCGCGAATCTGAGCCATCCCACGTTGGATGTCGGCGAGGTCCTGCGAACCGATGATGCCTTGGGCGGCGAGCATCTCTGCATGAGCCAGCGAGCCTTCGATGTCTGCCTGCGCAAGCCGCTTGTCGAAGAACACGCTGGAGGTGTAGCGCTGCACGAGTTCGCTCATGGGCTCGGAAAACAGCGCGGACCACGCTTCGGATTTCTTGTCGAATTGGTTCTGGGTCATGGGTCGGGACCGCGGGCGGCCTTGGAAGAGCGACGGGGCGGGAAGTCGGTGGAGCACGGGGGCGCAGCGATGGCGGCAGGGCGCCGTCGTGCGCAAGGCGAGGGCCATAATCGGCGGCCCTTCAGCGTCGCCAGCCATGCGAAACCCCCGGATTTTATCGGCGCGCCCTTCTGCGAGCCCCGCCCGCGCGGCCATGGCGCCGCAATCCGACTTTTGCCGACCGGAGATGGTGATCCGGACGGTACTGGCCACCGAGATGCTCACCGCCTTGGCGGTGGCCTTCGTGGCGCAGTCGCCCACCGACGGGCTTATGCATTTCGCGACGGCGACGGGCGGCGTGCTGCCGTCGACCCTGCTCTGGCTCATCGCGGCGTGTGCGCTGCGTCGGCGCCTGGCGCGGTGGCCGGTGTCGTCCCAGTATCTGGCCGGTGCCGTGGCCGGCGTGCTGGCCGGCTTGTATGGCTGTGCGGTGCTGCAGGGCACCGGCGCGGTCGCGCAAGCCCCTTGGTTCGGAGGCGCGTGGGCGGGGGGGCTGTTCGGGGTGACGGCCATGGGCGTGATGAACCTGCGCACGGCGGCGCAGATGCCCGCCGCCACCACGGCGCGGCTCACCGAGCTGCAGCAGCGCATCCGGCCGCACTTCCTCTTCAACACCCTCAACAGTGCCATCGCCCTGGTCCGGGACGATCCAGCCCGTGCCGAGGCCATGCTGGAAGACTTGGCCGAACTCTTCCGCCAGGCGCTGGCGGAGCCGGGCGAGTCCGCCTCGGTGGCCGAGGAGATCGACCTGGCGCAGCGCTACCTGGCCATCGAGCAGGTGCGCTTCGGTCCGCGCCTGCATATCGCCTGGCAGCTGGACGCCGCGGCGGCGGACGCGCGCCTGCCGCCCCTGCTGCTCCAGCCCCTGGTGGAGAACGCAGTGCGCCATGGCGTGGAACCGAGCCCCGAGGGCGGCGAGCTGCGCATCCGCACCGAGCGTCGCGGCGCCCGCGTGGTCATCGAGGTCGTCAACACGCTGCCGCCGCTGCGGTGGGCCGGCGCGCCTCTGCCGCGCGGCCATGGCATCGCCCTGGACAATGTGCGCAGCCGTCTTCGCCTGCTGCACGACATGCAGGCCAGCCTGAGCGCCGGCCTGGATCGCGATTGCTGGCGGGTGCGCATAGACATTCCCGTCCACGCAACGGACAGCACGAAGAGACGCAGCCATGAGCCTGGCGCCCACTGACAACGCGCCGCTGCGCATCCTGCTGGTGGACGACGAACCGCTGGCACGTGCCCGCCTGCGCACCTTGCTGGCCGCCTGCCGTGCGCCGGCGGCGCAGATCGTGGGCGAGGCCGGCGATGGCCGGGCCGTGCTGTCGATGCTGCGCGAGATGCCGGTGGATCTGCTGCTGCTGGACATCGCCATGCCCGGCCTCGATGGCATGGCCTTGGCCGACCAGCTGCGCAGCCAGCCGCAGGCGCCGGCCATCGTGTTCGTCACGGCCCACGCCGAGCATGCCGTGAGCGCGTTCGAGCTCGATGTCGCCGACTACCTCACCAAGCCGGTGCGGGGAGCCCGCCTGCAGGAGGCGCTGGTCCGTGCACAGCGCCATCTCCGGCAGCGCCGCGCGGAGCTGCCAGATACCGAGCATCTGCTCATCCAGGACCGTGGACGTCTCGAACGTGTGCCCCTGTCCGAGGTTCTCTACCTGAAGGCCGAATTGAAATACATCACCGTGCGCACCGCGCAGCGCCAACTGATCCTGGACGGCTCGCTCAACGACCTGGAGGCGCGGCACGGGGAGCGCTTCTTGCGCGTGCACCGCAGCGCGCTGGTGGCCCGCGCGGCGATCCGTGCCCTGGAGCGCCACGATGGCGGCGAGGAGGCAGAGGGCTGGGCCGTGCGCCTGGCCGGCCTGCCGGAGCTGCTGCCGGTGTCGCGCCGGCAACTGCCGGCGGTGCGCGATGCGTTGCGGGAGCGCTCGGAATGAGCGCCCCGGTGCCGCCATCCGGCGCTGGCGCAGGCGTGCCCGAGGTCGTCGCTCTCGAACCTTCCGAACCCCCGCCGTCCGCGGCCGAGTCCGCCACCGACCGGGCCATCCGCGAGGCGGAAGCCGAGCGCGCCCGGGGCGCGGTGCCGGAGCCGGGCAGCGGCGATCCACCGCGTCTTCTGTTGCACATGCCGGTGGATGTGCGCAGCGCCTCGCTCGTCATCCTCGGCGTTCTGGCCTGTGTCTACACGCTGCGCTGGGCCGCGGCGGTGCTGATCCCGCTGGCGCTGAGTCTGATGCTCGTCTATGCCCTGTCGCCCGTCGTTGACCGGATGGAGCGCTGGCGTCTGCCCCGCTGGGCCGGCGCTGCGGTGTTGCTGCTGGCCCTCACCGGCGGCACGGCGTGGACGGGCTACTCGCTGGCAGGCAGTGCCGGCCAGCTGGTCGACGCCCTGCCGGCGGCGGCCCAGAAGCTGCGCAATGCCATCCGCACCAAGTCGGTCAAGGCCAGCCCGCTGGACACCGTGCAGCAGGCGGCCGATCACCTGGAGCGCGCCGCCAATGAAGGCTCGCCCACCACCTTCCGGCGCGGCGTGCAGCGCGTGATCATCGAGCGACCGCCGTTCAATGTGCGCGACTATCTCTGGAGCGGTACCGTGGGCCTGATGGAAGGCGCCGGTCAGGCCACGCTGGTGCTCTTCCTCACCTTCTTCGCGCTGTGCTCGGGCGACACCTTCCGGCGCAAGCTGGTCAAGATGGCCGGCCCCAGCCTGCACAAGAAGAAGGTGACGGTGCATGTGCTGGACGACATCACCGGCCACATCCAGCGCTACCTGCTGGTTCAGATCCTCAGCAGCGCGCTGGTGGGCGTGACCACCGGCCTGGCCTTCTGGGCGCTGGGGCTGGAGAACGCCGCGGTGTGGGGCATCATCGCGGGCGTCACCAACCTCATTCCCTACATCGGCTCGGTGCTGGTGCTGGGCGCCGCGGGGCTGGTGGCCTTCCTGCAGTTCGGCACCATCGGCATGGCGCTGCTGGTGGCGGGCACCTCGCTGCTGATCCACACGCTGGTGGGCAACCTGCTGGTGCCCTGGCTCACCAGCCGCAGCTCGCGCATGAACCCCGTGGCGGTGTTCGTGGGCGTGATCTTCTGGGCCTGGATCTGGGGCGTGTGGGGCCTGCTGCTGGGCATGCCGATCATGATGGTCATCAAGTCAGTCTGCGACCGGGTGGACGACCTGCGGCCGGTGGGCGAGCTGCTGGGCGATTGAGCGGCCGCGCGGCCCGCGGCACCCGGTGGCGGGCACTGCGCGGCCAAGCCGAGCGCCGACCCCGCCGTTCAACGCGCGCCGGAGCCCAGCGCGAAGGGCTGCATCAGCCCCGTCATGGGCTTGGGCAGCGGATGCGCCAGCTCGCCGCGCTTGCTGGTCTTCAGGCCCAGGGACACGAGCGACTCCAGCAGCGTGACGCCCGCCGACACGCCGTCGATCACTGGCACGCCCAGCTCTTCCGACAGCGAGCGGCACAGGTCGGCCATGCCGGCGCAGCCCAGCACCAGCACGTCGCAGCCGTCCTCGTCCAGCGCGCGGCGGCATTCGGCGGCGATACGGGCCCGGGCGTTGGAGCGCGGATCTTCCAGCTCCAGCACCGGCAGTTCGCAGGCCCGCACGCGGGCGCAGAAGCGCGCCATGCCGTAGGCCTCCGCCAGGTGGTGCGCCTGGCCCATGGTGCGCGCCAGCGTGGTGACGACCGTGAAGCGGCTGCCGATGAAGCTGGCCGCATGCATCGCGGCTTCGGCGATGCCCAGCACCGGGCCTCGGGCCAGCTCGCGGGCGGCCTTCAGGCCCGGGTCGCCGAAGCAGGCGATCAGGTAGGCGTCCACGCCTGCCGCCTCACCAGCGGCGACCTCGGCCAGCAGGCCGGGCGTGGCCAGGGCCTCGTCGTAGTGGCTTTCGATGGAGACCGGCCCCATCGCCGGGCTCACGGCGATGACCTCGGTGCCCGGCCGCGCGGCGGCGCGGGCACAGGCACCGATCTTGTCGGTCATGGTCTGGGTGGTGTTGGGGTTGATGACCTTGATGCGCATGGACAGGGCGTTTTCTTCGAAATCAGGAGCGGCGGGACAGCACAGCGTAGATGACGAAGCCCAGGCCCATGCCGATGAACCAGGCGTAGTTGGCGGCGCCGCGCCAGGCCGGCACCAGCACGCACAGGATCGGGATCAGGGCCGAGGGCACCATCGTGGCGACGGCCTTCAGGTTGTAGCCATTGCTGTACCAGTAGGTGCCGGTGGGCTTCATGGTGTAGAGGTCGTCCACCACCACCTGCTGGCGGCGCACCAGGTAGAAGTCGGCGATCAGGATGCCGAACAGCGGCCCGATGAACGAGCCCAGGATGTCCAGCGTGTAGTGGATCACCTCGGGATTGTTGTAGAGGTTCCAGGGTGTGATGAAGATCGAGCCCACCGCGGCGATCATGCCGCCGGTGCGCCAGCTGATGTGCTGCGGCGCCACGTTGGAGAAGTCGAAGGCCGGCGAGACGAAGTTGGCCACGATGTTGATGCCGATGGTGGCGATCATGAAGGTCAGCGCGCCCAGCACCACGGCGGTGGTGGAGTCGATCTTGCCCACGGTGTGCACCGGATCGGTGATCAGCTCGCCGAACACCGGCAGCGTGGCGGCGGTGGTGATCACGGTCAGCAGCGAGAAGAACACGAAGTTGACCGGCAGGCCCCAGAAGTTGCCCTTCTTCACCGCGTCGAAGCTCTTGCCGTAACGCGAGAAGTCGCCGAAGTTGAGCATCGGGCCGCTGAAATAGCTCACCACCAGCGCGATGGCCGACAGCATGACTGGCAGCGCGTCCCAGCCCTCGAACTTGACGCCGCCCAGGTTGAGGTCGATGTTCTTCCAGCCCGCCTTCCAGACCAGCCAGCCGCACAGGATGGCCATGACCACGTACACGCCCGGGCCGGCCCAGTCGATGAATTTGCGGATGGCCTCCATGCCATGCCAGAAGACGAAGGCCTGCAGCACCCACATCACCATGAAGGCGACCCAGCCCAGCGTCGAGAGGCCGGCGAAGCCGTGCTGTGCCACGTCGGCGTAGGGCGCCAGGTTGGGAAACAGGTGCAGCGCCATCACCATGAAGGCGGCCGACGCCAGGTAAGTCTGGATGCCATACCACGCCACCGCGATCAGGCCGCGAATGATGGCCGGGATGTTGGCGCCCTTGACACCGAAGGAGGCGCGGCAGATGACGGGGTAGGGCGTGCCCGTCACCTGGCTGGGTTTGGCCACCAGGTTGCAGAAGAACTGCACGATCACGATGCCGACCAGCAGCGCCACCAGCACCTGCCAGCTCGACAGGCCCAGCGCGAACAGGCTGCCCGCCGTGATGTAGCCGCCGACGCTGTGCACGTCGGACATCCAGAAGGCGAAGATGTTGTATTGCCCCCAGGTCTGTTGCTTGAGCGGCGCCAGGTCCTCGTTGGTGAGGGCCGGGTCGTAGCCGGGCTTGATGAGGGCGTGCGATGCCACGTTGCCGTGGCCAAGGGGCTCGGCCGCGGCAGCGGCGGCGAGCGGGGTGATGGTGGCCGTGTTCATGGGGGCTCCTGGTGGGGTCGGTGGAGGAAGGCGGCGCCGCATGCGCCACGCGCGATTGCACGGATTGGGTGCATTATTTGTATACAAAAATTGGATCGCAAGTGCTGTGCCAGGATGCGACCTTGGGAGATTCCCGTAGCTCGGGTCGAATTCGGCGCACGCCGGGGGCCGCAGCCTCATGCTTCGGCCCGTCACCGACGAGCAGGTAATCTCCGACGTGCTGCCCGGTGCCGATGGCCACGGTCGGCCGATAACAGGCGGCGGCGCCAACAAGGAGACAACCCCGATGGACCGACTGCAGGCCATGGAAATGTTCGTGCGCGTGGCCGAGAGCGGCAGCTTCTCGCAGGCGGCGCGGGAGTTCCGCACCACGCAGCCCACGGTGACCAAGCAGGTCGCCGCCACCGAGCGGCGCCTGGGTGTGCGGCTGCTCAACCGCAACACCCGCGGTGTGAGCCTGACGGAGGCGGGCGCGCTCTATTACGAGAAGTGCAAGGCCATCGTGCGTGACGTGCAGGCGGCCGACGACATCGCGCGGCAGGCCCGCAGCGAGGCGCAGGGGCTGCTGCGCATCGGCACATCGGTGGCCTTCGGAAGGCGGGTGGTGGTGCCGCTGGCGCTGGAGTTCATGCGCGCCCATCCGCAGGTGCAGGTCGACCTGAGCTTCGACGACCGCTACGTGGACCTGGTGGCCCAGGGCATCGACGTGGCCATCCGCATGGGCAAACTGGCCGACTCCACGCTGGGCGCCCGCTACCTGGGCAGCAATCCGTGGGTGATGGCGGCCTCGCCTGCCTACCTGCAGGGGCGGGGTGTGCCGGCCGCCGCGGCCGACCTGCCGGCGCACCAGGCGCTCATCTACAGCAGCGTGGTGGGCGACGACGTGTGGCGCCTGCACGGGCCGGGCGGCGAGGCGCTGACGGTGCCGGTGACCGGGCGCTTGCGCTCCAATAACCTGTCGGCGGTGCTGGCGGCGGCGCGGGAGGGGTTGGGCATCGCCCTCCTGCCGCGCTACGTGGCGGAGGAGTCACTGGCACAGGGGCGGCTGGTGCCGGTGCTGGCCGATCACCAACTGCAGGAGCAGGAGATCCACGCCGTCTTTCCCTCGCCCCGGCTGGTGCCCGCCAAGGTGGCGGCCTTCACGGCCTTCCTGCAGGGCCGCTTCGGCGAAGGCTGGTGGCGCTCGGGTTGACGGCGCTGGGCTGCGCTCAGGTGCGTGGCGCGTTGCCGTCCTCTTCGTTCGAGGCCATGAACAGCCCCCAAACCGCCATGAACAGCGCCGCCACCACCGGCCCGATCACGAAGCCGCTGATGCCGAACAGTGCCATGCCGCCGATGGTGGAGATCAGCACGATGTAGTCGGGCATCTGCGTGTCCTTGCCCACCAGGATGGGGCGCAGCAGGTTGTCGACCAGGCCGATCACGAACACGCCTACGAAGACCAGCGCCAGGCCCTTGACGATGGCGCCCGTGGCCAGGAAATAGATGGCCACCGGCCCCCAGATCAGCGCCGCGCCCACGGCCGGCAACAGCGACAGGAAGGCCATCACCACGCCCCACAGCAGCGCGCCCTGCACGCCCAGCGCCCAGAAAGCCAGCCCGCCGATGGTGCCCTGCACCGCCGCCACCACCACGTTGCCCTTGACGGTGGCGCGGATGACGGTGGTGAACTTGTTGAGCAGGTAGTGGGTGTGCGGCCGTGCCAGCGGCACGGCTTCGCGGATGGTCTTGGACAGGTCCGCGCCGTCACGCAACAGGAAGAACAGCAGGTAGAGCATCACGAAGAAGCTCACCAGGAAGTCGAAGGTGTTCTGGCCGATGCTCACGGCCTGGGCCGCCAGCATCTGGCTGCCCTGGGCCGCCCCCGCGCTCAGCTTCTCGAGGATGGCCTCGAAGTTGCCCAGCCCGAAGCGGTCCAGCAGGTTGGTGGCCCAGCCCGGCAGCGCGCCGACGATCTGCTGGAAGTAGTTGACGAAATTGAGCTCGCCCGAGCGGATGCGTTGAGTCACGAGCACCACGTCCTGCACCAGCGTCACCGCGATCATCGACAGCGGGATGATCACGATCACCAGCACGAGGGCCAGGGTGGCGAGCGCCGCCGGTGTGCGCCGCCGGTTGCCGAACTTGTTCAGCAGCCGCTTGTAGAGCGGCGTGAACAGAATGGCCAGCGCCACGCCCCACAGCACGGCCCCGAAGAAGGGCATCAGGATCCAGACGAAGGCGACGGTCACGGCCGCCAGCAGGAACAGGAAGAAGCCGCGCTGCAGCTGAGGGGAATTCATGGTGGCAGCGAATGTAGCCGCCCGCCATGACCGCAAGCTGTCGGAGGGGATGCCGCCGACACCGGGGCCGGCGTGCGCTTCTTCACGAAGCGCCAAACTTCTTCACTCCATCGGGATGTTGGCCCGGTGGGCCAGGGCGCGGTAGCGCGAGATCTCACCTTCCATCTGGCTGCGGAAGGCCGCCGCGTCGATCCACACGGGCTCCATGCCCTGGGCTTTGAGCGTGGTCTGCAGAGCAGGGTCGGCCAGCAGCGCGCGGGTTTCCTTGGCCAGCCGGTCCAGCGCGGCCGTGAGGCTGCGGGCCGGTGCGGCCAGACCGTACCAGGCGTCGAAGGTGGCCTCGGGCAGGCCGAGCTCGGCCAGGGTCTTGACGTCCGGCAGCAGGCTGGAGCGCGTGGCGCCCACGATGCCCAGGGCGCGCAGCTTGCCGGCGCGCACATGAGGCGCCACGGCGGCGACGGTGTCGATGCCCATCTCGATCTCGCCGCCCATCACGGCGATCGTGGCCTGGGCGCTGCCCTTGTAAGGCACGTCCTGCAGCTTCGCGCCGCAGGCCAGGGCGAACAGTTCGCCCGCCAGGTGCGGACCGGAGCCGCTGCCGAAGGTGGCATAGCGGATGGCCTGCGGCTTGGCCTTGGCGGCGCGCACCAGGTCGCCCACGGTACGCCACGGCGCGCTGGCCGCCACCACCAGCACCAGTGGCGTGCGCGCCACGATGCCGATGGGCGCCAGGTCGCGCACCGGGTCGTAGGGCAGTCTGGCGCGCAGCGCGGCATTGACGCTGTAGCTGGTGGAGCCCGACAGCAGCAGCGTGTAGCCGTCCGGTGCGGCCTTGGCCACGGCGTCGGTGCCGATGATGGTGGAGGCGCCGGGCTTGTTGTCGATCACCACCGGCTGGCCCAGCCGCTCCGCGAGCTTCTGGCCGAGGGCGCGGGCCACGATGTCGGTGCCGCCGCCCGGCGGGAAGGGCACCACCAGGCGCACGCTGCGGGTGGGCCAGGGTTCCTGCGTAAAGCCGAGGGCGGGCAGGGCGGCGCCGAGCGCCAGGGCGGCGCTGGTGCCGAGGAAATGACGTTTGTTCATGGGAATGTCCTTGGAGAAAGTCCGAAAAGCAAAGAGATGGGAAGGCGCAGCAGCGCCCGCGCATGCAGCGCGGATCGCCCGCCAATGTGGAAACCGGTTTGGTGTCCCCGTCAGGCCATGGGGCGATCCGGCCAGGGTGCCGCGCCCGGCTCGCCCAGGTCCCAGTACAGGCCGGCCATCACGGCCAGGCCTTCGCGCACCAGCGGCACCAGCAGGTGTTCGTTCGGCGCATGCTGGGCGCAGCCGGCATGCCCGTGCGGCACCCACAGCGTGGGCAGGCCGAGCTGGGTGGCGAAGATGTCGTTGGGCAGGGAGCCGGCCAGGTTGGGCAGCAGGTGGGGCGCGTGACCGGCGCTGCGGGTAATCGATCCGACCGCCCAGTCCACCCACGGATTGCGCAGGTCGAGCCGCGTCGCGGCGCCGGCCAGCGTGACCTGGACTTCGACGTCATCGAAGCCATGGGCCGCCAGGTGGGCCTGCACATGCTCGGCCGTGTGCTCCCAGTCGGTGCCGACTACGAATCGCAATTGGCAATGCGCCGCCGCCTGGTGCGGGATGGCGTTGATCGGCCGCTGCGGATGGCCGGCTTCCAGGGCCAGCACCTCGAAGGTGTTCCAGGCGACGAGCCGTTCGGCCGGCGTCAGGCCGGGCTCGCCCCAGCCCGCATCCAGTGCCGGATCGTCCGGCTCGGCGCCGATGGGGATGTCGGCCAGCGCACGGCGCACGGCATCGTCCAGCGGCGGTGGGCGCAGTGCTTCCACCAGCAGCCGGCCGTGCGCGTCGGCCAGCGTTCCGACCGCATGGGCGATGCGCGTCGCCGGATTGGCCAGCACGCCACCCCAGTTGCCCGAGTGGTAGCCGCGCGTGCGGCCGCTGCGGATGCGCAGCGTGAAGTTGACGGCCCCCCGCGAACCGAGGAAGAGCGTGGGCTGGCGCGTGCCCACACGTGGCCCGTCGCTGGCGATGAACAGGTCTGCCGCCAGCGCGGCGCGCTCGGCCGCGCACACGGCGGCCAGGCCGGGCGAGGCGGCTTCCTCGCCGGTCTCGAACAGCCACGTCATGTTGAAGCCGAGCCGGCCGCCGCGGGCCTGCAGCACGGCTTCCAGCGCGGCGAGCGCGATGCTGTGCTGGCCCTTGTTGTCGGACGTGCCACGGCCGTACCAGCGCTCCCCCTCGGCCACCAGCGTCCAGGGCGCGAGGCCTTCGCGCCACTGCGCGTCCTGGCCGCTCACTACGTCGCCGTGGCCATAGCTCAGCAGCGTGGGCAGGGCCGGGTCCTCGACGCGGCGGGCGATGAGGAACGGGCCGCCCTTCGGGTCGGGGTTGGGGCAGAGGCGGCAGTCGAAACCCAGGGCTTCGAGGCTGGGCCGCAATTCGTCCGTGAGGTAGGCGGCGAGCGCCGGTGGCACGTTGCCGCCATCGCTTTCGGTGCGCAGGGCGACCCGGCGGCGCAGGTCGGCGAAGAGGCGGCCACTGTCGAAGGCCGACTGGGCCAGGGTGAGGGCATCGTTTCGGTGCATGGGTGATCCTGTGCCGGCGATGCATGCAAGGGGAAGGCCGGAAACCCGTTGCCTGGCCTATCGTTTTGTCGAGGGGGTATTGCCCTGAAGGCAATGCCGTCGGCGGCAGAATCGGAAGCCATGGCCCGCGCTCCCCAACTGCTCAGCATTCCGATGCGCCACTTCCTGGAGGTGGCGCAGACCGGCTCGGTCAACCAGGCCGCCGCCCGGCTGCATGTGGCGCCCTCGGCCGTGAGCCGGCAGATCGCCCGGCTGGAGGACGAGATGGGCACGCCGCTCTTCGAGCGCCGCACGCGCGGCATGACGCCCACCGCCGCCGGCGAGCGCCTGGCCGCCTACCTGCGCCATGCGGTGGCCGACGGTCTGCAGGCGCTGGAGCAGGCGAGCGCCCTGGGCCGCGTGCAGGCCCAGCGCGTGTGCGTGGCCTGCACCGAGGGCTTCGCGCCGCAGTTCATGCCGGGCGTGATGCAGGCCTTCCGCGATGGGCATGGCGAAGCGCGGCTGGAATTGCGCGTCGGCTCGCCCGACGAGGTGGCGCGCTGGCTGCTGCGCGGCGAGGCGGACCTGGGCCTCAAGTACAGCGTCGCGCCCGAATCGGACCTGCATGTGGAATACGAGGCGCCCGCACCCGTCTATGCCGTGATGGCGCCCGAGCATCCGCTGGCGCGCCACACGGCGGTGGAGGTGGCGCAGGTGGTGGCCTTTCCGCTCTACCTGGGCAGCCGCGGCATGACCACGCGCCAGCTCTTCGACCAGGCCTGCAGCCTGCAGGGGCTGCGTTATGCGGCGGCCTTCGAGAGCAACTTCTCGTCGGTGCTGCTGCCCCTGCTGCGCGCGCCGGGGATCGTGCTGTCGGGCCACCTGACGGTGGCGCATCTGATCGCCGACGGCACGGTGGTGGCGCGGCCTTTTGCCGAGGCGCCCCTGCAGCAGCGGCGGCTGCGGCTGCTGTCGCTGCCAGGCCGCACGCCCACCGAGCCGGTGCGGGCCTTTGCCACGCACCTGGCGCAGGCCATCCAGGCGGTCGGGCGGCGCAAGCTGGGGCGGGCGCGGCGGGTGGCGCCGGCGCGAGTCTCGATCTCGCGCAGCCGTTCGGGCTGAGCGCGTAGAAGCTCAGGGGCCGGTGCTTCGACAGGCTCAGCGCGAACGGGTGTGGGTGCATCAGGCCCGCGCGGACCGCCCTGGCATCAGGTTCACCTCCGCACCGCCGTGGCAGGAACATCCCACCGTACCAGGATCGCCCTCCATACCAGGATCGCCCCCCATACCAGGATCAGCCCCCCCGTACCAATATCCCCCCCGTGCCAGGATCACCCCCAAACCGTTCAGGCTGAGCTTGTCGAAGCCCGGCGCAAGCACCCCGGGTCGCAATCACGCCGCCAACTGGCAAGGCTATGCTCGCTGCTCCTCCTGCCCATGGCCCTGCACGTCTGGCTCGTCTACACCCTCGCCGCCCTCGGCCTGTCGCTCTCGCCCGGTCCCAACAGCCTGCTGGCGCTGACCCATGGCGCCCTGCATGGACGCCGCCGCACGCTCTACACGCTCTTTGGCGGCAGCGCCGGCTTTCTGCTCGTCATCGCGCTGTCGATGTTCGGCATCGGCGCGCTGCTGAAGGCTTCGCTGGTGTGGCTCACGGTGCTCAAGTGGCTGGGCGGTGCGTACCTGGTGTGGTTGGGCGTGCAGGTTTGGCGGTCGCCGCCCATCGAGGTGGCGCGGCCGGCGAATGCGGTGCAGGCGCGGGGCGTCCTGCTCTTCCGCCAGGGCTTTCTGGCGGCGGCGACCAACCCCAAGGGCATCCTGTTCTTCGCCGCCTTCCTGCCGCAGTTCGTGGACCCGGCCCGCAACGTGGCCGTGCAGTTCGCGGTGATGGCGGGCACCTTCCTGCTGATCGAGTTCCTGACCGAACTGGTGCTGGCCAGCCTGGCCCAGCGCATCACCGCCTGGCTGGCGCGTGTGGGCCGCGGCTTCAACCGGGCCTGCGGCGCGCTGTTCGCGGCCATAGGCATCCTGTTGCCGTTGCGCGGCTGAGCGCGTAGTGCCGCGAGTGGGGCGGCGCTTCGACCCTTCGACACGCTCAGGACAGACCAAGCGCAGCGCGAACGGTCAGCGGCCCGCCCCGCCGATCCACCCCAACCGTTCGGGCTGAGTGGCCCAGTCCTCCGATCCACACCAACCGTTCAGGCTGAGCCTGTCGAAGCCCAGCCCCAACCCCGTCAGGCCAGCAGGTCGGCCAGCGTGCGCGCGATCACCTTGGTGGCACGGCGCAGGTCTTCGAGCTCCAGGCGCTCGTCGGCGCGCTTGGCGTGCGACTCCAGCACCGTGCGCGGCCCGGCGCCGTAGATCACGCCGGGAATGCCGGCCTCGCCATACAGCCGCACGTCGGTGTAGAGCGGCGTGCCCATGGCCGGGATTGGCTGGCCGAAGAGCTGTTCCCCATGCTTCTGGATGGCCTCGACCAGCGGCTGGTTGCCCGCCAATGGCTTCATGGAATTGGCCAGCAGCAGGCGCTTGACTTCGACCTCAATGCCGCCAGCCGGCGTCTTGAACTCGGCCGCGGCCTTGGCGATCACGTCACGGATGGCGGCCTCGACTTCGGCCGGGTTCTCCTCCGGGATCATCCGGCGGTCCAGCTTGAACACCACCTTGCCGGGCACGACGTTGGTGTTGGTGCCGCCCTCGATGCGGCCCACGTTGAGGTACGGGTGGCTGATGCCCTCGACCTTCGACGTGACCTGCTGGTAGAGCGTGTTCTGCGCATACAGCGCATTGAGGATGTGCACCGCGCCTTGCAGCGCGTCCACGCCCGTGGTGGGAATGGCGGCGTGGGCCATCTTGCCGTGCACCGTCACTTCCATCTGCAGGCAGCCGTTGTGGGCCGTGACCACCTCGTAGCTGAAGCCGGCGGCGATCATCAGGTCGGGCTTCGTGAGGCCGTTCTTCAGCAGCCAGCCGGGGCCCAGGATGCCGCCGAACTCCTCGTCGTAGGTGAAGTGCAGCTCGACCCCGCCCTTGGCCGGCTTCGCGACTGCCTCCAGCGCACGCACGGCGAAGGTGAAGCTGGCGAAGTCGCTCTTGCTCACGGCCGCGGCGCGGGCGTAGAGCTTGCCGTCCACGATCTCGCCGCCGTACGGGTCGTGCGTCCAGCCTTCGCCGGGCGGCACCACATCGCCGTGGGCATTGAGCGCCACGGTGCGGCCGCCGTCGCCATAGCGGCGGCGCACGATCAGGTTGGTGATCGACTCGAGGCCGTAGTCCTTGACCTCCTGCGCGGGCACGGCGTGCTTCTCGGCCTCGAAGCCGTAGCCGGCGATCAGCTCGGCGGTGCGCTCGGCATGCGGCGCGTTGTTGCCCGGGGGGGTGTCGGTGGGCACGCGCACCATCTCCTGAAGGAACTTCACCTCCTCGTCGAAATGGGCGTCGATCCAGGCGTCGAGCTGGGCGTAGTCGGTCATCGTTGTTCTTTCGCGAGGTTGTCCAGCAGCTTCTGCGTGGCGAGCACGGCCAGTTGCATGTCGTCGCTGGTGGTGGATTCGAGCGGGTTGTGGCTGATGCCGCCGTTGAGGCCGCGCACGAAGAGCATGGCCTGCGGCATGACCTCGTGCAGCTTCATGGCGTCGTGGCCGGCGCCGCTGGGCATGCGGAAAAGTGGCACGCCGAGCGATTCGACAGCAGTCTCCCAGCGGGCCTGCCAATCCGGATGGCTGGGTGCGGCGGCGGCGCGCATGGCTTCTTCGAGCGTGTAGCGCAGGCCGCGGCGGGTGCAGATCTCCTCCAGCGCGGCCAACGCATCGGCGATGACGGCATTGCGCTGGTCGTCGCGTGGCGCGCGGATGTCCAGGCTGAATTTGGCCAGGCCCGGCACCACGTTGATTGAGCCGCCCGGCACATTCAGCATGCCCACGGTGGCGACCGAGTCGGCGTCCTGGCGGGCGCGCTTCTCGGCCGCAAGGATCAGCTCGGCCACCGCACAGGCCGCGTCGCGGCGGCGGTCCATGGGCGTGGTGCCGGCATGGCTGGCCATGCCGTGGATCTCGCCCACGTAGCGCACGCCGCCGTTGATGGAGGTGACGATGCCCAGCGGCAGGTTCAGCTCATTGAGCACCGGGCCCTGCTCGATGTGCACCTCGATGAAGCCCAGGTACTTGGCCGGGTCGCGCTGGATCTTCGGGATGTCCTCGATCTTCAGGCCGGCCTGCTGCATGGCCTCGCGCATGGTGATGCCGTCGGCATCGGCCTGGTCCAGCCAGGCTGGGTTGAAGTGGCCGGTGAGCGCGCCCGAGCCGATGAAGGTGGCCTTGTAGCGCTGGCCTTCCTCTTCCGCGAAGCCCACCACCTCGAAGGCGAAGGGCAGCCGGCGGCCCTGGCGGGCCAGTTCCTTCACACACGCCATGGGCACGAAGATACCCAGCCGGCCGTCGTACTTGCCGCCGTTGCGCACGGTGTCGTAGTGCGAGCCGGTGAGCAGCGTGGGCGCGCCGGGCACGGCACCGCCGCTGGTGACGAAGCCCTCGGCCTCGTAGCGGCCGATGACGTTGCCGACCGCATCGATCTCCACCGAATCGAAGCCCACCTCGTGCATCCAGGTGCTGATCTGCAGCGCGCAGGCACGGTGCGCCTGGGTGAGGTAGGTGACGGTGAGCTGACCCTGCTCGGCAAAGCCGGGGTCGCTGTGCACGGCCAGCTGTTCCTGCCAGTCCCACACCTGGTTGCCCAGCTCGGGCGAGACGCCGAACTTGTCGTTGAGGCGAATCTCCGCGATGCGGTGAATGTTGCGCAGCGCCTCGGCCCGCTCGTAGTCCGGGTGGTTGTTCAGCCGCCGTGCGAAGGTGGCCAGGATCTCGGCCTTGGGCAGGCCGGTGCCGCGCGGGCCGCGCACGGCCAGGATGAAGGGGAAGCCGAACTTCTGGCCGTAGGCCGCATTGAGCTCGCGGATGCGCGCCAGCTCCTCGGGCGTGCAGGCCGTCAGGCCCGCCTTGCTCTGCTCGTTGGTCGATTCGGCGGTGAGGGCGTTGCTCTCCATCGCCTTGCCGGCGAGCTCCGGGTGCATGCGGATGAGGGTGAGCTGCTGCTCGGCCGGTGCGCGCGTCACGACCTGGGCCATGGCGGCCTTGAGGTGCTGCAGCGAGCGGAAGGGCCGCTCGGCCAGCGCGCCTTCGGCGACCCAGGGCGAATGCTCGTAGGTGCCTTCCAGCAGTGCGACGGCGTCGGCGGCGGAGGCGGCGTTGAGTTGTTCGATGGTCAGGGCCATGGTCGTGTCTCCTCAGGCCGCGTCGGTGAAGGGGTATGTCTGGCGCCAGTGGCGCGCGATGTCCACGCGACGGCAGACCCACACCTTGTCGTGGCGGCCGATGTGGTCCAGAAAGCGCTGCAGCGCCGTGATGCGGCCCGGGCGGCCCAGCAGGCGGCAGTGCATGCCGATGCTCAGCATCTTGGGCCGGTCCAGCCCCGCCGGGTCGCCCTCGGCATAGAGCGCGTCGAAGCTGTCCTTCATGTACTGGAAGAAGGGGTCGGCATGCGAATAGCCCTGGGGCAGGGCGAAGCGCATGTCGTTGCAGTCCAGCGTGTAGGGCACGATCAGTTGCGGCACCACGCTGCCGTCGGTCTTCTGCACCTTCATCCAGAAGGGCAGGTCGTCGCCGTAGTAGTCGCTGTCGTATTCGAAGCCGCCGTCGTCGGCCACCAGGCGGTGGGTGCGCGGGCTGTCGCGCCCGGTGTACCAGCCGACCGGGCGCTCGCCGGTGAGCTTCTCGATCGCTTCCATGCCCAGGCGCATGTGCTCGCGCTCCAGCGACTCGTCGGCGCTCTGGTAGTGGATCCAGCGCCAGCCGTGGCAGGCGATCTCGTGGCCCAGCTCCTTGAAGGCGACGGCCAGCTCGGGGTAGCGCTGCAGCGCCATGCCCACGCCGAACACCGTGAGCGGCAGGCCGCGCTGCTCGAACTCGCGCAGGATGCGCCACACGCCCGCGCGCGAGCCGTACTCGTAGATGCCGTCCATGCTCATGTGCCGGTCGGGGTAGCTCGCCGGGTTGAACATCTCGGACAGGAACTGCTCCGAGCCCGGGTCGCCGTGCAGCACGTTGTTCTCGCCGCCCTCCTCGTAGTTGAGGACGAACTGCACCGCGATGCGGGCACCGCCCGGCCAGCGGGCATGCGGCACGTCGCGGCCGTAGCCGACGAGGTCGCGCGGATAGGGAAGGGTGGCGTCGTAGACGGTGGGCATGGGGGTCTCAGGAAAGCGCCAGCGTGATGTCGCTGGTGGGAACCTTGCGGTCCAGGGTGAGGTTGTCCTCGACGTGCTGCAGGTGCTCGGTCATCAGCCGGGCGGCCTTGTCGCCGTCGCGCGCCGCCAGGGCGCGGACGATGTCGGCATGCTCGTCGTTGGAATGCGCGGCCTCGGCGGCGCTCTGGTACATGAGCGTGATCAGGGCGCAGCGCGAGATCAGATCGCTCAGGATCTGCGCCAACACCTGATTGCCCATCAGCTCCGCCATGCGCACATGGAAGTCGCCGAGCAGCTCGGTTCGACCTTCCACGTCCTCCCCGGCCACGGCGGCCTTTTCTTGTGCAACGTGTTCCTTCAGGGCCTTGATCTGCGCCGTCGTGGCCTGGCGGGCGAACTCGCGCGCCATCTCGGCCTCCAGCATGCGGCGCACGCCGAACACCTGGCGGGCCTCGTCGGCCGAGGGCGCGGCCACGAAGGCACCGCGCGCGGGTTCCAGTCGGATCAGCCCGTTCTGCGAGAGCTGGAACAAAGCTTGCCTCACCAGCGTGCGCGAGACGCCGAAGTGGTCGGCCAGCTTCTGCTCGGCCAGCTTGCTGCCTGGCTGCAGCCGATGTTCGACGATGGCCCGGGTCAGGGCATCGACGATCGCGCGTGTCGTGGTCGGCTCCATGATGGCGGGCATGATAGCTTCACGACACAAATGTGTATACACTTTTGTGGACGGATCGCGCCGGTCGCGCCCCGGTAGGCTTCGCCGTCCCTTTCAACGACTCGCAAGGAGATGCCCCATGGGCCTGAGCACCCACGTACTGGACACGATGCACGGCTGCCCCGCCGCCGGCATGGAGGTGGCGCTCTACACGACGGACGGTGAGGCGGCCACGCTGGTGCGGCGCTTCACCCTCAACCACGACGGCCGCAGCGACGGGCCGCTGTACGACAACAACAGCCTCAAGGCCGGCACCTACCGGCTGGTGTTCGATGTAGCGGGATATTTCAAGGCGCGCGGTGTCGAGCTGCCGCAGCCCAACTTCCTCAACCGCGTGGCGCTGGATTTCGGCGTGGCCCACACCGACCAGCACTACCACGTGCCGCTGCTGGTGAGCCCGTGGAGCTACTCCACGTACCGGGGTTCCTGAATGCATCGCCCGCCCCTGCATCGGTTCGGCAGCGGCGGGCCTGTCTCACTGCTGCAGCTGGCCCTCGCTCAGCGTGTCGAGCTGGAAGCGGCCGCTCTTGTCCCACAGCCAGGTGTCGGTCCACACGACAGGGCCGAGCCGCGTGGCAACCGGGTAAGGCGCGGCGGCCAGCACGGTGCGCTCGATGCCGGCGATGGCGTCCGGTGCGTGCTTCGGCGCCCGCAGCCAGTGCATGCCGGTGACCTGGCCGCGCGCGTCGAGCTTCACTTCCAGCACGCCGACGGCGTAGAGCATGGGTGGCAGCTTGCCCGCGTAAATGCGCGTCGCGTTGCGGGCGTAGACATGGCGGGCCGCGTCCTGCCGGTACTCGCGCGGCGTGCGGGCGCGCGAGCTGCCCGCAGGTTCGGCGGCGGCCACCGCTTCGCGTGGCGCCGTGGCGTCGGAGATCTGGCCCGGCACCGTGGAGCCGGTGCTGCCGCAGCCGGCCAGCCATGCGGCGGCCCCGGTGCAGGCGGCCAGCAGGCCCAGGCGCGAGAGGGTGTTCTTGGTCATGGCGCGGCTTTATACCTGCGCCGCGGCGCGGCCGTGTTTCCATTGATGACGGCGCCTGCGGGCTCCGCCCGGGGTGCTGCGCGGCACCGGTCCGCGCCGCTGCCTGGGGGCGCGCGATGAGCACCGGCGCCCTCGACGAAGTCCTGGCCCGCCTGGCCCGTGAAGACGGCGTGCTGGTGCGCGTCGAGGCGACCGAAGGCTCGGCGCCGCGTGAGGCCGGCACCTGGATGTTGGTGTGGGCCCAGGGCCTGACGGCGACCATCGGCGGAGGCCAGCTGGAGTTCCAGGCCATCGACGAGGCGCGCGCGCTGCTGCGGGCGGCGACGGGCTCCGATGCCGAGCCGCTGCGCAAGCGCTACCCGCTCGGCCCCAGCCTGGGCCAGTGCTGCGGCGGCGTGGTGCACCTGTCGATGCGCCGCGTGGGTGCGGCCGATGCGACCGAACTGCGCCGTCAGCTCACCGAGCACCTCGCGCCCGTCGCCATCTTCGGCGGCGGCCATGTGGGGCTGGCGCTGGCGCGGCTGCTGGCCACGCTGCCGTACTCGGTGCGCTGGATCGACAGCCGCGACGGCGTCTTTCCCGAGGCACTGCCGGCCCAGGTGCAGACCGAGCACAGCGAGCCGGTGCAGGACGCCGTCGCCACGCTGCTGCCCGGCACGCATGTGCTCATCATGAGCTTCAGCCATGCGGAAGACCTGGACATCGTCATCGCCTGCCTCCGGCGCCTGCGTGAGCGTGGCGATCTGCCCTATGTCGGCCTGATCGGCAGCAAGACCAAATGGGCCACCTTCCGGCATCGGCTGGAAGCGCGCGGCTTCGGCGAGGCCGAGATGGCGCGCATCACCTGTCCCATCGGCGTGCCAGGTGTGACAGGCAAGGAGCCCGAGGTGATCGCCGTCGCGGTGGCGGCGCAGCTGCTGCAGCGGCGCACGGCGGCCGGCTGAATGCGGCGGGGAGTCGCGCGCTGGGCACATCGCCCAACGCGAGCGCCATGAGCCATTCCTCTCAGGCCGCCCGCTCCGCGCTCTCCCGCGCCACTGCATAGCGCTCCAGCGTCTGCTGCCGCGCCTCGCCATGGTCCACCACCGGCGCTGGATAGTCGTGCCCGATGCGCAGCCCGGCGGCCTGCAGTTCGACGGGCTTGGCCAGCCACGGCGCATGGATCATCTTGTTCGACAGCCTGGCGAGCTCGGGCACATAGCGGCGGATGAACTTGCCATCCGGGTCGAAGCGCTCGCTCTGCGTCACCGGGTTGAAGATGCGGAAGTAGGGCTGTGCGTCGCAGCCGCTCGAACTGGCCCACTGCCAGCCGCCATTGTTGGAGGCGAACTCGAAGTCGTTCAGGTGTTCGGCGAAAAAGGCCTCGCCGCGGCGCCAGTCCAACCCCAGGTCCTTGCACAGGAAGCTTGCGGTCACCATGCGCAGCCGGTTGTGCATGTAGCCCGACTGCACCAGCTGGCGCATGCCGGCGTCCACCAGCGGATAGCCGGTGCGGCCCTCGCACCAGGCGGCGAAGAGCTGGTCGGCATGCTTGCCGTGGTGCCAGCGGATGCGGTCGTACTCGGGCTTGTAGCTCTTGCCCTCGGCCAGGTCGGGACGGTGGGCCAGCACCTGGGCATAGAAGTCGCGCCAGATCAGCTCGCCCAGCCAGGTGGCGGCGCCGCGGCTGCCGTTGCCGGCCAGGGCATGGGCGGTGGCCGCCGCCTCGCGGATGGACAGCGTGCCGAAGCGCAGGTGCACGCCCAGGTAGCTGGGACCGCGCACGGCGGGAAAGTCGCGCGTGCTGTCGTAGCGGTCGATGCGGCCGACGAATTCGTCGAAGAGCTGCCGCGCGCCGGCCATGCCGCCGCCCAGGCCCAGCTCGTGCAGGTTGGTGGGCTCGAAGCCCAGCTCGGCCAGGGCCGGCACCTCGGTGCGGTGCTCGGCCGGCGTGGGGATGAGGGCGTCGGCGTAGCGCTCCACCGGGTAGGGGCTCAGGTAGAAGGCGTCTTCCGCCTTGGCCATCCACGCGCGCTTGTAGGGCGTGAACACCGAATAGACGCCGCCGGCCTGGGTCAGTACCTCGTCCCGCTCGAAGACCACATGGTCCTTGAAGGTCTGGAAGCTCACGCCCGCATTGGCCAGGGCGCCGAGCACCTGGGCGTCGCGGTCCAGCGCGGCGGGCTCGTCGTCACGGTTGGCGAAGACGGCCTGTACCTCCAGCTGGCGGGCGAGGGGGGCGATGTCTTCCTCGGCCACGGCATGGCGCACCACCAGGTCACCGCCCATGCCGCGCAGGGCGGCCTGCAACTGCAACACCGACTCCTGGATGAACTCGACCCGCCGGTCCCGGCGGGGCAGGGCGTCGAGGATCGCCCGGTCGAAGACGAAGGCGCAGACCACCTCGCGGCAGCTGCGCAGCGCGTGGTAGAGCGCCGCGTTGTCCTGCACCCGCAGGTCGCGCCGGAACCACATGAGCCCCCGGGCGAAGGGCTTGTCGACGGCCACTAAAATTGGAGGCATATGTCCGTCGATTCTGCCCTGACCAATCTCACGCATCACTTCCTCATCGCGATGCCGGGCATGCAGGACCAGGCCTTCAGCCGCAGCGTCGTCTACCTGTGCGAGCACGGCGAGCGCGGCGCGCTGGGGTTGATCATCAACAAGCCGAGCGACATCGACCTCAAGGGCCTGTTCCAGAAGATCGAACTGCGCCTGGCGCGCCCCGACCTCGACGATGCCCCCGTCTTCCAGGGGGGACCGGTGCAGACCGAACGCGGCTTCGTGCTGCATGAGCCCGTCGTGGGCGAGGACACCACCGGCGCCCCGCCGGCCGACGACGGCAAGCCGCAGTCGGTCTACGCCTCCACCATGACCATCCCCGGCGGCCTGGAGATGACCACCTCCAAGGACGTGCTGGAGGCCATGGCCACCGGTGCCGGCCCGCGCAAGGTGCTGGTCACCCTGGGCTATTCGTCGTGGGAGCAGGGCCAGCTCGAATCCGAGATCGCCGAGAACGCCTGGCTCACCGTGGGCGCCGACCCGGCCGTCATCTTCGACACGCCGGTGGAGCAGCGCTATGACAAGGCCCTGTCGCTGCTCGGCCTGGCTGCCTGGACCCTGTCGCCGGAAGCCGGCCATGCCTGAGAACGTCGACGTCCCCGCGCACTTCCAGAGCTTCCTCGCCTTCGACTTCGGCCTCAAGCGCACCGGTGTGGCCAGCGGCAACCGCCTGCTGCGCAACGCCACGCCGCAGGCCACGATCAAGGCCGAGGGCGACGCCCGCTTCGTGCAGATCCAGACCCGCATCCGCGAATGGCAGCCCGACGCGCTGGTGGTGGGCGTGCCCTACCACCCCGATGGCGCCGCGCACGACAACACCCGCGCCGCCCAGCGCTTTGCCCGCCAGCTGCACGGCCGCTTCGGCCTGACGGTCTACCAGGTGGACGAGCGCTACAGCACCACCGAGGCCATCGCCTCCGGCGCGCGCGACGCCGACGCCGCCAGCGCCTGCATCATCCTTGAACAATTCCTGAGGAACCTTCCGTGAACGCATTGCCCGATGCCGAGGGGCTCTACCAGACGCTGCTGGCCGGCGTGAAGCCGCTGATGCGCGACCACACCCGCCTGGTGGGCGTGACCTCCGGCGGCGCCTGGCTGGTCGAGCGGCTGCAGAAAGACCTGGGCCTGGCCGGCGCGCCCGGCGTCATCTCCTCCGCGATGCACCGCGACGACTTCGCCCGCCGCGGCATGGCCGCCAGCGCGCAGACGCAACTGCCCTTCGACGTCGACGGCAGCGATGTGCTGCTGCTGGACGACGTGCTCTACACCGGCCGCACCATCCGCGCGGTGCTCAACGAGCTGTTCGACTTCGGCCGTCCGGCCTGCGTGCGGCTCGCGGTGATGGTGGACCGGGGCGGGCGCGAGCTGCCGGTGGCGGCGGACTTCGCGGCGGCCCATCTCACGCTGCCCGACACGCAACTGCTGGCGCTCGCCCGGGGCAACGATGGCAGCCTGCGTTTCAACGTTGAGGAGCAGGCCTGATGCTCTACAAACGCAATCCCCAGCTCAACAAGAACGGCGAGCTGATCCACCTGCTGTCCATCGAGGGCCTGCCCAAGGCCATCGTCACGCAGATCCTGGACACCGCCGCCAACTTCGTCAGCGTGAGCGACCGCGAGGTCAAGAAGGTGCCGCTGCTGCGCGGCAAGAGCGTGTTCAACCTCTTCTTCGAGAACAGCACGCGCACCCGCACCACCTTCGAGATCGCGGCCAAGCGGCTGTCGGCCGACGTCATCAACCTCGACATCGCCCGCAGCTCCACCGCCAAGGGCGAGACGCTGCTGGACACCATCGCCAACCTGAGCGCGATGGCGGCCGACCTGTTCGTGGTGCGGCACAGCGAATCGGGCGCGCCCTACCTGATCGCGCAGCATGTGGCGCCGCATGTGCACGTCATCAATGCCGGCGATGGCCGGCATGCGCACCCCACGCAGGGGCTGCTCGACATGTACACCATCCGCCACTACAAGAAGGACTTCTCCAACCTGACGGTGGCCATCGTGGGCGACGTGCTGCATTCGCGCGTGGCCCGTTCCGACATCCACGCGCTGACCACGCTAGGCGCCGCCGAGGTGCGTGTGGTGGGCCCGCGCACCCTGGTGCCGGGCGACCTGGCGCCGATGGGCGTCAAGGTCTTCCACAAGCTCGAAGAGGGCATCAAGGACTGCGACGTGGTCATCATGCTGCGCCTTCAGAACGAGCGCATGAGCGGCGCGCTTCTGCCGTCGAGCCAGGAGTACTTCAAGACCTACGGCCTCACGCCCGAGAAGCTGCAGCTGGCCAAGCCCGACGCCATCGTGATGCACCCGGGGCCCATCAACCGCGGTGTGGAGATCGCCTCGGAGGTGGTGGACGGCAAGCAGAGCGTGATCCTGCCGCAGGTGACCTTCGGCATCGCGGTCCGCATGGCCGTCATGAGCATCGTGGCAGGTAACGAAGCATGAAATGGCGCCCGCTCGGCTACTGCGCGCGCCGATCTTGCGCCTGCGCTGCTCGCCGTACATGAGTACGGCTGCGCTGCTCGGCACAAGCTCGACGCGCTCGCTACGCCGCTCGGACGCCATTTGCTGATGGGAAGAATGATGAATACGTTGATCCAACACGGCCGGGTGATCGATCCGGCCTCGGGCCTTGATGGCGTGGCTGACGTGGCCATCGCCGATGGCCGCATCGCCGGCATCGGCGAGGTGCCTGCTGGCTTCAACGCCGAGCGCACCATCGATGCGAGCGGCTGCCTGGTGCTGCCCGGCCTGGTCGACCTGGCCGCGCGTCTGCGTGAGCCCGGCTACGAGCACGAAGGCATGCTCGAAAGCGAAATGGCCGCGGCCGTAGCCGGCGGCGTGACCAGCCTGGTCTGCCCGCCCGACACCGACCCGGTGCTCGACGAGCCCGGCCTGGTCGAGATGCTCAAGTTCCGCGCCGAGAAGCTGCAGAAGGCCCGCCTCTTTCCGCAAGGCGCGCTCACGCGCGGCCTCAAGAGCGAGGTGCTGACCGAGATGGCCGAGCTGACCGAGGCCGGCTGTATCGGCTTCGGCCAGGCCGAGGTGCCGCTGTCCGGCAACGTGGTGCTGCAGCGCTCGCTGCAGTACGCCAGCACCTTCGGCTACACCGTGTGGCTGCGCCCGCAGGACCGCGACCTGGGCAAGGGCGTGGCCGCCAGCGGGGCCCTGGCTACGCGCATGGGCCTGTCGGGCGTGCCCGTGGCCGCCGAGACCATCGCCCTGTTCACCATCTTCGAGATGATGAAGACCACCGGCGCCCGCGTGCACCTGTGCCGCCTGTCGAGCGCGGCCGGCGTGCAGCTGGTGCGCGAGGCCAAGGCGGCAGGCCTGCCGGTGAGCTGCGACGTCAGCATCAACTCGCTGCATCTGGCCGACACCGACATCGGCTTCTTCGACAGCCGCGCGCGCCTGACGCCGCCGCTGCGCCAGCAGCGCGACCGCGATGCGCTGTCGGCCGCGCTGGCCGACGGCACCATCGACGCGCTGGTCTCCGACCACACGCCGGTCGAGGCCGATGCCAAGACCCTGCCTTTCGCCGAGAGCGAGCCCGGCGCCACCGGCCTGGAGCTGCTGCTTCCCCTGGCCCTGTTATGGGCGGAGCGCAGTGGCGCCGGACTGTCGCGCGCCGTGCAGGCCATCACCCAGGCGCCGGCGCGCCTCCTGGGGGAGACCGGCGCGCAACTCGGCCGCCTGGCCGTGGGCGGCCCTGCTGACGTGGTGGTGGCCGACCCGCGCCGCGAATGGCAAGTGCTGCCCGAGGCGCTGCGCAGCCAGGGCAAGCACACGCCCTTCGCCGGCCACGCGCTGGGGGGTGCCGTGCGCGCGACCTTCGTGGGCGGACAGCTGGTGCACGAGGCCGCCTGAGCGGCACGCCGGCTTCCTTCGCGTCCGTCGACCGACACCCATGCCCCGATCCCTCATCGCGCTGGGCCGCCTCGTGCGGCTGCTGGCCCATGCCCTGCGGGGCTGGTGGATCATCCGCCGCCGCTTCGACGCGCTGGATGCGCCGGCGCGGGCCGATCAGGTGGAGCGCTGGGCCCAGCGCGCGCTGCAATTGCTGGGCATCCGCCTGGTGGTGCGCGGGCCCGTGCCCCAGACGGGGCCGGTGCTCGTGGTGGCCAACCATGTCTCGTGGCTGGACATCATGACCTTGCATGCGGCCCGCCATGTGCGCTTCGTTTCCAAGTCGGCCGTGCGGCACTGGCCGCTGATCGGCACGCTGGCCACCGGCGCCGGCACGCTCTACATCGAGCGCGAAAAGCGCCGCGATGCGCTGCGCGTGGCACACCACATGGCGGAGGCGCTGCGCGCGGGCGACCGCATCGCCGTCTTCCCCGAAGGCACCACCAGCGACGGCCGCGGCCTGCTGCCCTTCCATGCCAACCTGCTGCAGTCGGCCATCTCGGCCGATGCGCCGGTGCAGCCGGTGGCGCTTCGTTTCCTGGATGCCGCCACGGGCGACGTGAGCTTTGCGCCCGTCTACGTCGACGACGACACCTTGATCAGCTCGCTCTGGCGCACCCTGCGCGCGCCACCGCTGGTGGCCGTGGTGCAGTTCGGCGAGCCCCAGAGCCCCGAGGGCCGCGACCGCCGCGGCTGGGCCCAGAGCCTGCATGCGGACGTGCTGGCCCTGCGCGGCGAGGCCGGCCGCTTGGGTTAAAGTCGCGGGCCTGCCGCCGGCCTCCCACGGCCCGCGGCCAGTGCCCCGGTCCCTATAGTTCAATGGATAGAACGGCCCCCTCCTAAGGGGCAGATGCAGGTTCGATTCCTGCTGGGGGCACCACACCGAGACCTGCTGGCGACCAACGGTTGCCAATCTACGTCTAGTTGCCTCTGAACGGACGTGCTTTGTTGCACAACAATCGGCAACGGCAACTCACCCCAGCCAACGGATTCGACGGTAGTTCTGGCGGTACTTTAGAGGCCTGTGTGCGAAGATACCGTCATGCCTTTGACCGACCTTGCATGCCGCAACGCCAAGCCCTCTGACAAGCCACGCAAGATGGCCGATGGCAGTGGCATGTACCTCCTCGTCAACAAGTCCGGCAAGTACTGGCGCTGGGACTATCGCTTCGCTGGCAAGCGCTTCACGATGGCGTTCGGCGTCTACCCAGAGGTCAGCCTCGTGCAGGCGCGAGAACGCCTGCAGCGGGAGCGAAAGACATTGAGTTCAGGTGTGAACCCGATGGTCCAGAAGAAGCTGTCTAAGCAGGCCGCAGACAGTGATGCCGTCAACACGTTCGAGGCCCTTACGAAAGAGTGGCTGGCTCATCAGGCGGGGCGCTGGGAGGCTGTAACGCTCCAGCGCACCCGTGCGTCGCTTGAAGCGGATGTCTACCCGGTAATCGGAGCGCTGCCTGCCACGTCGGTAACGCCACGCGTCGTCATGGACTTGGTCAAGGGAATCGAGAAGCGTGGCGCGTCGGAGGTCGCCATGCGTGTGCTCCAACGCATCAAGTCGGTTTACCGCTACGGTGTGACTCACATGCGAGTTGACAGCAATCCGATGGTCGACTTAGTGCCTTCCGACATCTTGCGCCCTCGCCGCGTGCAGCACCGGCCTGCCCTCTCAAAGCCGGAGCTACCGAATTTCGTTAGGCAACTGAACGACTACTCGGGAGATCCCCACACAGTCAACGGTCTGCGACTTTTGCTGCTGACGGCCACAAGGCCGGGAGAGGTGCGTGGTGCGCGGTGGAGCGAGTTCGATTTGGAGTCGAGACAGTGGCGCATCCCGGCTGAGCGAATGAAGATGCGCAGTGAGCACGTGGTGCCTCTGTCGACGCAGGCCGTGGAGGTAATCGAAGCGATGCGGCCTTTGAGCGGAACACGAGAACTTGTCTTTCCTAGTCCCTTCTATCCGAGCAAGCCATTGAGCGAAAACACATTCAACAGTGCCTTGGCGCGGATGGGTTACAAGAACTGCGCCACCGCCCATGGGTTTCGTGCGCTTTTTTCAACTATGGCGAACGAGCAAGGCTGGCCGCCGGATGTCATTGAACGGCAACTTGCGCACGTCGAAAGAAATCAGGCTCGAGCAGCTTACAACCGCTCGACTTATCTGAAGCAACGTTCTGAGATGATGCAATGGTGGGCCAACCTAGTGTTTAAAGAATGACGACAGACGAAAATCCGTTCTCAAAATTGTTCAAGAAAATTGAACTAAAGCACTCTAAAGCTAATACTAAATCCCTTCAATTTTTAATTGAGACAGTTAATTTTGAAATATCAGTGGTATATTCATATTTCAAGAACTGGATTGGTGAATACCACAAATGGGATGAAATCGAATGCCTAGATTTTTGCATAGGATGCTCAAAAATTGTCATTGAGAATCCTCAATTTTTTAAATTTGGAGAATTATCTTACGACGAATTTAATCCATACCTAAATTCTAATTTTAAATCAGACCGTTTTGTTAATGACTGGATAATTTGCTTTGAGGGTCTATTGCTGTCGATAAAAGCATTCACGTTGTTCAAAAAGAAAAAGGTCGTGACGTCGTTTCTTTTTCTTGCGGCTGCTCATCGTAGGCAGGGAACTCTGAATTTTATTGGAAGAACCGACTTATCTCCAGAAATTCCCATATACAAAAACATTCAGTCATATCTAGCGCGTAAGTACGCTGCTAATGGGGCGAAAAAAACTAATCAGCTGCGGGACGCAGCATACGCCATTGCAAGATCGAGGCGCTGGAAAAGTAGAGCGGCTGCAGTAAGGTATGTAATACAAGAATTAAACACAAAAGAGGAAGATCCAAGTCTGAATGAGGGCAAGCTGGTCCGGTGGCTTAAAGCTATAGATCACGAGGGCCACTGGCCGCCACCCAAGAAAGAAAAACAGAAAAAAGCGCTATTAGCCCTAGTGCCGAATGGCCTGCAGACCAACTGGTTGAACGCCAAGATAGACAGTGAATGAGCGTAGGCAAGTCTGAAGAATTTTAAATCACAATAGGCCGCACGCTGATTTTTCGGGGTGAGAAATAGAATATTGATCTCGTTGGAAAATAATTATTAAAAATCATGAGTGGCTGGGCCCTCGCTTCTGCGCAGTTCGCCGGCATGACGCGCATGCGCCTCACACTCTAATAGAACGCTTCGTCAACAATTTAAATAATAATCTTATTTTCCCCCAAACACTTGTGTTTTAGTTGAAGGATGTTTTACTGTCAAGCTCAGGGGCGATCAGCGCGGAGATATACCGGGTACCGAGAAGCCTATCTGATCGGGACAAGGAAGAAGCGCAGGAAAGATCAGTCGCAGGTTTTGCCCAGCGGCGCGCATCAGCAAGTCCGGCGCATAGTCCGACGTACCTGTAAGTAGGTATTCCGTACTTGAATCGACAATTGCGTCCTCGGACGCGTCGAAGACGTGCTGAAGATAAGGCAACCAAGGCGATAAGGCTCGGTGCCAGGGTCGGACGCCCTCGATAGGAGCCGTAGGGTTTGGTCATCGAACAAGCTTCGCCAGGGGCCAGTTGGAGCAAGACTGCCCTTCCAGAAATAGAGATTCACCTGCAATGGGTGAATCCTGATTCGATACGCGAAAGGCAAAGCATGAGTGCGAGCTTTGCTAACTGTTGCTCGAAATTCATCGATCCTGTGGCATTTGGAGCGTCTTCGCGTTGAGTTGCATAGCAGGAGTCGGTCGCTCTGTCAAGTGCGAACAGCTACCTGCCGCAGCTTTTCGGTATGGAATGGAAGGCGTTCAATCCGGTTGGTCGCGACAACCCAACCCAACCAGTCTTTAACCGGAGAACTTTCTTGACTGACCAACTGAACGAACGCAACGACGACGCTTACGAAGACCAACTGAACGCGGCACGCGGCAAAGCCCACCTGAAGGTGGTGGAGCGCGGCATCCAAGACCTGCGTCGCCGCGGCATCAACCCTCCTTGGAAGCATCTGATGAAGCTTGTCGACGCACCTGAACTCAAGGTTCTCGAGGCGGCCGAGTCGCGAATGACACCGTCTAACGAGCCGGTGAAGTGCTCCGACGCTCGCGCACAACTTGCCGATCTCGCATTGTTGCGAAAGGAGGAGCTCGTGGATTGGCTGCCCATCGAAAAATCTATGCTGGATCTTTGGCTTAAAGAGGGCAGCCGTTACTACGACCCCACGTTTCCGCAACCGTTCTACTTGAACAATAGCCGCATCCCCCTCTGGTTCGCCAAGGACATCGTGCACTGGGCTGAAGCTCAAGCAAGCAAGCGAACTGCCTAGCCAACCGCGGTCTCGATGCGCTGGATTCGGGGTCAGGCTCGGATCCAACGCTTACCGCTCTCGAGGTCGAATTCTCGCTCTCAGCGGAGTCACTTTGCCGTCCCAACGTGTCGTCAAGAGGCGTCTGCTTCGTGGCTGACTCACGGGTACGAGCGGAGCTCCTGCGAGCAACCGCGCGGCCTACATCGACCCCTGCCCCGCATGAAATCTTGGACGAGACCCTGTGGACTCGCCCCAAGATAGGGGCCTTGATGCAGTAGCCGAATTCGTGGGTGCCTATTGATATTGAAAACGTGATGTTAAACCTCCTGCTAATCGCACGAGATAAAACGCCTTTTCAAACACGAGAGGCATCTGCCTCATCACGAACATAAATCAACCATGTCGAAGTCCAAAAAGCCAAATGCTGATCGAGCACCGAGCGGCATGAAAGATTCAGGCTTGGCAAGTGCTGCGCAAGCAGCTATCAGCGCAAGCCGATACGAGCACTTGCCGAACGGTGACATTCATTTCGCACCAACATACGACTATCCCATCGCCCACGTTGAGGCGTTGGGCCGAAAAATCGCTCGGGAAAAGAAGCCCTTGATGCGCATCGAGCCCGCGCCTGCTGGCATGGTGCGTCTGCGATTGACCGATCTCGGCAAGGACGTGCTGAAGGCGCTGAACGCGGACTGGCCTGCGATCGAAGCAGCCTACTTAGGCTACACCCTCAACCCTGTACTGCAGCTTTTCCTGCGCGTCATCCGCCAGGTGCCGCTCTCGGCTTTCGGCTTCCTGAACTGTCCGATGCCCCAGGAGTCGGCCATTGAGATCGCCGCCAATGTTGAGCGAGTCATGGTGAAGGCTCGATTTCGCCTGAAATCTGCTGCAATGAAAAGCGCAGTTGATAACTTCAGCCGTGGAGCCCGCGACAATTTCGCCCGCCTTATGAACGGCGTCGACTGGCTGGCTCAGCGTCATCGCAACGTGGTGAGCGTTCGCCTTGATCTGTATTTGCCGAAACGCGAGTCTGAGCCGTCCTCGACCGATGCCGGTGCGCAGGAGGATGCGCGACGCTTAGCAGGCCTACGCGACGATTACGCACGCTGCTTGCGCCGCAAGTTCGGCAATTCGCTGATCGCCACGGCGTCTGGCTTGGAGCATGGCCGTGCTCGAGGTTTTCACGTTCATCTATGGGCCGTGTTCAAACCCGCGGTCGCGGACGATATCGAGCAGTTCGCTGAAGGTCTCGGTCTTGAGTGGGCTGGCATGATCGATGGAGATGCTGCCTGCTTCTTCAACTGCCATAAAAAAATAACCAAGTACCGGTATCCAATGATCGGGCAGGTCGATCTTCATCAGCCCGACGTGATCGATGGCATCCGAGCGCTATGTACTTACTTTACCGCTGCTGCGCTTTTCGTGAAGCTCAACATAGATCGACTGCGCACGTTCCGGATGTGGGGCTTTCCCAATGCGCCGCTGAGCAAGCCAGGCCCTAAGCCAAAAATGCGCACGCCCGTTATGCGGGTGCCGCTCCACTGGGCGCGCGACCGCTTTATTAAATGGATTTAAGGGGGCGCGGATGAGAACCGATACAGAGCTATTCGAATTGAGCACAGAGTCGACAGCGCCCGGCAGTCTTCCCGCGCGAGCGCGGTGGTGCGCGCGTGGTCGAGTTCTTTTGCACGTTGCGCAGTACGGCTCGCAAACGCTTGCACAGGTCCGGGGGCGCGCGGGGATGCCATGACTGCAAAGCCGCTGAAATCCACGGATAACGTGTTGGCCGCATACGAAGGCGCTCTACCCACGTCGCTCTTCGCCGCTCCCACGGAGATGGCGCAAGCGCTGGTGCCGCTATCGCCCGACTTGAACCGCCACCTCGCGCTGGAAGAGCTCGGAAAGCTTGCAAAACGCATTCCGCAGCACACTGAAGCGTGGGCAAGGGTCCGGCAGGTCGCGGCCGCTCCCCACCTTCTGACGCTCTGGCTCTCGAAGGATGCAGAGCGCTTCCTAGAATTGCTCGCGGTTCTGGCAGCCGATGTCGTTAAGCATACGCTGACCACGTCGATTCACCCGCGGCTGAGGGTGATCTTCGCAGAGGCAGCGACTGTTCTCCACTTAAGTCATTCGCCGGAGCGGCTTCTGGATGATCTTCGCCGCGATCCTTGGGGCGGGCTTGGAAAACTGGATGACCTACTTGCTTTACTAAGGAGGGGTTTGCATAGCCGAGCGCAGATCGAGCGCGAGCTCCAGCATGAGCGGCGTGAAGCCGGTAAATTCGCACGGCTTCGCGTCGGTCTCAGCGAAATCGCACGAGCGCATCCAGAAGCCGTGGTGCTGCGTGTCGAGCTCTACAGGGACATCGATGTGACTGACTTGGTCTATCCGGGCCCCGCTGCCCGAGCCGCAGCCCAGCGGCATAGCCGCTGGCTACAGCAGGTCAGAGCGACGTTTGGGTCCAACCTCGTCCACGTCCACCAGGCCCAGCAAAGAGGAGACATGGGCGACGCGGGCACACACGTGATGCTCATCGTGAAGGGGCAGGCTCAGAGCGCCATCGGCTCGCTGCAAGATCAATTGCTGGCATTGTGGAAAACTACGGCCGGTCATGGGGCGCGCGGCATCGCTTGTAAGGGTCCAGGGTTCAGGATTTATTGCCGAGGGCGTCAGTGGCCTACCGACGGAGACAGTCTCAAGGCCGAGCTTGCAGATGCGGCGCTATATTTTTTCTATTGCGGAGGGCCCGTCTCACCCTCCTTGCCTAAGCCCGCTAAGAGGCGACCGGGGTCCACCCGCCAAGGTGCAGATGGAGTTCTTGGGTTGCAGTGGCACGCGCGCTGCTAGCTGCAAGCCTGTAGGGCACGAGTCACAGGCGTGGCCGTGCCGCCTGAGCTAAGCCTCACTGGCGCACCATGCGGCGGTTCCGGGGCGCGGATGAACTCGTGCAACACCCTTTTGGATCTCCACACCTACCGGTCGCCTCGCTCTGCGCAAGAGCAGGAGCGTTGGGCTGTTGCCGGCTTCAGAGACACCTCGTTAAGGTGGAAGACGAAACTGGAGTTTGGTCATGGAGAGAAGAAGAACATTCAGCCGCAAGTTCAAGCTACGAGGCCACTAGGCTTCGGTCGGTGTCAAGGAAACCGGTATCGGCCCGGAGTGTCGTCACATCCTTAGGAGAAAGCGGCGCAGGGGCTCTTCTTTGGCCATCTGCCGCTCAAGTTCTCGCCGCCTGCCCGTGGACCCATGCCAGGAAGGCCTCGACCGCGGGCCGCTTGGAGTGCCGCGCCGGGTAGACCGCGAAGTGCGCCTTCACCTTGATGCAGGGCGCCATGCCGAAGACCGGTTGCAGACGGCCCTCGCGGACGTGCTTGCCGGCCATGACGGCGCTCTCGAGCGCGACGCCGAGGCCCTGCGCCGCCGCGTCCAGCGACATCTGCGCGCGGTCGAAGCGCACGCTGAAGCGCTCCGGCGCGCGCCGGTTGGTGTGCGCGCGGAACCAGTCCGACCACTGCACCACGCTGACGTTGCTCTGGATCAGGGTCGCGTCCAGCAACTGCTCGGGCCGCGTCAATCCCTTCTCTGCGATGTAGGCGGCGCTGGCGAGCGGAACGATGGGCTCCTCGAACAGGGGCTCGATCACCAAGTCGCCCCAGTTGGGCACGCCGTAGCGGATGTCGATGTCCGCATGCCCCAGCGCAAAATCGCTGTGGGTGTGGGCCGCTGACAGGTTCAGCGCGATCTCCGGATGGGCGAGGGCGAATTCGCGCAGCCGCGGCATGAGCCACAGCGTGGCCAGACTGGGGGCACAGTGCACGTAGAGGCTGTTGCTCACACCCTGGCGCATGTCGTCGGTGGCCGAGCCCAGTGCCTGGATCGCACCGCCGACGCGTGACAGGTAGCGCTCGCCTGCCGCACTCAGGCGCACGCCGTGGGCGCTGCGCTCGAACAGGCGCGTGGACAGGAAGTCCTCGAGCCGCGCGATCTGGTGGCTGATCGCAGACGCCGTCACATGCAGCTCTGCCGCCGCCAGCGCGAAGCTGCGCCGCCTCGCGACGGCCTCGAAGGCCTGCAGGTTCGAAATGGGCGGTATGGCGGCCATAGGGTCTACCCCTGCGTCAGTTGAAACGGCGTCATCTTAGGTTGAGAAGACATCGCTTGAGCTCATGCCGCTTCGCGGCGACCATGCGGGCCATTCGACGCCAATGACAAGGCGCTGTGCCAAGCCTCTGCGGTGCGTTCCCCCCGCGCTTGCAGGGGCTGGCACCCGGACATGGAGACTTCATCTTGCTTCGTTCACCGACCCTTGCCCGGCATGCGCGCGCGGGCCTTTACCGGATGGCACCTGCACGCTGTGCGGACGTGCGCGGCGGCAGCCTCAGGCCCGTCTGAGCGGGCGCGCACAGGGAACCCGTCATGACCTCCAGCGTCCTCGTCGTCGCCCGCGGTGTCCGCAAGAGCTTCGGGCCGACCCAGGTCCTCAAGGGGGTGGACTTCGCCATCCACGCCGGTGAAATTCATGCCCTGCTGGGCGGCAACGGCGCCGGCAAGTCCACCCTCATCAAGATACTCACCGGTATCGTGCCACGCGACAGCGGCGACCTGTCGCTCGACGGCCAGCCGCGCTCGCTGGACAACGTCCACAAGGCCGCGAGCACGCTGGTGGCCGTGGTCCACCAGGAGATGGCGCTGCTGCCACATCTCAGCGTGGCCGAAAACATCGCGCTGCCGCAGGCGCGACGTGCATTGGCGATGGTCGACGCTGCTGCCGTGCGAACCAAGGCGCTGGAAGCGCTGACGCTCATCGACGAGGAATTCGCGCACCGTGCCCTTGACCAGCCCGTGGCGCGTCTGAGCCTGCACGAACGTCAGCTCGTCGAGATCGCGCGCACGCTGGCATCGGGCGCAAGGTTGCTGTTCCTGGACGAGCCCACCGCCAACCTCACGGCCGCGGAATCGCAGCGGCTGTTCGAGGTGCTGCGGCGGCTGGTGCAGGTCCGGCGCATCGGCGTGGTCTTCGTCTCGCACCGCATGCGCGAGATCCGAGAGATCGCCGATGTCTGCAGCATCCTGCGCAACGGCACGACCGTGGTCGACCGCCTGCCCTTGGACCAGCTGACCGACGCGGACATCGTCGAGCGCATGGGCCAGGGCGACGCGGCGCGCGCCCCGCATGCGGCGCCTCGCGGCGTGCGCGCGGCAGTCGATCCGAAGGATGCGATCCGACTGGAATGCGAAGGAATGAAGGTGCACATCGCCCCGGGCAGCGTGCTCGGGCTGGCAGGGGCGCCTGCGGGCCCGTCGGCTCTGATCGACCAACTGGTCGGCGCCGCCGGGGCGCAGGGACGCTGGCGGCTGGCCGTGCGCGACCGGGTGCTGGACACGCGCTCGCCGCGCAAGGCGCTGGCCGCGGGCGTGGGCTACGTGTCGGGCGACCGGGCCAACAAGGGGCTGCTGCTGAGCCTGCCGATCATCGACAACCTGATGGCGTCCCGCCGCGTGCGGCAGGGCGACATCTGGGTGCGCGCGGCCGAGCAGGTGCAGGCCCAGCGGCTCATGGACGGCCTGTCCGTGAAGGGCCACCTGTGGCAGCTGCCGAGTGCCCTGTCGGGCGGCACGCAGCAGAAGCTGCTGATCGCGCGGTGGACGCAGCTGGCGCCGTCGGTGCTAGTGCTGGAGGAGCCGACGCGCGGCGTGGACATCGGCACCAAGAAGGAGATCTATGCGCAGATCCGCGAGCTGGCCGCGCGCGGCACCACCGTCATCTGGTGGTCCACCGAGAACGTCGAGCTCAAGGAGGTGTGCGACCTTGCGCTCGCCTTCGATCCCGACGGCCAGCCGACCGCGCTGCTCGCGCACGAAGAACTGACCGAAGAGCGCCTGGCCGATGCCACCGGCATGGCCGCCTGAACAATCCCTGGAGACATCGACATGAGTTCCCTGTTGGGCAGCACGTCCCACCCGCCGCGCGCCGCGGCCTCCTCGCCCTGGCGCGCGATCGCCGGTTACCGAACCGAGATCGCCATCGCCGCGGCCATCGTGCTGCTCGAACTGTTCGTCGGGGCCCTCATTCCAGCAGCCCTGAGCTGGGGCAATTTCGCCAACGTGATGCAGGCCGCTGCGCCCCTGGTCATCATGGCCATCGGCGTGCTGCTGGTGGTGGTCACCGGCGGCATCGACCTGTCCGTGGGCTCGGTGTTCTCGCTGGCCGGCATGGTGACCGCACTGGCCATGTCGCAGGGCCTGGGCGCTGTGGGCTCCAGCATCGCCGGCCTGTCGGTGGGCGTGGTGTTCGGCGCCATCAACGGCTTCCTGGTGGCCTGGGTGGGGCTGGCGCCCTTCGTGGTCACGCTGATCACCTATGCGGTGGCGGCCAGCCTGGCCTTCATCGTCACCAACGGCCATTCGATGCCGGTGCCGGAGCCGGACTACTGGCTGCTCAACGCGGGCAGCCTTGTGCCCGGCCTGGTGAACCATGTGCTGTACTGCATCGTGCTGCTGGTGGCCGTCGAGTTCGGCCTCAAGAAGGTGGTCGCCGGGCGCTGGCTCTACGCGGTGGGCAGCAGCAGCCAGGCGGCCGGGCTGCTGGGCATTCCGGTGCGGGGCGTGCGCATGATGGCGTACGTTGCCTCGGGCCTGCTGGCGGCCTTCAGCGCGCTCATCAGCATCTCGTACATCAGCAATGCCGAGGCGACGGCCGGCTCGCCCCTGATGCTGCAGGCCATCGCGGCCGTGGTGATCGGCGGCGCCAGCCTTGCCGGCGGCACCGGCTCCGCCGTGGGCGCCATGCTCGGCGCGCTGATGATCACCGTGATCCAGAACGGCGTGAACCTGATCGGCATCAACAGCTTCTGGCAGGGCACGGTCACCGGGTTGGTCATTCTGGCCGCGGCGTTGATCGATCGTTTCAGCAAACAGCGGCGCTAGGCGCTGCCTTCGCGTCCACCCGCAGGCCCCCGGCCCCCGCTCCCTTTTCCCACCCCAAGGAGACATCCCATGACATCCCGCTCCCTCACGACGCTCGCGCGGCTCGCGGGCATCTGCTCGCTGGCCCTGTCCGGTGCGCTCGTCCTGACGCCCGCGGCGCAGGCGCAGGACAAGAAGCTCACCGTGGCCTATATCGCGCCCTCGCTGGACATCAGCTACTGGCAATGGGTGGGCTACGGCGTGAAGACCAAAGCGGCCGAGCTGGGCATGAACTATGTCGAATACACCAGCGAAAACTCGCCGGCCAAGCAGATGGACAACATCCGTACCGCCGTGACCAAGGGCGTCGATGCCATCGTCATCGGCCCGGTCAACTCCACCGGCACGCCGCCGGTCCTCGCCTTCCTGAAGGACAAGAAGGTGCCCATCGCCTTCGCCGGCATCGGGCCCCAGGCCGGCCAGACCGACTACGTCTCCGCCGTGACGGCCAACAACTACGACACGGGCAAGGCGCAGGGCAGCTTCGTATGCAAGCTGGCGAAGGAGCGCGGCGGCAACAAGGTCGGCATGCTGTCGCTGCCGCAGGACCGCGAGAACGCGCAGAAGTACCTCAAGGGAGCGACCGAGTCCTTCAAGGCGGACGGCTGCGACCTGGTGCAGATGCTGCAGACGCGCGGCTTGACGGTGAACGAGGCCGTGGCCCAGGCCAATGACCTGCTGACCGCCCACCCCGACGTCAAGGCCATCTACGGCATGTACGACGAGGCCGGCACCGGTGCCGCCAAGGCATTGCAGACCCGCAACCTGGTCGGCAAGGTGGCCGTGGTGACGGCCGACGGCAGCCCCACCACCATCAAGCTGCTGCGCGAAGGCGCAATCCAGGGCATCTTCCTGCAGGAGGCCGGCGGCCAGGGCATCGACGCCACGGAGCAGGTGTACAACGCCCTCAAGGGCAAGCCGACAAAGAAAGAGTTGGCTTTGGTGATGCCGCTGGTCACGAGCGAGACCATCACCGACCCGGCGGTGCAGGCCACGGTCAAGCGGGTGTATCCGCCCTCGGCCGGCGCGTACTGATCTTTTCTCTTCTCACCTTCGCAGGCCCCTCATGGCTTCAGGAATCTTCGCTTCGAACGTCGGCGCACCGGAAGGGCCCGTGTCCCTGCCCGGCGGCGCCATGTATGTGACCGAGATGTCCAACGCGGCGCTCAACGTGACGCACCTGAGTGCGAAGGGCGAGCGCCGCGTGGTGCGCAACACGCAGGGGCGGCCCAACGGCCTGGCCATCGACGGCGACGGCCTGCTCTGGATCGCCGAGGCCGGCCTGCGCGCGCTGCTGTGCATCGACCCGGACGGGCGTGAGGTCAAGCGCCTGGAAGGCGACGATGCGCACGGGCGCTTCTACTTCCCCAACGACCTGGCCTTCGGGCCGGATGGCCATCTCTACATGACCGACTCCGGCATGGCGATGACGGACTTCCTCGATGGCCAGGACTTCGCCGAGGGCTTCATGGACTTCGCCTGGGACGGCCGGGTGTACGACATCGATCCCCGCACGATGAAGATCGTGCGGATCATCGACCGGGGCATCCGCTTCACCAACGGCATCGCCTTCGGACCCGGCGACGCGCTGTATGCCAACGCCTCCTTCACCGGCGAGGTGTACCGCTACGACGTGTTCGGCGGCGCGCCGGTGAGGCGCGAGCTCTTCGGCAACGTACTGCAGCCGGACGACCAGCCCGGCTTCAAGGGCCCCGACGGCATGAAGTTCGGCGCCGACGGCCGCTGCTACTGCACCGTGTATGCGCAGAAGAACGTGACGGTGCTCGACACCGACGGGCGCGTGGCCGAGCGGCTGGCGCTCGATGGCGCCTGCCCCACCAACCTGTGCTTCGCCCGGGGCGAACGGCGGATCCTGGTGACGGAAGTCTCCAAAGGCCAGGTTGAATGGGTGGACGTGCCTTGCGAAGGCGCGCCGCTGTTCTACCCCCGGACGCTCTAGTTCCGCAGAAGGGCGCTTCGGCCCGCCTTTCCTGCCCTTCGATGCCGGCCTCGTGCCGCGCCCGGCGCACCCTTTTGTGCGCCGGGCTTTTCGTCGTCTCACGACCCTGTGCCCAACATGGCGGATGCGCCGAAGCACCCACGCAGAGTGGCATTTCGCGGCCTAGGGTTCGCCCGGTGATCAGGTGAAGAACCGTCATCTTTCGATGATCAATCATCGTTTGCCTTCATCCTGCACGCCGTCGAACATCGCCGCCATCGACTCGACCCATCCCGTGCGTTTGCACGCAGATCACGGACGGGCCCCAGGCCCGCCTTCTTCTTTCAGGAGACCGACAACATGCTGCTAGAAAACAAGGTTGCTCTCATCACCGGCGGTGCCGGAGTCAATGGCCTCGGCTTCGCCACGGCGCGCGAAATGGCCGCGCAGGGCGCGCGCGTCGTCATCATGGACCTGGCCCGCGCCGAGCCCGAATCCGCCGTCGCCCGCCTGGGCGAGGGCCATCTCGGCGTCGTCGGCGACGTGACCGACAAGGCCGCCTGCGAGGCCGCCGCCGCGGCGGCGCTGAAGGCCTTCGGCCGCATCGACATCCTCGTCAACAACGCCGGCATCACCCAGCCGGTGAGGACGCTGGACATCACCGGGGCCGACTACGACCGCATCCTGGACGTGAGCCTGCGCGGCACGATGTACATGTCGCAGGCGGTGCTCCCGGCCATGCGCCAGCAGAAGTCCGGCGCCATCGTTTGCATCTCGTCGGTGTCGGCCCAGCGCGGCGGCGGCATCTTCGGCGGGCCGCACTATTCGGCCGCCAAGGCCGGCGTGCTTGGCTTGGCCCGCGCCATGGCCCGCGAGTTCGGCATCGAGGGCATCCGCGTCAACTGCATCACCCCCGGCCTGATCGAGACCGACATCACCCAGGGCAAGCTGAGCCCGGAGCGCAAGAAGGAGATCGAGGACACGATCCCGCTCGCCCGCCTGGGACGTGCGGGCGACGTGGCGGGCGCCTGCGTCTTCCTCGGCAGCGACCTGGCGGCGTACTGCACCGGCATCACGCTGGACGTGAACGGCGGCATGCTGATCCACTGACCGGCGTCGCGCCCCGTCTTCTTCCCCCCGCTCCCATCTTTCCGCCGCATGCCGCGGTGCGTCCGCATGCCGGCCGCGCCCCCCCTGTCTTGCGGCCACCATCGAGAACCTTCATGTCCGACCTGACGAACAACTTGCGCGAGCGGGCCTACCGCATCCGCCGCTACGCCCTGCGCATGGGCGAAGTGCAGGGCCAGGGCTACATCGGCCAGGCCCTGGGCTGGGCCGATGTGCTGGCGGTGGCCTACGGCCATGCCATCAAGCAGCGCCCCGGCGAGCCCGAATGGGAGGGTCGCGACCGCTTCCTGCTCTCGCATGGCCACTACGCCATCGCCCACTACGCCGCCCTCATCGAGGCCGGCGTCATCGACGAGGCCGAACTCGAAACCTACGGCGGCGACGACAGCCGCCTGCCCATGTCCGGCATGGCCACGTACACGCCCGGCATGGAGATCTCCGGCGGCTCCCTGGGCCAGGGCCTGGTCATCGGCGTGGGCATGGCCCTGGGCCTGAAGCACAAGCGCAACCCCGCCTTCGTCTACAACAGCATGAGCGACGGCGAACTCGACGAGGGCTCCACCTGGGAGGCCGCCATGGCCGCCGCCCACCACCGCCTGGACAACCTCATCTGCCTGGTCGACATCAACAACCAGCAGGCCGACGGCCCCTCCAGCAAGGTGCTGGGCTTCGAGCCCCTGGTCGACAAGTGGGCCGCCTTCGGCTGGCACGTGCAGCGCGTGGACGGCAACGACCTGCCTGCCGTGCTTGCTGCATTCGACGCCGCACGGGACCTGGCCGAGGCCAAGCCCCGGGTCATCCTCTTCGACACGCTCATGGGCAAGGGCGTGCCCTTCCTGGAGCAGCGCGAGAAGAACCACTTCATCCGCGTCGATCCGCCGGAATGGCAGCAGGCGCTGTCCATCCTGGACGCGGGCCGTCCCACCCCCGCCACCGAAGGAGCCGCAGCATGAGCCAGGCCGTCGCAGAGAAGAAGCTCCGGCTGACCACGTCGGCCATGATCGCCTCCATCGCCTCGGAGGGCCAGCGGACCCGGGCGGCCCCCTTCGGCAAGGCCCTGGTCGACTACGCCGCCAGCCGCCCGGAGGTGGTCGGCATGACCGCCGACCTGGCCAAGTACACCGACCTGCACCTGTTCGCCCAGGCCTACCCGGAGCGCTTCTTCCAGATGGGCATGGCCGAGCAGCTGCTGATGGGCGCAGCGGGCGGCCTGGCCAAAGAAGGCCGCGTGCCCTTCGCCACCACCTATGCCGTGTTCGGCACGCGCCGCGCCTACGACTTCATCCACCAGGTGATCGCCGAAGAGAACCTGAACGTGAAGATCTGCTGCGCCCTGCCGGGTCTGACCACCGGCTACGGCCCCAGTCACCAGGCCACCGAGGACCTGGCCATGATGCGCGGCGTGCCGGGCCTGACCATCGTCGACCCGTGCGATGCGCTGGACATCGAGCAGGCGGTGCCGCAGATCGCCGAGCATCCGGGCCCCGTGTACATGCGCCTGCTGCGCGGCCAGGTGCCGCTCGTGCTGGACGAGATCGAGGGCTACCGCTTCGAACTGGGCAAGGCCAAGATGCTGCGCGAGGGCGCCGACGTGCTGGTGATCTCCAGCGGCATCCTGACCATGCGCGCGCTGGAAGTGGCGGCCGACCTGCAGCGCGACAACGTGGGCGTGGCGGTGCTGCACTGCCCGACCATCAAGCCGCTGGACGAAGCCACCATCGTGGCGGCCGTGGGTGCCCGGCCCCGCCTGGTGGTGGTGGCTGAAAACCATTCGGTGATCGGCGGCCTGGGCGAGGCGGTGGCGTCGGCCCTGCTGCGCCATCGCGTGCAGCCGGCTGGCTTCCAGCTCGCCGGACTGCCCGACGCCTTCCTCGACGCCGGTGCGCTGCCCACGCTCCACGACCGCTACGGCATCAGCCGCGAGGTGCTGGGCCAGCGTATCCGTCGCTGGCTGGCTCATGACTGACGCGCTCGTCGGGCCGCAATAGGTTATTCCCACAATGTCGGGGACGCAGGGGGTTGGCACGGCCCGCTGCGTTCGGAACGTTTTTCACGTCATCGGAGGCGGCAGCCAGAACCAACCTCGCCGTCGGAATCGCACCTGGGTCGTGTTTGCCTGCGGCGAACGTCGTGCACAACGACCTTCATGCGGTCCAGTCGTCTTCAGTGCCACCTTCATTGGAAGGGGCGGCAGCAGGAGCCGCCTGCATTGACACATTACGCATAGCCCAGCAGCGAATCCCACACGGCAAGCTGAGACAGCTTGGGCACCTCGCCCGCGGTGAACGCGCTGCCGCCGGCGTCGCCGATGTTGAGGGCTGAGCCGGTGCGGGGCGTGTATTGGCGCCACGGACTGTCGGCAGGCAACCGGCTGCTGCCTTCTTGAGCGAAGCTACGCAGGGCTGCCATGATGTTCTGCGACAGCGATGTTTCGGCGGCCGTCGCGCCCACCTTGTCGCGGTAGGCATCCAGGCCGAACGTGCCGAAAAGCAGGGGCAGCTCTGCGCAGTGAGGTACCCCTCGGCCGGGCGCCAGGATGGCATGGGAGTAGGTTGCATAGCTCACGCTGCCGCCTTGCGCCGCGATGCGACCGGCGTAGCGAACGCCGAAGTTGCGCAACACGCGGTCGCCGTAGATTTCTATCCACAGGTCGCCATACGCGCTGGAGCGACCCTCCTGTGCAGCCGCCTGCGCATAGGCGTCGATGACCAGATTGGCGTTGGCGGTGGAGCCGGCCACCTGGGGCACGACAAGGGCCAGCAGTTGGTCCCGTGTCGTCGGCAACGCGGGTGTGAGGCGGCTGTTGGTCTTCGGATCGATGGCGTCCAGAAAGAAGGAGCCTTCGGTCAGCGTGTTCATGAAGACGGCCGGAAGGTTCTGCGGCCAGGCGGTGCGGGTCCAGTCGGACAGGCAGGAGATACCGTCCACGATGGGCGCGTTACGTGGCCCGAAGCCTGAGCGGATTCCGGCCGGCAGGGGCTGGCCGTTGAGCGCGGCCTCTGCCTGGAACAGCTGGGTGGCGTCCACGCTGCGTAGACCGCGCGGCGTGGTGTTCAACGACGTCGCCAGCGCCTCGGTGTACGTGGCGGCATCCGCCAATGTGAAAGCCGAAGGGGCGGGTAGACCGGCTGGGCTGAGCAGCACCACCTTCTGGAAGCAGGCGCGTGCCGAGGGGTTCTGGGCCAGGATGGCGCAACTGGTCGCCCCGGCAGATTGGCCTACCAGGCACACGCGCTGCGCATCGCCCCCGAAGGCTGCGACGTTCTGGCGTACCCACTGCAGCGCGGCGATCTGATCCTGCAGCTGCCAGTTGGCCTGGCTGCCGGTGTCGGCATCGGCCAGATCCGGGTGCGAAATGGCGCCCAGGCCACCCACGCGGAAGTTGACTGTCACCACCACGAGGCCCCGCCGCGCGAGTGCCTCGCCGTCCATCAGCGGCATGCTGGTCGCACCGGTGCGCCAGGCGCCACCGTGCAGCCAGACGATCACCGGCAACGGGCCGCTGCGCTCGGCGGGGGCCCAGACGTTGAGGGTCAGGCAGTCCTCGGCCATCCGCGCGGGCGTCGTGTAGATCCACGACACATACGGAGGGATGGTCTGAAGACTGGCGGCTCCGAAGCGGGTCGCATCGCGCACGCCGGCGCTCGCCTGAAAGGCTTTAGGTGAGGCGAGCCGCAATGCGCCGACAGGTGCCTGCGCGTACGGAATCCCGAGGAATGACTGGATGGCACCGTCCGCGCTGCGGGCGCCCTGCAGGCGACCAGAGGTGGTGTCTGCCAGTGGTGCCGCGGCTGGGGCGGGCGCCGGGCTGGAAGGGGGTGGGGGGCTTGGTGCGGGAGACGGCGCCGCCGTCACGGGCAGGAATGTGGAATTGGTGGTACCGCCGCCGCAGGCGGCCAGCGGCAGGGCTGTGCCCGCCGTGAGCAGGAACCGGCGGCGGCTGGCGCCATCGGGGGCGGCATTGCGCGCGACGGCGGGCGGGGGCAGGACGCAGGCGCGTGAACGCGGGTCTTTCATGCAAGGCTCCTTCGCTGGGCAGTCCCCGTGAGGGGCGATTGGGGTGTGCGGCCCAGTCTAGGAAGCGTCCGCGCGCAGGGACAGTCATGCCGGCGCAAGACTGCGTTGCAGTTTTGGATGTCTGGCGTCGCCGCCTTCAGGCGCTCCGCGCGTCAGTGCGGACCGCCGATTTGCGCCATCGCCAGGCACAACTCGTCAAGGAAGAGCCGACCTGCCACCGTGAGGTCGCGGCGCGAGGGATAGAGCGCGTACAGCTCCACATTCGCTGGTGCCCAGCCCGGCGCTATCACCTGCAGGCGGCCGGCCTTCACCTCGGCCTCGCACAGCGATGCCGGCAATTGCGCGATGCCGAGCCCCGCCACGGCGGCGGCGCGGATCTGGATCAGGCTGTCGCTCACCAGGCGCGGCGTGAGCTCCAGCGTCATGCTGCCCATCTGCGGATGGTGCAGCGGCCAGCGCGAAGGCTGGGCGCGGAAGCTCCAGCCGATGCCTGGACATTGCTGTAGCTCGGCCGGGCTGGTCGTGCCGGGCAGCGTTTCGCACAAGGCGGGTGCCGCGGCTAGCACATAGGGCACGACGGCAAGTCTGCGCACCACCAGGCTGGAGTCGCGCAGCGGTGTCGAGGTAGGGCGGATCTGCAGGTCGGCCGGTTCGGCAAAAGCCGTGGCGCGCCCGTCTGTCGAATCGACCGTGATCGACACCTGCGGATGCCGCAGCGCGAAGTCGGTGGCCAGCGGGCCGACCACCATCGTGTTGAGCATCACGGGACAGGAGATGCGCAGAGCACCCGAGGGTTCGCTGAGGCTGTCGTTGGCCTGCGACATGGCACGCTGCGCCTCGCCCAGGATGCGCACGCCATGCTGGTGCATGCGCTGGCCGATGTCGGTGACGCGGAAGGTGCGCGAGCTGCGCACGATCAGGCTCACGCCCAGCTTGCGCTCCAGCGCGGCAATGCGCCGGCTCAGCCTTGAAATCGGGATGCCGCTGCGGTGGCTGGCTACGCTGTAGCCGCCGGCATCGACCACGAGCGCCAGCACCATCAGGTCGTCGGCGATGTCATGGGGACTGGGGGGCATAGGAAGAATCTGGGTACTTTGAGCTGGGCGAGTCGGGAAAGGGCTGGGCGCAGCATAGGGGCGCAGGGGACCATGCCCACCCCATGCAAACCCCGCGCCGCCTGTGCTGGCGTCGGGGCCGCGAGCCGCAGTTGGTGCTCAAGGAACGTCGAGTCGATGGTGCTGAAGGTCGGCGCACGGCTGTTGCGTGCTCCCGGGCATAGGTCGGAGCTTGTCTACCCCGATGCGGCGCCGCCTCGTGTACCGGCCTCGCACAGGTCGGCCGGTACCGGCCAGCGCCTGCCAGTGGAGGCCCGCCCCTCCTATGACGGTTGCTTGGGGAATTCGCTCAACCGCGTCAGCAGTCGAAACAGCGTGGCGCGCTCAGCGGGAGACAACCGCCCCATCAGCTCTGCCTCCATCTTCGAGGCGGCGGCCAGCGCCTTCTCGGTAATGGCGACACCTTCAGCCGTCAGCACCAGGAACTGGACCCGACGATCTTGATCGTTGGGAATGCGCTGGACCAGCCCGCGCTTTACGAGGCGGTCCACCACTAGGCTCAGACGAGGCGTCGAACTGCGTAGCTCCCGGCATAGGTTGGTGAGCGTGACGTGGGCGTTCGACGACAGCAATGCCAGGATCGCGAAATCAACCCGCCGCAGTGAGAAGGGCGTGCCGACCGCGTCGTCGAAGACGGAGAAGGCGGGGATCGACGCCTGGGCGAGTCGGTAGCCGAGGAGCGACGTGATCACGGACGTTTTCATGACGGGCGATTCACCGCTGTGCTTGAGCATTCACCATCGCCAGAGTTTAGGTTGCCCGTCCCGAGGGGCGTCACGGCGGGTCACGTCAGCCTGGGGTAAGTACGTAACTCCGGAAATAGTTAAAGAGCGAAACTAATTCCGAGGGCGAGCGATCGCCTACTTTGGCAGTGGATGAACTCAGGAGACACAGCATGCAATCACGATCCAGCGAGGGGCGAACGACGCCTCTGGTCTTCAGGCCAGTCCGCCGGGACTTCGGCCTCTATTTCCGCCCCCTGCTCCCGCCTGTCCTTGTGGCGTGCGCAAGTCTTCTTGTAGCCTGCGGCGGCGGGGGTTCGCAGACGAGCTTCGTGCCTGCGGCGACGCCCGCACCGGTACCGGCACCGGCGCCGTCAACCAGTGCGCCCGCGCCGGCAACACCCGTGGCTACCGCCGGCGCCGCGAGTCTGGCGCTTGCAAGCGGCTCGGGTCTTGCCGATGGCCTGCTGCCCGTGGGCACCACTTCGGTTTCCGTGACGGTCAGTGCCGCCACCCGCGCCGACCTTGGTGCCCTTGGGGCGACGCTCAATGGAAAGGACGTCACCGCTGCACTGAGCGCCTCGATGGCCGCGTCGGCCGCCGCGTCTTCGCCTTTGACGGTAAAGGTCGACGGGCTCGTTCCCGGCGACAACGTGATCAAGCTATTCTCGAACCGCAACCTCCAGGGTGAGCGGGCGAGCGTGCGTGTCAGTGTTGCGATGAGGCCGACAGTCGCCTGCGCCGACATGCAGGGCAAGACAGTCAACTCGAGCGCCTTCGCATTGGCGACCGGCGGTGCTGTGATCAACGAGGCCGTGCTGGTTGCAGCGAGCACCGACACCAGCATCGCGTCGACGGCGCCTGAATACTGCCGCATTACAGGCGTGATCAACCCCTCCGGCAACTCCAAGGTCATCAACTTCAGAGTGGCGATCCCAACGGGTTGGAATCAGAAGTCATTTCAGATAGGGGGCGGCGGCACCAACGGCTCGATCCCTGGCTTCATCGTCAATCCCGCAAGTCGCGGCGGCTCGCCCTTTGCTGCCATGCTGCCAGCCAATGTGCTTTCGCCGATCAATCACGGTTACGCCCTCTATGGTGGCGACTCCGGACACTCCACCGGCACGGACTGGATCGACAACCCCGAATTCCCCAAGTTATCGGAGTCCTTCGAGAACTTCACTTTCGCATCGCAGAAGAAGACTCGCGACGCCGCGATGGCTGTGATGGAGCTCATGTACGGCAAGAAGGCTGCCGTGAACTACTGGGCCGGTCAGTCGCAGGGCGGACGCGAGGCGCTGTCGGTCCTCACGCGGTATCCCGCGGATTACGACGGCATTTTCAGTGGCGACTTCCTAGCCTACTTCGCGAACCTCAACTTCAATCCGCAGTTGCAAGGCGCACTCCAGGTGCCGGATGGCGCGTGGATCCCGTCGACGAAACAGGCGGCGCTGCGGGCGGAAGTGCTGAGACAGTGCGACGCGCTGGATGGCCTGCCTGACGGCGTAATCAACAACTACCTCGCCTGCAACGCGTTGTTCGATCCGACCAAGCGACCCACTGCACTGTCCGCCCTTCGCTGTGCCGGAGCTGAGGACGCCACCTGCCTGACCGATCGGCAACTGCAGACGATCCAGGGTCCCGCTTTCCTGAGTGACGTGACTTACACGTACCCGCTCAAGAACAACGAGACCTCCTACCCCGGCTGGGGTGCCTGGGAGGGTGTGACATTGCTGACGGCCACGCAGCCGACGCTTGCAACAGGGACAACTTATGGCGGCGCGGGAGGCGGTGGTCTGGGCGGTGCTCTGGTGCGACAGTACTTCTGCGGTAACCAAACAGCCTGCAATGTGCTGCAGGTGTTCTCCGATCTCGTAGGAGTTAAGGATCGGGTGCAGGTTCTTTCGGAAGCGGTCGACATCAATGACGACTGGTCGGCCTACCGAGCGCGGGGCGGCAAGGTGATTCTTAACACCTCTGCAACCGACAACATCGCTAACCCGCGTGCCCAGTTCAAACTATTCGACCGAGTTGTCTCTAAGCTTGGTCAGCCCGCAGTGTCGGAGTTTATCCGCTACTACGTGAGCCCGATGACTGGGCACGGCGGCAATGGCAACGGAGCCACCGTGCCGACGGGTGCCGACCTGATGACGCCGTTGGTGCTCTGGACCGAGCGTGGCGTGGCACCGCCCGAGGCCCCTCGGCAGGTGCGTTTAACGGCCAGTGGAACCGGCGCCGCTACGGTCTACACGGTGAGTTCCAGCCGGCCGCTGTGTCAGTACCCAAAGTACCCCAAATACGTCGGCTCCGGCGATCCTTTGGTGGCAGAGAGCTACACCTGCGTCAGCAACTGAGACCTGCGATGGGCATGGGGCGCGGAGCTCTATACATGCGCTTAACGGTCAAAGTGCGCGTACCGCTCCACCGTCGTTCGCTGGTGTAAAGCCTTAAAGTCGATGCATGCGATGACGAAGAGCGTCAATGAGGGCCGTCACCCGCGCTGGCCGGTAAAGGCTGGGACGCATGGCCACGTGGATGCCGACCGGTTCGAGCCACCAACGTGGAAGAACGCGCGTCACGCGGCCGGCGTCAATATCTGCTTGACACATCCAGGGAGCTGCCGCACCGATGCCGGCGCCATTGAGTATGGCGCGGTAGCTCGACAACAGGCTATCGGTGCGTAGTGGCGTGTCGATGGACACCATACGAGAACGGCCCGATTTGTCCAGTAAGCGCAATGTGCCCATCACATGCGGCACCAAGCCCACGCAGGGCAGGCTGGGCAGCCGGGCGATCGTGACCGGTCCGATGCGAGCCAGCAGTGCCGGGCTGGCGACCAGAACGCGCTGCGTGGCGCCTAGCGTGCGGCGCACCAGGCCGGGGTCGCGCACCTCGCCCACGCACACCCAGCATTCGGCGCCAGCACTGGCGAGGTCTATTACCCGGTCGGTCAATGTCAGCTCAACCCTCAACTCCGGCCAGGCGGCGTGCAGGTCTGTCACCGCGTCGGTCAGGAAGCCCGTGCCGTAGCCCGACGGCCCGACCACCCGCAGCGTGCCTTCGGGGCGGCTGCGCGCGTCCGAGACTCGTTCGGCCAGCCCAGCCCAGCGGTCGGCCAGGGCGCGTGCTTCCGCGACGAGGCGCAGGCCTTCGTCAGTGAGCGAAAAGCTGGCCGTTGTGCGTAGCGCAAGCTTGCAACCAAGCAGGCGTTCCAATTCAAGCAGGCGGCGGCTGGCGGTAGGCTGGGCGATGCTCATAAGTCGGGCAGCCCTGCTCAGCGAACAGGCCTCGGCGACGTGAACCGCCCTGGTTTCCGCGGAGGCTGTTTGGTTTAAGTCAGCTCACCACCGCGATGGTCTGACTGGCGAGTTGCCGGTAGTAGTTTGCCTCGGCCTCGGCTGGCGGGATGTAACCGATGGGTTCGAGCAGGCGTTGGTGGTTGAACCAGGACACCCATTCCAGCGTGGCGAACTCGACAGCCTCCCTGGTTTTCCAGGGTGCCCGGCGGTGAATCAGCTCGGCCTTGTATAGGCCGTTGATGGTCTCGGCAAGCGCGTTGTCATAGCTGTCCCCCTTGCTGCCGACTGACGGTTCGATACCGGCCTCGGCCAGCCGCTCGGTGTAGCGGATGCTGACGTATTGCGCGCCCCTGTCGGAGTGGCAGACTAGGCTGCCATCGTGCTCGGGTTGCCGGGCGTACAGGGCCTGCTCCAGCGCATCGAGCACGAGCTCCGTTCGGATCGAACTGCTCACGCGCCAGCCCACGATGCGCCGGGCGAACGCATCGATGACGAAGGCCACGTACAACCAGTCCTGCCAAGTGGGGACGTAGGTGAAGTCGCTGACCCACAGCTGGTTCGGCCGCTCGGCACGGAACTGCCGATTGACCCGGTCCAGCGGGCACGGGGCCTTGGCATCGCCGATGGTGGTGCGCACGACCTTGCCGCGCATCACGCCGCGCAGCCCCATGCTTCGCATCAGCCGCTCGACCGTGCAGCGGGCCACGACAACGCCTTCGCGCGCCAGTTGCCGCCACATTTTGTCAGCACCGTAGACCTGCATGTTGGCCTGCCAGACGCGCTGAATCTGCGGCATCAGCAGCTCGTCGCGTTTGGCACGGGCGCAGCGTCTGCTGGGTTCGCGCAGCAGCGCGACATGGCGTCGGTAGGCCGACGGGGCAACCTGCAACACCTTGCAGAGCGGCTCGACCCCGAAGGCTTTGCGGTGCTGGTCGATGAAGGCTCTGACGACTTCAAGCGGCGGTCGAGCTCCGCCTGGGCGAAAAACGCGCTGGCCAGCTTCAGTATCTCGTTGGCCCGGCGCAGCTCCTTGACCTCGCGCTCGAGCTCCTTCATCCGCTGCGTCTCGCTGCTCGTCACGCCTTCGCGCACACCAGCATCGACCTCGGCGCGCTTGACCCGTTCGTTCAAGGTCTGCGGCACGCAGCCAATCTTGGGTGCGATGGACTCGATGGTCGCCCACAGCGACGGGTACTCACCACGCTGCTCCTGCACCATCCTCACCGCGCGCTCGCGCACCTCGGGCGAGAACTTGTTCGACTCGCTCATGGCTCAATCCTCTCAGAGTGTTGAGCCTCCGCGAAAGCCGGGGCGGTTCAGTCCGAGGTTCTGATCCTCTGGTTCGGCACTGATATACGGTGCGGCGATCTTTCGGATGTTGCGGCTGGATGCTTCATGCTGTCGCGCCACGCAGTGGATATCGGCGCGCCATGCCACTTTCTATGCCGCCCTGGAGACGTGCCTACCCTAGCGCTCTTCGGTCGTATTCCGTCCTCGCCCCTCCATGTACTCCGGACCGAACGTATCAGGGCGCTCTCGATGGTGGAAGATGCACGCAAGGGCGCCCTGATGCCGCTTGGCAGCACCTATCCATTCACTAGCGGCAGGTGTAGTCCTCTGCAGCATTCTCGTCGCCGGTGCCGATGTAGACCTCGGTCCGAGGATACGGACACAGCGGCGCTGAACGCTTGATTGCTGCGCTGGCACCAGCGCTTACTAAAATCTTCTCCGGAGCTACGCCTTCCTTTTGCCACTTCATCAGCGCGGCGAACAACTCGTCTTTGCCCTGCGCGTTGTTGGGCATGGGAATGGGTGAGCTTCCTGTGCCTGCGCCGATCAGGGTGCCTGCATGGCCGACTCCCGGTATGGTGAAGAGGCGGTGAAGCCCTTGGATAGCCAGATACCAGCTCGCGATCACGCTTGCCTGCTGGACGCGTCGGTGACCGCGGTTAGCAAGCAGCAGGCTTCGGGTACGGCAGATCGCGTTAGTCATAATGGGATGACATGAGTCCTCTCGTCCCCCCACCCCGCACGTTGATCGACGGAGCGCAGCCCGTGCCGTTGTACTACCAAGTCGCACGGGACCTGGAAAGGCGCATCACGTCGAGGCAACTCAAGCCCGGGGACCCTTTGCCTACCGAGTTGCAACTCTGCGAGAGCTATGGCGTCAGCCGCATCACCGTGCGAAAGGCCATGGAAGACCTTGTAGCCAAGCGGCTGGTGATGCGTCAGCGCGGACTGGGTACCTTCGTGGCAGAAGCCAGTTATGCGAACCGTCTCGTCAGCCACGTGGGCTCACTGCATGACGCTGTTGCGTACTCCGACGCGCTCACTTTCCGGCAGCTGTCTCGCGAAACCCTGCCGGCGTCCGGCTTCGTTGCGGAAGCTTTGCAACTGCCAGCTGACTCGCAGGTGCAGAAGATCGTTCGGGTGGGGTGTGTGGATGCCGATGCCGTTTCCCTGACCGACATCTACGTTCCGTCCGATCTGGCAGCCAGGCTGACCAAGATCCCCACCCGAGGGAACGTCTCGATCAGCAGGCAACTGGAGGAACAACTGGGCGAGCCGCTGGTGAGGGTGGAGCAGACCGTGGTGCCCGTGGCGGTCACCGAGCTCATCGCCGAGCACATGGGCCTGAAGCTCAGAAGCCCGATTCTCCAGATCCGCCGTCTCTACACCGCGGCGTCGGGGCGCCACGTCGAACTGGCAGTGGTGCACTACCACCCGCAGCGCTACACCTTCAAAATCGAACTGGCGCGCTCCGCGGGCAGGATCTGATCGCGCCGTCGCGCGAACTGCCGTGTGCAGTGCAGCGGACTCAGGGAGACCATAGTCCATCAGAAAAGTGCCAGCATGCGGCCAAATCGGTGGCCTTCCCGCCCCGGCCCGCCAGCCGTGGCGTGAAGACGCCAGGCTATTCCGGCTTGATGCCACGCTCGGCAATGACCTTGCCCCAGGCGGCGGACTCTGCCGCCATGAAGCGGCCGAAATCTGCGGCTGGCTTGTATGCCGGTACGACGCCGGCCTGGCGCAACTTGTCCCGGACCTCAGGCGTCTCCAGGATCGCCCGGATCTCCGACGACACCCTGTCAACGATCGCAGGCGGGGTGCGGGCGGGCGCGACGAGGCCGCCCCAGGGCACGGCGACGACGCCGCTCACGCCCTGTTCCGCCATGGTCGGCACCTGGGGCAGATCGGCCTGCCGACCCTCGGAGCTCACGGCGATGGCGCGCAGCTTGCCCGAGCGGATGTGGGGCAAGGCCGTCTGCGAGTCGGCATACATCACCCCGATCTGTCCACCGAGCAGATCGGTCATGGCCGGTGCGGCGCCCTTGTACGACACATGCTGCCAGCGGATGCCCGTCGCACCCGCGATGCGCTCCATCGTCAGGTGGCCCAGACTGCCCACGCCGCTACTCGCGTAGTTGATGCCGGTGCTGTTCGCTTTAGCCTTGGCGATCAACTGGGGCAGGGTATGGACATCGGCAAACTCCGCCACCGCTGGATTGACGACCAGGACGTTGTACTGGTCGTAGATCTCGGCGACTGGTTCCACGTCCTTCTGGTAGTCGAACTTCTTGCCGTAGAAGTGAAAGAAGTTGACCGTGGGCACCACCAGCATCATCAGGGTGTGCCCGTCGGGAGCCGCTGCCTGAAGCGCAGATACCGCGATGGTGCCGACCGCACCTGCGCGGTTCTCGATCACCACGGGCTGGCCGAGGCGTCGCGCCAGCTCGTTGCCGATCACGCGGGCCACCACATCCGTGGTACCGCCCGCGGGAAAGCCCACGAGCAGGGTGATGGGCCGGGCCGGCCAGTTTTGAGCAGCTGCGGCCGCGGAGAGCAGGCCACAGAGGCCCGCCAGCAGCGCAGCTGCCACGGTGCGACGCGAGGGATTGTTCGCCATCGAATGTCTCCTGGTTGATCAGTTGTCGCGCGTGACCTTGGTCTGGCGAACCACGTCGCCCCAGCGCTTCGTCTGCTCCACGATGAAGTCGCGAGTCTGGGAGGCGGTCATGATCTGGGGCGCCATGCCCATTTCGGCATAGCGATTCTGGACGGCAGTCTTTTTCAGCGCATCGTTCAACGCCGAGTTGAGTTTGTCGCGCACCGCGGGTGGCGTACCCGCCGGAGCGACCAGCAGGGTGAAGACGTTGGCGTCGTAGCCGGGGACGCCGCTCTCCGCCGCCGTCGGTAGGTCTGGCGTGAGCCTGGACCGCCGCGCGCCCGCGGCCGCGATCTCCTTGATGCGGCCGGCCTTGACCTGGGCGATGGCCACGGTGGGCGAGAGCAGCGCGACCTCCACCTGGCCGCCCATCAGGTCCTGCAGCTGCTGCGCGTCGCCCTTGTAGGGAATGTGGGCCATGTCCACCTTGGCCAGCAGCTTCAGGTACTCGAAGGAGACGTGGATGGGACCGCCCAGGCCGGTACTGCCATAGGTCAGCGGCTTGCCCTGCGCTGCGCGCTCCTTTGCAAGGCGCAGCAGTTCCTGCATGTTGTTCGCCGGTACGTCCCTGGCCACCACGAACATCAGCTCGGTCTGGCCGGTGGAGCCGATAAAGCTCAGGTCCGTGAGCGGCTTGTAGGGCAGCTTGGGGTCGAGCAAAGACAGCAGGATGGTCGGGCCCACGCCGCTGATGCCCAGCGTGTAGCCGTCAGGAGGCGCCTTGGCCACCATGTCGATGCCCAGTGCGCCGGCTGCGCCCGGCTTGTTGTCGACGATCACGGGCTGGCCCAGGCTGGCCTGCATCTCCTGAGCGAGCAGGCGGGTGGCCGCATCCGTAGGCCCACCTGGCGGGAACGGCACCACGATCTTGATCGGGTGGGTCGGATAGTCCGATTGCGCACGCGTCGGTGCGGTGACCGACAGCGCAAGCGTGCTGAAGGCGGCCGCGATCATCAGCCGCCGCCTGCTTGCGGACCGAAACTCGTTCGTTGGCATGTCCTGTCTCCTTTGTTGTCGATGATTCGTCACAGGCGGCCAGCCCATGGCCGCAGGGAAAGGGCCCCTTTCAATCTGGCCAGCGGCCCAGTTCGGCAGCCTGGACGAGGGTCGGGGAAGGCGCCCAGAGCCGACCTTGTGTCGCCTCCTGCTGCCGCACCTGCGCCAGCACCCAGTCCAGGCCGCGCCGCTGAGCCCAGAACATCGGGCCGCCCTCATGGCGCGGGAAGCCGTAGCCGTAGATATAGGTCACGTCGATGTCGCTCGCGCGTAGCGCGACGCCTTCCTCCAGGATGCGCGCGCCTTCGTTGACCATGGCCGTCAGCACGCGGTCGACGACTTCCTGATCGGAGATCTCGCGCCGGGCGATGCCCAACTCGGCGGACACGCCCTGGATGAGGCGCTCGACCTCCGGATCCGGGCTCGCCTTGGCCGACGGCCCCTGGCCGTCGTAGACGTAGTAGCCGCGACCGGTCTTTTGGCCGAAGCGGCCGGCCTCGCACAGGCGGTCGGCGATGGGCGAATAGCGCAGGGACTTGTCGCGGAACTGCTCGCGGTACTGGCGGATGCGCCAGCCCACGTCTAGGCCGGACATGTCGCGCATCAGATACAGCCCCATAGGAAAGCCGAAGCCCTGTAGCGCGCGGTCGACCTGCCAGGGCGTGGCACCTTCCTCGACCAGGAAGTCGCACTCTCGCCCGTAGACCGCGAGGATCCGGTTGCCGATGAAGCCGTCCTTGTTGGCGGCCAGCACCGGCACCTTGCCGATGCGCTTGGCCAGTGCCGTCACGGTGGCGACCACTTCCGGGGCCGTCTGTTCAGTGCGCACGTTCTCCTGCAGTTTCATCACGTTGGCGGGGCTGAAGAAATGCGTGCCCACCACCGAGGCCGGCCGCTTCGTGGCCTGTGCGATCTGTGCGATGTCGAGCGTCGAGGTGTTGGTGGCCAGGATGGCGCCCGGCTTCATCACCTCGTCCAGCCGGCCGAAAATCTGCTGCTTCAGGGCCATGTCCTCGAAGGCGGCTTCGATGACGATGTCGGCATCGGCGGCGCTGCCGAGATCCAGGCCAGTGGTGATGCAGGCACGCGCCCGCTGTGCCTTGTCTGCCGACAGGCTGCCTCTTCGCACGGAGTTCTCATAGTTGCGCTCGACGATGCCGATGCCGCGCGCCAAGCCTTCCTGCGTTGTGTCGATTAGGGTCACAGGAATGCCGGCGTTTGCCAGACTCATGGCGATCCCGCTGCCCATGGTGCCTGCACCGACCACGGCCGCGCGATGGATAGGCTTCGGCGCCACGCCCTCCAGCCCAGGGATGCGCGCAGCGGTGCGCTCGGCCTGGAAGACGTGGATCAGCGCCGCGCGCTGGGGGCTGCCCACGCAGCGCTTGAAGGCCTCCGCTTCGAAGGCGAGGCCCTGCTCGATGGGCACGCTTACGGCCTTTTCGACGCAGTCGACGATCAGTCCGGGCGAGAGCAGGCCGCGCCACTTGCGCGCGTTCTGCCGGCGCAGGTCGGCGAAGAGCGCGGGGTCGGTATCCTGCAGCCGGTCGCGGCGCGCGTCCACGCTGGGCAGTGGCAGGGCCGCATCGACCATGCGCCGGGCGAAGGCAAGGGCGTCCTGCAGCAGGTCGGCCTGAGCGACGGCATCCACCAGGCCCAGCGTCAGGGCCTCGCTCGCACCGATGGACTTGCCGTCGAGCATCAAGGCCAGCGCCCGCTCGGCGCCGATCACGCGCGGCAGGCGCTGGGTGCCGCCGCCCCCGGGCAGCAGGCCGATGTTGACCTCGGGCAGCCCAAGCTGGCAGTCGGGCGTGGCGATGCGGTAATGGGCGCCCAGCGCCAGTTCCAGACCCCCGCCGAGGGCGTGCCGCGCGAGCGCGGCGATCACCGGCTTGCCCGACGCCTGCATGCAGCGCACCGAGACGTTGATGCCCGGCGCGCTCAGGCCCTTGCCGAACTCTCGGATGTCGGCGCCCGGCACGAAGCGACCCTCGGCGCCGATGAGTACCGCGGCGCGGGCCGCGTCATCACCGGCGAAGCGCGTCAGCGCTTCCACCAGCTCTGTGCGCATGGCGGCATTGAGCGCGTTCATGGGTGGGTTGCTGAGTGTGATGACGGCGACGTCGCTGTCGAGCATGTACTGCACGGTGGTCAAAGCAGGAACTCCAGAGAGGTTTGGTGGGATTCAGGCGCGCGCAGGCGGCGGAAGGACTTCGAACATGGCCGCGGCACCCATGCCGCCGCCCACGCACATCGTGACCACCACGTGGCGGGCACCGCGGCGCTGGCCTTCGAGCAGCGCATGGCCCACCAGGCGCGCGCCGCTCATGCCGAAGGGATGGCCTAGGGCGATAGCGCCGCCATCGACGTTCAGCCGATCGTCTGGGATGCCCAGGCGGTCGCGGCAGTGCAGCACCTGCACGGCGAATGCCTCATTGAGCTCCCACAGGTCGATGTCGGCCACGCGCAGGCCGCATTGACGCAGCAGCTTTGGCACGGCCAGCACGGGTCCGATGCCCATTTCGTCGGCGGCGCAGCCGGCGACGGCGTAGCCGCGGTAGATGCCCAGCGGATGGGCTCCGGCACTGGCGGCGGCCCGTTCGCTCATCAGCACTACTGCCGAGGCGCCATCGGACAGCTGGCTGGCATTGCCGGCAGTGACGGTGCCCTCGGCTCCCACCACGGGCGTCAGGCGCGCTAGGCCATCTGCCGTGGTGTCCGGCCGGTTGCCTTCGTCCCGCGCGAATTGCCTCGCGACCGTGCCGAGGTCGGTGTCGTCCTTTGCCAACTTGCGCTGCTGCACGTCGATGGGGCAGATCTCTGCATCGAACCGGCCTGCCTCCTGGGCGCGCGCCGTGCGCCGCTGGCTCTCCAGCGCATAGGCGTCCTGGGCCTCGCGGCCGATGCCGTAGCGGCGCGCTACGGTCTCCGCCGTGGCGATCATGCTGTGATAGAGGCCTGGCACATGCTCCGCGAGCCATTCGTCCTGTACGCGATGACGGCCTCGGTGGTCCTGCACCAGCGACACGGACTCCACGCCGCCTGCGGCCAGGATGTCCGCCTCACCCGATCGAATGCGCGCGGCCTGCTGCGCGATCGCCTGAAGGCCCGACGCGCACTTGCGGTCAATGGTGGCGCCGGCCACCGCTTCCGGCCATCCGGCGCGCAGCAGGGACTGCCGCGCGATGTTGCTGCCCGTTGCACCTTCCTGCCAGGCGCAGCCCAGCACGACGTCTTCGACCTGCGCGGCCTCGACGGTGCCGGCGCGCGCCAGCGCATGCTGGAGCACGTGCGCGCCGAGCACCGCGCCATGGGTGTCGTTCAATGCTCCGCGCCCGGCCTTGCCGATGGGCGTCCGAGCCGTCGAAACGATAAGAGCGTCGTGGATCGTCATGAAGCGTCGCGTCGTTGAAATGCTTGCGATTTAAATGTCATGACATTATGCTATCAGCACCGACATCGAAAGCAAGCCATGGCAAGCCCCTATCTCATCCAGACCGTCTCGGACGGCGTAGCCCACATAGAACTGAACCGGCCAAACAAGAAGAACGCCATGCTGCTGGAGATGCGCGACGGCCTCGCGCAGATGTTCGAAGCGCTGGCCGACAACGACGAGGTGAGGGCGGTCCTGCTTACCGGCGCGGGCGGCGACTTCTGTGCCGGGGCGGACATCGGAGAGATGGGAAAGGGCGGCCTGGGCGGCTCTCTCTACCGGGTGCGGCACATGCAGCGCCTGATGCGCGCCATGGTGCGCCTGCAGAAGCCGGTGGTGGCGGCGGTGCAGGGGGTCGCGGTCGGCATGGGCCTGTCGATGGCGCTGGCGTGCGACGTGGTGCTGGCCGGCCAATCGGCCCGCTTCGGCCAAGTGCAGCGGCGAATCGCCCTGCCGCCGGATGCCGGCGCCGTCTGGTTCCTCACCCGCTACCTGGGCGTACTGCGTGCCAAGGAGCTGGTGCTGTCGGGCCGGATGTTCCCAGCCACCGAGGCGCTCGCGATGGGGCTGGTTAGCCGTGTCGAGCCCGATTCGCAGCTGCTCGATGCAGCACGCTCCATCGCACGAGAGTACGCCCGAGGCCCCACCATCGCCTTCGGCATCGGCAAGCGCATGTTCGACCTCGCGCCCTCGTCGAGCTTCGACGATTTCATGGAGCACGAGGCCAGCATGGTGCCGCTTTCGGTCACGTCGGAGGACTTCCGGGAAGGCACCCGCGCCTTTCTAGAAAAGCGCCAGGCCTGCTGGACCGGCCAGTGAACGGGGCTCTTTCATCCATCACACAGAACCAGGAAAGCTCATGAAAACAGACAAGATCCTCGTGCGCAAGCACGGCCCTATCGGCCATATCGTTTTCAACAATCCGTCCAAGCTCAACGCGATATCGCTGGAGATGTGGGAAGGCCTGGGCGACGCCGTTGCCGCCTTCGACGCGGACGACGAGGTGCGCGTGATGGTCGTGAGCGGTGCGGGCGGCAAGGCCTTCGTCGCCGGTGCCGACGTCTCGCGCTACGAGGAGGAGCGCATGGGCGATGGTGCCCAGGAGCACTACGCGCGGACCGGCGAGCGCGCGCTGCGTCTTCTGTACGACACGCCCAAGGCCACCATCGCGGCCATCGACGGCTACTGCATCGGGGGCGGTATCTCGGTCGCCGTGTCCTGCGACCTGCGCCTGGCGACGCCGCCATCCACCTTCGCGCAGCCGGCCATGCGCTACGGCATCGGCTACCGCTACAAGAGCCTGCGCCGGGTGAGCGACCTGATCGGCCCAGCCGCGACCAAGGAACTGCTGATCGGCGGCAAGACCTTCGACGCGGCCACGGCCTGCGCAAAGGGCCTGGTGGGTGAGGTACTACCACAGGAAGGCTTCGCCGCGGCCATCGACCAGATGGCGCAGAAGATTGCGGCGGGTGCGCCGCTGACGCTGAAACAGGTCAAGCATGCCATCGCGCAGATCGTGCGGGACCCGGCGGATCGCGAGCTCGACGAGGCCGAGGCGCTGTTCCTCGCGTGCTACGCCAGCCAGGACTACCGCGAAGGCATCCGGGCCTTTGCCGAAAAGCGCAAGCCGGTCTTCGTGGGACGCTGAGCACCATGCAGCAAGCGCTGAACAAGCCGTTGGCCGGCATCCGCGTCCTGGACCTGAGCCGCATCCTGGCCGGTCCCATGACGGGCCAGTGGCTGGCCGACCTGGGCGCCGACGTCATCAAGGTCGAGCGGCCTGGCAAGGGTGACGAGTCCCGCACCTACGGCCCGCCCTTCCTGCGCGACCGCGACGGCACGCCGACCGACACCGCCGCGTTCTACCTTGCCTGCAACCGCGGCAAGCGCTCCATGACGATCGACCTGAGCTCGGCTGAGGGCCAGGACATCGTGCGAGGACTGGCCGCGCAGAGCGACGTGCTGATCGAGAACTTCCGCGCCGGCACGCTGGCGCGCTACGGCCTGGGCCACGAACAGCTGCGCGCACTGAACCCGCGCCTGGTGTACTGCTCCATCACGGGCTTCGGCCAGGACGGCCCCTATGCACGTCGCCCGGGCTACGACGGCATCTTCCAGGCGCTGGGCGGCCTTATGGCGACAAGCGGCCATCCGGAGGAGCCCATGAAGGTCGGCATGAGCATCGTCGACGTGATCACCAGCCTGTATGCGGTCATGGCCATCCAGGCCGCGCTGCGCCAGCGCGACCAGGCCACCGGCTTGGGCCAGCACGTCGACATGGCGCTGCTGGACTGCACCGTCGCGACGCTCTCGCACTATGCGATGAGCTACCTGACAACCGGCGAGGCGCCGCTGCGGCGCGGCAACGGCGGCTATGGTGGCGTGCCATCGCAAGCCTTCCGGTGCAAGGACCGGTCCATCTTCCTGGTGGCGGCAAATAACGCACAGTTTGGCCGCCTGTGCGAGGCCATCGGCCTGCCCCAGTTGCCCGGGGATCCGCGTTTCGACAGCACGTCCCGCCGCATCGCCAACCGTGCCGTGCTCGTCGATCTGCTGGCGGCCACATTGGCGCAGATGGAGTCGGCCGACGTGCTGGACCGGCTGGAACTGGCCGACGTGCCTGCCAGCCCCGTCAATGAGTTGCCGGAGGTCTTCGCCGATCCGCAGGTGCGCCACCGGGGCATGTTGCAGCAGGTCGACCATCCGCTCGGCGGTTCGATGCATCTGGTGGCCAACCCGCTGCGGATGTCGTGCTCGGCCGTGGGCGCATCGCGGCCGCCGCCGCTCGTCGGAGAGCACACCCGCGAGATCCTGAAGGAGCTCGCGGGGATGGATGACGTGCACATCGATGCCTTGATGGCCCAGGGCGTGGTCTGAGCGATGGACTTCGACTTTACGCCCGAGGAGCGCGCCTTCAGGACGCAGGTTCGCGACTTCATCGCCTCGAACCTGGATCCGCAGGTCCAGGCCAAGCTCGCCGAACACCGCTCGTTGACGCGCGACGAGATCGTTGCATGGCAGCGCACCCTCGACGGCCGCAACTGGGCCACGCCCAGCTGGCCGGCCGCGTGGGGCGGGCCGGGCTTCACGCCGGTGCAGCGCTACATCTTCTTCGACGAACTTCACCAGGCCCCGGCGCCCGAGCCGCTGTCCTTCAACGTCGCCATGATCGGCCCCGTGATCGCCACTTTCGGCACGGATGCGCAGAAGCGCCGCTTCCTGCCGCGGATCCGCCGGCTGGACGATTGGTGGTGCCAGGGCTTCTCGGAGCCCGGCGCCGGTTCGGACCTGGCCTCGCTCAAAGCCTCCGCCCGGCGCGATGGCGAGCACTACGTGGTCAACGGCAGCAAGATCTGGCAGGGCATGGCGCACTGTGCCGACTGGATGTTCACGCTGGTGCGCACCGATCCCACGGCGACCAAGCAGGCAGGCATTTCGATGCTGCTCATCGACCTTCGCCTGCCCGGCGTGGAGGTGCGTCCCATTCTCACCATGGATGGTCGCCACGAGGTCAACGCCGTCTTCCTGGACGAGGTGCGCGTGCCGGTGGATTGCCGCGTCGGCGAGGAGAACGGCGGCTGGGCCATCACCAAGTTCCTGCTGGGCAACGAGCGCACCGGCATCGCGCGCGTCGGCATGTCACGCCATATCCTGAGGCGGGCGCGCACGCTGGCGCAGCAGCGCATTGCGTCCGGGGGCGAATGCCTGGCCGACGACCCGGTGTTTCGGCAGGCCGCGGCCGCGCTGGAGATAGAACTGCATGCGCTGGAGATCACGCAGATGCGGCTGATCGCCGAAGCGGATGCTCACTCGGGCACACCCGATCCGCGCTCCTCGATCCTCAAAATTCGGGGCACCCAACTGCGGCAGCAGGCGTCTGAACTGATGCTGTCGGCCGCCGGCCCTCGCGCACTGGCCGCTGCGGGCGAGTTTCAGGCCTTCGCGGACGGGCAGTGGCCTGCGCAGGCGCCCTGGTCGACTACGGTAGCGCCCGTCTACCTCTCGCTGCGCGCCGCATCCATCTACGGCGGCAGCACGGAGGTCCAGAAGAACATTCTGGCCAAGACGGTCCTGGGACTTTGAATAGCATGGACTTCTCATTCACGGAAGAGCAGCGCGCCCTGCAGGACGCGGTTTCGCGCTATTTGCGCCAGTCCTACGGCTTCCTGCAGCGCGAGGCGCGCCGACTCAGCGAGCGCGGATGGGACGACGGCACCTGGCGGGCGCTGGGCGAACTGGGTGTGCTGGCACTGCCCTTCGACCAGCAGCATGGCGGCCTGGGCGGCGGCACTGTCGAGACGATGCTGGTTGCGCAGGAGCTGGGTCGCGCGATGGTGATGGAGCCGTGGTTCGCCTCGGTGGTGCTGGCGGGCGGCACCCTGGCCGCCCTGGGCGGCCGCGACGCCGAGCGCTGGCTGCCATCGATCGCGTCGGGCGAGCAGATCTTCGCCCTCGCGCTGGAGGAGCCGGACACGGCATGGCGGCCTGCGCACAGCAGGCTGACTGCGACCCGCGATGGCGAGGGCTACCGCGTGGACGGCAGCAAGATCCTCGTGGAGCACGGCGCGAGTGCAGACGTGCTGCTGGTGCTGGCCCGCACCTCGGGCGCCGTCGGCGAGGGTGCGGGTCTCAGCCTGTTCGCCATCGCCGCCGATCATCCCGGTATCCGGCGCAGCGGTTACCGACGCCACGACGGCGTCCCAGTGGCCGACCTGGTGTTCGATCAGGTGCGACTCCCGGCGAGCGCTTTGCTCGGCACGGAGGGCGCGGCCCTCGCCGCCGTGGAACAGGCCATCGACCGCGCCATCGCCGTACAGGCAGCCGAAGCGCTCGGACTCACGGAGTCGCTGCTTGCGCTCACGATCGAGCACCTGCAGACGCGCCAGCAGTTCGGTCGGCCGCTCGCGACCTTCCAGGTTCTGCAGCACGGTGCCGTCGACATGCTCGTGGCCATCGAGCAGGTGCGCAGCATGGCCTGGTTCGCTGCCGGCGCGGCAACCGGGCAAGACGCGGCGGCTCGCCGCCGGGCGATGTCCTCCGTGAAGTACCTGGTGGGGCGCAACGCTCGCATGGTGGCGCAGATGGCGGTGCAGCTGCACGGTGCGATCGGCCTTACCGACGAATGCGTGGTCAGCCACGCGTTTCGGCGCCTGATGTCGCTGGAGCTGCAGTTCGGCGACGCGCAGCATCACTTGGCGGCCTACGCAGTCGATGACAGGGTGGGAGCACAGCCGTGACATCCGCCGCGTTGGCCTGCATCGCAGGCGCCTTCGAGCATCCGCTGCGCAACACTCCTCATCTGAGCCTCGCACAGATCCACGAACAGGTCGCACGCGGCGCTTTGGCGGATGCGGGGCTGAGCTTCTCCGACGTCGACGGTTACTTCTGCGCCGGCGATGCGCCGGGCCTGGGACCGCATTCGATGGTGGATTACCTGGGCCTTCAGGTGCGCCATGTAGACACGACGGACACCGGCGGCTCGGCGCCCCTTCTGCATGCCGCCCACGCAGCCCAGGCCATTGCCCAGGGCCGCTGCCGGGTTGCCCTGGTGACGATGGGCGGGGTGCCCCGCTCGCAGCCCCGGCTGTACGGTGCCACGGTCCGGCCGGCGGACGCCACGCCGGAAGGTCCGTTCGAGTCACCTTACCGCGGCGCGGTCGCACCGATGTATGCGCTGGTGGCACGACGGCACATGCATGAGTACGGCACCACCCCTCGCCAGCTCGCCTGGATCAAGGCGGCCTTTTCACAGCACGCCCAGCACAACCCCCATGCCATGCTGCGCCAGGTGGTGACGCCCGACGACGTGCTGGCCTCGCCGCTGGTGGCCGATCCGCTGCATCGGCTGGACTGCTGCGTGGTGAGCGACGGCGGAGGCGCGCTGGTGGTCGTCCATCCCGACGTGATGAAGTCCCTTGCCAAGCCGCGGATCGAGATCCGGGGCAGTGGCGAGTCGGTCAAGGGCCAATTGGGCGGAGACGTGGACCTGAGCTGGTCGGCCACGCGGCACGCGGGTGCCGCCGCCTTCGCCCACGCAGGTCTGGGCACGCAGGACATTGATTACGCCTCGTTATACGACAGCTTCACCATCACGGTCCTGATGCAGCTCGAAGACCTAGGCTTCTGCGCCAAGGGCGAAGGCGGCCGCTTCGTGGAAGAGGGCGGTCTGCTTGCCCGCGGCGGCCGCCTGCCGGTCAACACCGATGGCGGCGGCCTGTGCAACAACCATCCCGCCAACCGCGGAGGCATGGTCAAAGTGATCGAGGCCGTCCGCCAGTTACGCGGGGAGGCCCACCCCGCCGTGCAGGTGCCGGGCTGCGAGCATGCCCTGGTCAGCGGTGTTGGAGGACTGCTGGGCTCCCGGCACGGCAGCGCCGTGCTCATCCTCACCCGCACGTAGGACCGACAGACATGAACAGCACCATCGACGATCCCGTCAGGACGGCCGCGTCCATACCCTGGCTCGACGCCTGTGCGCAGAGCGCGTTGACTTATGGCCATTGCGCCGCCTGCGGCAAGGCGCATTTCTATCCCCGGCCCCACTGCCCGCATTGCCATGCATCCGACACCGGCCGAGCGACGTCTGCCGGCATCGGCGCGATCTATTCGTGGACGACGGTGCATTCCAAGGCTGCCTCCTACACGCTGGCCTACGTTCGGCTAGAGGAGGGCTTCACGATGCTGACCCACCTAGTAGGCGATCCACCCGTAGACGGCTGGCAGGTCGGCTTGTCGGTGGTGCTGGGATGGGTGGTGACGGCCAACGGCCAGAACATGCCGGTGTTCCAGCAGAACCGGACCAACAAGGAGCAGGCCGCATGAGTTTCATCGAACAGGCGCGTGACGGCGATGTCGTAACGCTGACCATGAATCGGCCCCAGACGCGCAATGCCCTTGGGCACGCCGACGCCGAGGAGTTCGTGCGTGTTCTAGAGACCGTCGCCCTCGATCGATCCGTCAAGGCGTTGATCTTGACTGGTGCAGGCAGTGCATTTTCCGCGGGCGGGGACATCAAGGCCATGGCATTGACTATTGAGCTACGCCAGGCGGCGGCCGCTACGCGCCTGGACTATCGCGAGGGCATCCAGCGCATCCCTGCTGCGCTCCACGCGCTGGAGATCCCGACGATCGCTGCGGTCAACGGGCCAGCCATGGGCGTGGGCTGCGACCTCGCCTGCATGTGCGACCTGCGGCTCGCCGCACCGTCAGCGCGCTTCGCGCAGAGCTTCATCAAGGTGGGGCTCATTTCCGGCGACGGCGGCCTCTGGTTTCTCCAGCGGGTCGTCGGGCCACAGCGCGCCGCGGAGATGGCCTTCACGGGCGACCCTATCGATGCTGCCAAGGCGCTGGCGTGGGGCCTCGTCGCCGAGGTTGTTGAGGCCGAAAGGCTTCTCCCCGCCGCGCAGCGTCTGGCTCAGCGCATCGCCGCCAATCCCGCGGCGACGCTGCGCATGAGCAAGCGACTCATGAGGGAGGCACCGTTTACCTCTCTCGACACCTTTCTGCAGCTTTCGGCCGGCCTGCAGGCATTGGCACAAGACAGCCCTGAGCATGTCGCGGCCGTCCGAGCTTTTCTTGAAAGAGGCAAACTATGACGACCGACCTGTCGATTCCCCGCAGCGATTCGAGCGCCGCTGGCGAAGCGCTGCGCACGGAGGTGCGCCGCTTCCTTGAAAAGCATGTGGCAGACCTTTCTCCGCGCAAGAAGGCGGAGAGTTGGACCGCCTTCGAACCCAGCTTCAGCCGTGCTTTGGGCGAGCGCGGATGGATTGGGATGACTTGGCCTGCGCGCTACGGCGGCCACGATCGATCGGCACTGGAGCGCTACGTCGTGCTGGAAGAGTTGCTGGCCGCCGGGGCACCCTGTGGCGCGCATTGGATTGCCGATCGGCAAAGCGGCCCACTTCTGCTGCGCTACGGCACTGAGGCGCAGAAGGAGCGGCTGCTGCCGCGCATGGCGCGCGGCGAACTCTACTTCTGCATCGGCATGAGCGAGCCCGACGCCGGTTCCGACGTGGCTGCCTTGCGCACCCGCGCCGAGCGCGTCGCCGACGGATGGCGGATCAACGGAACCAAGCTGTGGACGACCAACGCCCATCGTGCCCACTACATGATCGCGCTGGTTCGTACCGATGCGCAGGCCAAGCGGCATGACGGGCTGTCACAGCTGCTCATCGACCTGAAGACGCCGGGAATCACCATTCGCCCCATCCGCAATCTCGCGGGCGAAGAAGACTTCAACGAGGTCGTTTTTCAGGATGCCGTGGTGCCGCACGATGCACTGCTCGGCGAGGAAGGCCATGGCTGGGCGCAGGTGACCGCCGAGCTGGCGCTGGAGCGCAGCGGGCCGGAACGTTACCTCAGCAGCCTGCAGCTGATGGTGCAGATGGCCGAGGCCGCGGACGCTTCGGATGCCGGACAGGTCGAGGCCATCGGTCGGCTGATGGCCGAACTCGCCACCTTGCGCGCCATGTCCTTCGGCGTGGCAGGCATGCTGGCCCGAGGGGAGCGGCCCAACGTCGTGGCAGCGATCGTCAAGGCCTTGGGCAACGACATCGAGCAGCGCCTGCCCCAGGTGGCGCACGACCTCTTCGGGGGCGGCGCACAAACGGCGCATCCAGCGCTCGCCGAGGTGGCGCAGTACCTGACACAGGTCGCGCCCTCGTTTTCCTTGCGGGGGGGAACGCGGGAGATCCTCCGCGGGATCATCGCCCGTGAACTGGGCCTTCGCTAACAGGATGAAAGCCATGACCCAAGACGACTCCGTGGTCCTCCAGGTTCGAGATGCCGCGCACCGGCTCTTCGCTGACCTCGCCGAACGGCAGAAGAAGGCGCAACGCGCGGACGTGCAGGCGCAGCGCTTGTCCGTGCCGCTGTGGAACGACGTGGAGGCCGCCGGTTTTGACCGTCTGCTGGCCGGCGACATGGACGGGGAGGGCTGGCCCTGTGCTGCAGAGGTCCTGATGGCCCAGGGCTACCACGGCGTCGCCCTGCCGCTGGCCGAGACCTTGGTGGCGCGTGGACTTCTGCAGCAGGCCGGACTTTCTTCCGAGGTACCGGGACCCCTGTCCGTCGTCCAGGCCTGCGCGGGCGGCCCGGAGCAACGCGATGTATCTGCGGCCGGCGTACGACTGAATGCTACGGGTCTGGTGATGCCCTGGGGCATGGACGCGCGGCGCTTGCTGGTCACCTGGGCGAGCGACGATGGTCGCGGCAACGGTGTGGCGCTCTTCGAGCCTCCAACGGCAGCCGATGCGTGGGCTGTCAGTCGAAACACGGCAGGCGAGCCCCGCGCCACGCTGCTGCGCATGGCGGGGTGGTCAGTATGCGACGGCCGGCTGCCGATGCATGCCGATGTGCACGGCTGGTGTGCGCTGGCGACGGCGAGTCTCATCGTCGGCGCCGCCCGCCGTGTGCTCGATCTTTCCATTGCTTACGCCAACGACCGGGTCCAGTTCGGCCGGAACATCGGCAAGTTCCAGGCACTGCAGCATGCGCTCGCCGAGCTGAGCTGCGAAATCGCCGCCGCGACCATGGCGGTGAACGTTGCCGCCCACGGCATGGAAACGCGCATCGCCATCGATGAGGTCGCTGTCGCCAAGATCCGTGCGGGGAGATGCGCTGGCATTGCCGCTGCGGTCGGCCATCAGGTCCACGGCGCCATCGGTTTCACCGACGAGCATTCCCTGCATCACTTCACTCGCCGCCTGTGGTCCTGGCGCGGCGAGTGGGGGACGGAGCGGGAATGGGCACTCCAGCTCGGTGATCGCACCATTCGATCCGGCGGAGCGCAAGTTTGGCCGCACATCGTCGAGATGTCCCGTTAGCGGTTCGCGCCACGGAGCCGGGTCGAATCTCTCTCCGCCCATTGCCTTTTCAACGAGAACAGACTTATGAGCATTGCAGCCGCTCTTCCCCGTCCGACCTTTGCAGTCCCTGCTCACGGTGTGCCCGAGGCCCTTCACAGAGGGCAGGATGACCTTCCCTTCGTCGAATTCGACCACGGCGTCGAGATGCAGGTCTTGCAGGTCGATATTCCGACCGGCCTATGGATCGTCAGGATGCGGATGGCGCCTGGCACGACGTTGCCGACGCACAAGCACACGGGCGAGGTCTACGCCTTCACGATTGCCGGATCGTGGCGCTACCTCGAATACCCCGAGGTGAATGTCGCCGGCTCCTATCTCTACGAGCCGGCCGGCTCCGTCCA
>NZ_CAJYES010000191.1 GCF_913773995.1 uncultured Pseudacidovorax sp.
CGGGCGTGTTGCGGGGGGCGAGCACGCCGAACCAGGCCACGCTTTCGAAGCCCGGCACGGCCTCGGCGATGGGCGGCAGCTCGGGCACGGCGTCGCTGCGCTGCGCGGTGCCGACGGCCAGGTAGCGCACCCGGCCCGAGGCCAGCAGCGTGGCGCCATCCAGCCCGGTGACGAAGGCGGCCTGGATCTGGCCACCGACGAAGGCGGTGGTCATGGGCGCGCCGCCGTTGTAGGGCACATGCTGCATGCGCGTGCCGGCCAACTCGTTGAAGTAGGCCCCGGTGAGGTGCGACAGCGAGCCATTGCCCACCGAGCCGAAGTTCAGCGCCGAGCCTTCCCTGCGCGCATAGGCGATGAATTCCTGCAGCGTGTGCGCGGGGCTGTCGCTGGGCACTGCCAGGATCATGGGTGTGATCGCCACGGTGGAGATGGGCCGCAGGTCCTTGAGCTCGTCGTAGGGCACCTTGCGCATGAGCGAGACGATGGCGTTCGGCCCGCTGTTGCCGAAGACCAGCGTGTAGCCGTCCGGTGCGGCCTTGGCGACGCTGTCCACGCCGATGGTGCCGCCGGCGCCCGCCTTGTTGTCCACGATCACCGGCTGGCCCAGGAACTCGCTCAGGGGCTGCTGGATGGCCCGTGCCAATTGGTCGGTGCTGCCGCCGGCCGCATAGGGCACGACGATGCGGATGGGCTTGCTGGGATAGGACTGCGCGAAAGCGCCCCCGGTGGCGAGCAGGCCTGCGGCGAGCAAGGCCCGGCGCCGGGTGAGAGTGATGAGGGTCATGGGTGTCTCCGGGTTGTGGGTGGCATCAGGGGGCGGGCGCCGAATCGGACAGCCGGTCGCTCCAGTAGCGGCGGGCGCGCTGCATGTGGCGCAGGATCAGGGACTGGGCTTCGGCCGCATTGCGGTCGCGCAGATGGGCCACCATCTGGCGGTGCTCTTCTTCCGAAGCCCGGCCCTGGGCCTCGTCCTCGAACAGAAACTCGCGCCGCAGGGCGGTGAAGCGGTAGAAGGCATTGAGCACGCGCACCAGTACCGAGTTGTGCGTCGCCTCCACCAGGGCCAGATGGAAATCGCTGTCAGCCTCCGCGATGTTGCCGCCGTGGGCCAGCAGGTCGCGGGTGCGTGCCAGGATGCCGTCGAGCCGCTGCAGGTCGTCGTCCGTGCGCCGTGCGCAGGCCAGGCCGGCGGCCAGCAATTCGAGATGGGCGCGGACTTCCATGGTCTCGTCCACCTCGACGGCCGTCGGGGTGGCGCCCATGTCGGCCAGCATCACCAGGGCCTCGAAGCTGCTGTCGCGGCCCATGTGGCGCAGGTACACCCCCGAGTTGGGTCGGCACTCGACGACGCGCAGGGTGCTGAGGATGGCCAGCGCCTCGCGCACGGCGTTGCGGCCCACGGTCAGGCTCTCGGCCAGGTCGCGCTCCGAGGGCAGGCGGTCGCCCGGCTGCAGGCGGCGTTCGCGCAGGTAGGCCAGCAGGCCTGCGATCACCGTGCCGATCTGGCCACCGCCGTCGCGGGGGCGGGCGGGCGCCGGGAGGCTGCGTCCGCGCGGGGCGCTCTGGTCGGGGCAGGTAGGGGGCAAGGCGGGCGCCTCAGGGCTGGTAGCCGAAGTCCTTGCCCACCTCGGCACGCATGTGCTCGGCGCCCAGTTCCTTCCAGTCGCCGCCGGCCGGAATGGTGATGGACACCGCCCGCTTCATGAAGAGCCCGGGCTGCGCCGCCGACACCGGCGGCGTGCCCGCCTGCAACTGGCGCACAGCCTCCAGCAGCACGCGCCGGGTGCGGGCGATGCCGGCATCGCTGGTGCCCAGGTGTTCCTGGCTGCGGTCATAGATGGGCTGCACGCCCGATTGGCAGGCCGCGTCCTGGATCCACAGACCGGGCATGCCCGAGTTGTACTTGCTGACCTGCTGCGCGTAGTCGAAGTGGTAGGCGTTGCCGCGGTTGAAGCGGCTCCAGTAGGTGTGATAGGGCTCGGTCACCGGCCGCTGTTCGTAGGCGCCGTCGGAGTGGTGGCCGGTCTCGCGGCCTGCATGGCCGTTCTTGAAGACCTGGCGCGTCTTCTCGTAGAAGGGCTGGGCCGGGGTGTACGAGAACATCACGCACAGCGTGTGCTCGTCGTCGATCGGCACCCAGGCATGGCCGCTCAGGTCGGGGAACTGCGCCTGGGGCGGCACCAGCGTCCAGAAGGGCAGCATGAACTGGTTGACCCGCACATAGTTCTGGCCGTCCGGCGTCTTGCGGCGCGCGCCGATGCTCACGCCCGCGTCATGCTGCACGCATTCGAAGGTGGGCGTGAGGTCGGCCCCCTGCTTCCACTGGTTGATCGTGCCGCCCACATCCACGCGGCCGTGCAGGATGGCGGCGTGGGCGGAATCGATCTCGCCTTCGAGGGCCTGCAGCCAGTTGCATTCCTGGATGCGCATGGAGATGGCCACCTGGGTCTCTGGCACCAGATTCCATTCCACGGCGGGAAGCTCGGGCGGGTTCTCCTGCTCGGGCCCCATGTAGGCCCACAGCATGCCGTTGCGCTCGCGCACCGCATAGGCGGTCACGCGCATGCGCTTGCACATGGGGCTGCCGGCCGGCTCGACCGGAATGTCCAGGCAACGGCCGTCCACGCCGAACTTCCAGCCGTGATAGACGCAGCGCAGACCGTCGGCCTCGTTGCGACCGAACACCAGCGGCGCACCGCGGTGCGGACAGGCCTGCGCCACCAGGCCCACGCGGCCGCTGCTGTCGCGGAAGGCGACGAGATCCTCGCCCAGCAGTCGAACCCGGTAGGGCTGACCGTCGGGCGTCACGTCCGAGGCCTTGAGGAAGGGGATCCAGTACAGCCGCATGAATTGCCCCATGGGCGTCTGGGGGCCGACACGGACGAGGGTTTCGTTGTCTTCTCGGGAAAGCATGGGTTCGTGATCGCCGGACGTTACCGGTGCCGATTGGTTGGGCCAAATTGGTAGAACCAATTCTTGTGGAAGTCGGCGGGCGCGTCAAGCAGGGCGACGGCTGGCGCCGCACGCCGGGCCACCCATCAGGCACGCTGCCGCTTCAGTCGCGGGTGTCGCTGGGCGCCCGGGCGCGCGCATGCAGGGCAATGCGGTAGGCCTGCGTCATGCCGGGCCCGAGCGTCGCGCCCGGTCCGGGATAGTGGCCCTGGAATACCGAGCCCGCGTCGTTGCCGCAGGCGTAGAGCCCGCCGATGGCGTTGCCTTGCGCATCCAGCACGCGGCCGTCCACGTCGGTCGCCAGGCCGGCGCTCGATGCGGCATCGCCGGGCCACACTTTCATCGCGGCGTAGGGCCCCGGCCCGACGGGGCCGACGCAGGGATTGGGTGCATGCACCGGATCGCCGTTGAAGCGGTCGAACACCGAGGCGCCCTTATGGAAATCCGGGTCCTCGCCCTGCCGGGTGTGGTGGTCGTGGCGCTGCACGGTATCGGCCAGCGCGCGGGCCGGCAGGCCCAAGGCCTGGGCCAGCGTCTGCAGCGTGGGGGCCACCACGAGCATGCGGCGTTCGAGCCAGGGGCGCAGGTCGCGCGTGCCGGGCGGGATGGCGCCCAGTCCGTAACGGCGGATGAAGGCGGTGCTGCAGACCAGATGGGCCGGAACCGCGCCAGCGCGGGCCATGCCCTCGACGAAGTGGTGGTACGAGGCCGCCTCGTCGACGAAGCGTCGGCCTTGGCCGTCCACCGCAATGAGGCCGGGCTTGGCACGGTCCAGGAACAGGTGGGGAAAGAGCCCGGTGGAGCCGTCCTTGCGATGGACCAGCGATACCGGTTGCCACAGGAAGGGTCTGGCCAGGCCCGTCATGGCGGCGCCGATTGCGCGTCCCGTGCACAGGCCTTCCCCGCGCACCGCTTCGGCCGCCAGGGCCAGCATGGTCGGCCCGTGGGGCGCCATGGAATGCCGCAGCGCCGCGTCGTGGCCCACGCCGCCCGTGGCCAGCACCACGCCCAGGCGGGTGCGCAGCAAGCAGGACCGACCCTGGGTTTCCAGCCGGGCGCCCACGACGCGGCCGTCTTCCGCTTCGAGTGCGCGCAGCCGCCAGCCGAAGCGCAGGTCGACGTCGGCCGATCTCAGGCCGTGGAGCAGGCGGCCGACCAGCGCATTGCCCATCACCCAGCGCGTGCCGCGGGGATGGCTCAGCCGGTCTCCGGCATGGCGCAGCAGCAGCCGCGCGCTGTGGCCGAAGGCCTGCCATGAGCGATAACGGCCGACCAGTGCGGCGATGTCGGCCTTGCCGACCATCATGCCGCCCAGCACCATGAATTCGGCCAGGGGCGGGCGCACGCGTGCGAAGTCGGCGCCCAGCAGGCGCCCGTCGAAGGGCAGGGGAGACACCGCGCGGCCACTGACGGCGGCGCCGGGCAGGTGCGGCAGGTAGTCGGGGTGCATGCCGGCACTGGCGAACTTCACGGCCGTGCGCGCTTCGAGGTAGCGCAGCATGTCCGGCCCGCCGCGAAGAAAGCACTCCCGCCGACCGTCCCGGTCCGGCTCGCCGATCAATGCATCGAGGTAGGTGCGTGCGGCTTCCACCGTGTCCCCATGGCCCGCAGCGACGCCGTGCGGATTGCCCGGAATCCACAGCGTGCCGGCCGACGTGGCGCTGGTGCCGCCCACCTGCTGCGTGGCTTCGCACAGCACCACGCGCAAGCCCTCGTGCGCCGCGACGAGCGCCGCCGTCATGCCGGCCGCGCCGGCGCCGATCACCAGCAGGTCGGCTTCCGCCGAGGGGTTATCCAGGGTCATTTACCGATTGCCTCGTCGAACCGTTGTGCAAGAATGGTAGAACCATACACATTTTCAAGGACGACAGTGTTCGATCAAGCAAGAATCAATGCCTTGCCCGAGCAGCCGGTGCCCGCATCGCGCACGCCGCAGGCGCTGGCGGGCATCCGGGTGGTGGACTTCACGCACTTCGTGGCGGGGCCGCTGGCCACCATGACGCTGGCCGACTTCGGTGCCGACGTCATCAAGATCGAGGCACCGGTCAAGGGGGAGGACTTCCGCTACTACCCGCCCATGGACCCGGAGCTGCCCGCCCAGGGTGCGCCGTACATCTGGACCAACCGCAACAAGCGCAGCATCGGCGTGGACCTCAAGTCCGAGGCCGGCCGCGAGGTGGTCCGGGCCCTGATCGAGACCGCCGACGTGGTGGTTGAGAACTTCTCCACCGGCGTGATGGCGCGCTTCGGCTTCGACTACGAGCGCTGCGCGAAGCTCAATCCGAAGCTCATCTACTGCTCGGTGTCGGCCTACGGCCGCACGGGACCGCACGCGGACCGGCTGGGCTTCGATCCCATCGCCCAGGCGGAAAGCGGCTTCATCTCGATGAACGGCTATGCCGACCGCCAGGGCGTGCGCAGTGGCGCCGCCGTGATGGACGTGGCCACCGCCATGTCCGCCACCAATGCGATCCTGCTGGCGCTGATGGCGCGCACCCGCGACGGCCAGGGGCAGTTCGTGGAAGTGGCGCTGTTCGACACGGCGGTGCTGATGACCGGCTTCGGCGCCATGCAGCATCTGACCACCGGCTACGAGCCGCAGCGCAACGGCAACACCAGCCCCGACACCTGCCCTTCGGGCGTCTTCGAGTGCGAGGACATGCCCTTCTACATCAACTGCGGCAACGACGGCATCTTCGTGCGGCTGTTCGAGCAGGTGCTGGAGCGGCCGGACATTGCGCACGACCCCATTCTTTCCAAGCGTGCCAACCGCCTGCAGCAGCGCGACTACCTGTTCGAGATCATGCAGGCAGAGTTCGGCAAGCATCCTTGGCGCCACTGGCAGCCGCGACTGCGTGCCGCGGGCGTTCCCTCGGGCGAGGTGCGCACGCTGGCGCAGGCACTGGCTTCGGAGGAGGCACGTGACCGCCAGCTGGTCACGCGCATCCCGCATCCGGTCAAGGGCTGGGTGCCGAACGTGGCGACGCCGCTGCGGCTGTCGCGCACACCCGCCGTGGTGGAGCGTGCGGCCCCGGCCGTGGGTGCCGATACGGAGGCCGTGCTCGCGGACACGCTGGGCATGGACGAAGAGCGCATCGAGGCGCTGCGCGCGGCCGGTGCCTTCGGCGCGTCGGTCCTGGAGACCCAGCCATGACCGCCCCTCGTCGCGCCCAGGTGCGGAGGGCAGACCGGTGAGCCGCGCCGTCGCCATCGTCGGCGCCAGCGCCATTCCGGTCGGTCGCCACCAGACCGCGGACGACGCGGCCCTGCAGACGCTCGAGCACGAGATCATGACTCGCCTGGTGGTCGAGGCCGTGCGCGACGCTGGCGTCGACAAGCAGGACATCCAGAGCCTGGTCTTCACCCTGCCACGGCCCTACACACGCCAGAAGTACTTCCACACCTTCCTGATGGGCCAGTTGCGGCTGGCCTGCCGCGGCAACGTGATGGAGGTGATGGGCAACGGCATGACCGCGGCGCTGGCCTTCGACCAGGCCTGCAACGACATCCTGTTGGGCCGGGCCAATGTGGCGCTGGCGCTGGGCATCAACATGGAAAGCGCGGTGTCCGCCACCGAGCACATGATGAGCAGCATGCGCACCACCGGCGACGTGGACTTCCACACCTCCGCCGGCTTCACGCCCATCGCCTGGTACGCCATGGACGCGATGCGCTACATGCACGAGCATGGCGCCACGCGCGAGCAGATCGCGGCGGTGGCGGTGAAGAACCGGCACCATGCCTCGCTCAACCCGCTGGCCCAGTTCCGCAAGCCGATCACGCTGGATGAGGTGGTCGCGCAGCGGCCCATCGTCGAGCCGCTGGGGTTGTACGAGGTGCCACCGCGCGGCGATGGCGCGGCCTGCCTGGTGCTGGCCAGCGAAGACGTGGCCAGGTCGCTCGGCCGGCCCTACGTGCTCGTGCGTGGCCGCGGCTTCTGCCACGACGGCTCGCACCAGATCAGCGACGTGCCCAACGACATGATCGGCTTCACGGCGGCGCGCCAGGCCGCGCAGGATGCGTACCTGCAGGCGGGCATCGGCCCGGAGCAGCTCGACCTGGCCGAGCTCTACGCCCCCTGCACCATCGTCGAGGTGCTGGTGAGCGAGGCCATCGGCCTGCTGCCGCGCGGGCAGGGCGCGCGGGCTGCGGCCGAAGGCCAGACGCGGCTGGGTGGGCGCATTCCCATCTCGACCTCCGGCGGCCTCACTTCCCGCGGGCATCCGGCCTACGTGACCTCGCTCTACAACTATGTCGAACTGGCCGAGCAGCTGCGTGGCCGGGCCGGCGAACGGCAGGTGAAGAACGCCCGCTTCGGCCTGGCCACCGGCGAACTGGGCA
>NZ_CAJYES010000192.1 GCF_913773995.1 uncultured Pseudacidovorax sp.
CGCGCGGCGCGCGCCGAGCGGGTCGACATGCATCGGAATCACATTCGCCAGCGGATGCCCGACATAGCTGGCCGAGACGCCCTGCTCCGCCAGCAACGCAGGTTCGAAGGGAAAGATGCACAGCACATGGTCGGCAGCCGCCCGGATCTTCTCGATGCGATCCGAGCGCCAGGCCCAGATGGACGGACAGACAAAGTGAACGGTGCGAATGCCACGCCCTCGCAAAGCAGCCTCGAGGTCGAGATTGAAATCGGGGGCATCGACGCCGATGAACAACTGGGGCCACTCGCGAAGCAGGCGTGCACGCAGTTGCCGGCGAATGCCTGCGATCTCTGCATAGTGGCGCAGCACCTCGATGTAGCCGCGCACGGCCAGCTTCTCCTGCGGCCACCAGCTCTGAAATCCGCGGGCCAGCATCTGCGGCCCACCAATGCCGACCAGCTCAGCCTCCGGCCATCGGGGCTTGAGCCCATCGATGAGCAAACCTGCCAGAAGGTCACCCGATGCCTCGCCCGCGACCATCGCGAACTGGCGCGACGACACGCCCGCCCCCGCCATGTCAGCGCGCAATGCCGCGCGTGCTGCCAGCAAGGAAGGCGCTCATCAGCTGCACGTCGCCCGCGGCCTCGGGCATATCTGCGGCGAGCGCATCGATGGCCCCGCGCGCATCGTCCAGCGTCCGGCCCTGGCGATACAGAAAGCGGTGCATCTGCTTGATGGCAGCAAGGCGCGCCGCAGAGAAATTGCGGCGCTTCAGACCGACGATATTGAAGCCTCGTACGCCCATGGGGTTGCCGTCGACCAGCATGAACGGCGGAACATCCTGCGACACCGCGGTCGCGAAACCGACCATCGCATGCGCGCCCACCTTCACGAACTGGTGGATGCCGACGAGGCCGCCGACCGTCACCCAGTCGCCCAGCTCGACATGTCCGGCCAGCGTGGTGTTGTTCGACAGTGTGGTGTGGCTTCCCACGCGGCAGTCGTGCGCGATGTGGCTGTAGGCCATGATCCAGTTGTCATGGCCCACGCGCGTGACGCCCCCCGCGCCCGGGACGCCGAGGTTGAAGGTGCAGAACTCGCGGATCGTGTTGCGGTCGCCGATCTCCAGGGCGGTGTCTTCACCGGCGTACTTCTTGTCCTGGGGAACCGCCCCGAGGGATGCAAACTGGAAGATGCGGTTGTCTCGACCGATGGTCGTGCGGCCTTCGATCACGCAATGCGGTCCGACCGAAGTGCCTGCGCCAATGCGAACCTTCGGGCCGATGACCGCATAAGGCCCCACGCTGACCGCCGTGTCCAGCTCGGCGCCAGCGTCGACGATGGCGGTCGGATGGATCTGGGACATGCTTCAAGCCTCGATGCGACGCATGGCGCACATCAGCTCGGCCTCACAGGCGAGTTCTTGACCTACCTTGGCACGTCCGCGGAACTTGGAAATGCCCGCCTTCATTCGGTCGATCTCGACCTCGAGCGTGAGTTGATCACCCGGCTCCACAGGCCGCTTGAAACGCGCGCCATCGATGGCGGCGAAGTAGTAGACCGTGTTGTCGTCCGGCACGATGTCCAGCGAGCGAAAGGAAAGCAGCGCGGCGGCCTGCGCCATCGCCTCCAGCATTAGCACGCCGGGCATCACGGGACGGTGCGGGAAATGGCCGTTGAAGAACGGCTCGTTCATCGTCACGTTCTTCAGGGCCGTGATGCGCTTGCCCTTCTCCATGTCCAGCACCCGGTCGACCAGCAGGAAGGGGTAGCGGTGGGGCAGGAGCTTGAGGATCTGGTGGATGTCGAGCGTGTTCGTCATGGTGTCAGGCCGGCGGCGGCTTGCTTCTCGAGCGCGCGCAGGCGCTCTCGCAGCTGGTGCAGATGACGCAGCGTGGCGGCGTTGCGCTCCCAGGCTGCGTTGTCATCGATGGGAAACACGCCAGTGTACTGCCCAGGCTTGAGGATGGATCGGGTGACTACGGTGGCCGCCGAGACATGGACACCATCGACCAATTGGAGGTGGCCCAGAACCACCGCTCCACCGCCGATGGTGCACTGCGCCCCGATGTCGGCACTGCCTGCGACGCCCACGCAGCCGGCCATGGCCGTGTTGCGGCCGACACGCACGTTGTGGCCGATCTGGATCAGGTTGTCGAGCTTGACACCGTCTTCCAGCACCGTGTCTTCCAGCGCGCCGCGGTCGATGCAGGTGTTGGCGCCGATTTCGACGTCATTGCCGATGCGAACTGCACCGAGTTGCTCGATCTTGACCCAAGCACCCTGATGAGGCGCCAGTCCAAAGCCATCTGCGCCGATGACCACCCCAGGGTGAAGGAGGCAGCGATCACCGATGACGCAATCCTCGCTCACCGTGACACGGGACTTGAGCACGGTGCCCGCCCCGATGCGCGCACCGCGCTCGACAACGCACAAGGGGCCTACCGAGGCCGTCGGGTGCACGTCGGCGCTGGCGTCGACGACCGCCGACGGATGGATGCCCGCGGGCTGCGCCGACCCATGCCGGGCCTTCCACAGCTGCGTCAAGCGTGCGAAATAGAGGTAGGGGTCGTCGACGACGACGCATGCGCCGCGCGCCGCCGCCTCGTCACGCATGGCCGGCGCAACGATGACGCATCCGGCCCGGGAAGCCAAGAGGTCCTTGCGGTAGCGTGGGTGACTCAAAAAGCTGACGCTGGTCGGACCGGCCGCCGCCAAGGGCGCCAGACGCTCCACCATCATTGCCGCATCGCCAAGCAACTCGCCGCCAAGCGCGGCGACGATCTCACCCAGTTGCAGGCTCACGGCAGAGCGATCACTTGCTGGTGCCGGTGGACGCCGGCGAGGCGGCATTCAGGGCCTTGATCACCTTGTCGGTGATGTCGTGCTTGGGATTGACGTAGACGGCGTCCTGGAGGATCACGTCGTACTTCTCGGCTTCAGCGACCTGCTTGATAGCGCGCTGAGCGCTCTCGTACACCTTCTGCAGTTCCTCGCTGCGACGCAGGTTCAGGTCCTCCTGAAACTCCCGGCGCTTGCGCTGGAAGTCCCGATCCTGATCGACCAACTGCCGCTGTCGCTGGGTGCGCTGCGTCTCGGAGAGCGTCGGGGCGTCACGCTCCAGCTTGTCGGAGGCCGCCTTGAGCGCCGCCTCCTGATCCTTGAGGTCCTTTTCGCGCTTCAGGAACTCCTGTTCGAGACGTGTCTGAGCGGCCTTGGCCGCCGGCGCTTCGCGCATCACGCGGTCAGGATTGACCACCCCGAACCGGAAGGCGTCCTGCGCATATGAAACGCCTGTCAACATCAGGCCTGCGAACAGCGCGGCCGCGGGCCACGAATACATCTTCTTCATTGACTGACTCAGAATGCCGTCCCGATCTGGAACTGGACGCGCTGCGTGCGGTCGGCCGGCACCAGCGGGACGAGGGGATTGTTGGGATCCGGCACTTCCTTCTGCTGCCGGATAGGCACCGCATAGGCAATGCGCAGCGGGCCCAGCGGAGAGATCCAGCTGATGCCAAGACCGAAGGAGGCGCGGATGCGCTGCTGCGCTTTCCACTGCTCGTCCGTCTGACCCACGCGGCGGTCGGCAAACACGTTGCCTGCGTCGAGGAAGGTATACAGGCGCAGCGTGCGATCGTTGCCAGCGCCCGGGAACGGGGTGCTCAGCTCGATGTTGAACACCGCCTTGCGCGTGCCGCCCAGCGCGGCCGTGGTCACGGTGTCACGCGGACCCAGCGAGTTCTGCTCGAAGCCACGGATGGAACCCAGGCCGCCAGCATAGAAGTTCTTGAAGATCGGGTAATCCTTGCCGCCGAACGCCTTGGCATAGCCCAGCTCCGCGTTGAAAGCCAGCGTGTACTGCTTCGACAGCGGAACGTACTGTTGAAACTGATAGCTGGTCTTGCCGTAGCTGAAGTCGCCACCCACGCCGAACTCGAGATTTGCACGCTGGACCCTACCCTTGGTCGGCACAAGCGCACTGTCTCGGCTATCGCGCGCCCAGCCCACGGTAAGCGGAACGCCCCAGACGGCATCGCGATTGCAGTCGAGCGATGTGGCGTAGCCGTTTGCGCCGTATTTGAAGCCGCAGCGGAAGTAGTCCAGATAGGCCTGCGGGATCGACTTGCCGTAGAGCTCGCGGTAGTAATTGGCGAGCGTCGGGTTGACCAGAGCCAACAACGAATAATCCGGCACATCGCCAGGCTTGAAGCGATAGCGCTCAAGCCCAGCACCGAAGAATACCGTGTCCACCTCGCTGAAGGGCACGCCGAAGCGGATCGCTCCGCCTTCCGCCACCAGCGAATAGTCGCCGTCCGTGCTGTAGTACGGGCGCGTGGTCTGGTGGAACAGACTGATCGTGCGCGAGATGCCGTCCTGGGTGAAGTACGGATCGGTCGTGGTCAGCGAGATCGTGCGGTTGTACTTGCTCGTGTTGACGTTCAGGCCGAGGTAATTGCCCGAGCCGAAGACGTTCTCCTGTGTGATACCGAAATTCAGCGAGATCTTGTCCGAACTGGAAAAGCCTGCGCCCAGTTGCAACGAGCCGGTCGGCTTCTCGACCACGTTGTAGGTCAGGTCGACCTGGTCGGGCGAACCCGGCACCTCCTGCGTGTCGACGTTGACTTCGGTGAAGTAGCCCAGGCGGTCCACCCGTTCGCGCGACAGCTTGATGCGGTCTCCGTCGTACCAGGACGCCTCAAACTGGCGGAACTCGCGACGGATGACCTCGTCACGTGTCTTGTTGTTGCCCGACACGTTGATCCGGCGCACATAGACGCGGCGCGAGGGATCGGCCTGGAGCACCAATGCGACACGGTTGTTCTGACGGTCGATCTCCGGCTTGGCCTGCACACGCGCAAAGGCGTAGCCAAAGCTGGCGAAGTAGTCGTTGAAAGCCTTCGTGGTTTCAGTGACTTCGTCGCCGTTGTACGCCTCGCCGGGCTTGATGGTGATCAGCGACTTGAACTCATCGTCGCGCCCCAGGTAGTTGCCATCGAGGCGCACACCTGACACCACGTACTTCGGACCTTCGTGGATGTTGACGGTGATCGACAGATCCTGGCGGTTGGGCGAGATCGCCACTTGCGTGGAGTCGACGCGGAACTCCATGTAGCCGCGCGTGAGGTAATACTGCTTCAGCGTCTCGAGGTCGGCGTTGAGCTTGGTGCGCGAGTACTGGTTCGACTTGGTGTACCACGACAGCCAGCCGCCCGTGTCCTGATCGAAGAGCCCCAGCAGCGTGGACTCGCTGAAGGCGTTGGCACCGACGATCCGGATATCGCGGATGCGGGCCGGTGCCCCTTCGGTGACCGTGAACGTGAGGTTGACCCGATTGCGCTCGATGGGCGTTACCGTGGTTACCACCTCGGCGTTGTAGAGGCTGCGGGAGATGTACTGACGCTTGAGTTCCTGCTCGGCGCGATCCGCCAGCGCCTTGTCGAAAGGACGTCCGTCGGTGAGACCGACCTCGCGCAGCGCCTTCTTCAGCGCTTCCTTGTCGAACTCCTTGGCACCGACGAAGTCGACGTCGGCGATGGTGGGGCGTTCTTCGACGATCACCACGACCACGTTGCCGTTCACGTCGATCCGCACGTCCTTGAACAGACCCAGGTCGAACAGCGCACGAATGGCCGCGGAGCCACGGTCATCGGTGTAGGTTTCGCCGACGCGCAGCGGCATGGAGGCGAACACGGTGCCGGGCTCGACACGCTGCAGGCCCTCGATTCGGATATCCCGGACGGTGAACGGCTCAATGGCCCATGCGGCCGTCGCGGCCAGCGCACTGGTGAGCACGGCTGCCACGCTGCGCAGGCGAAAGCGACTGATCTGTTGGTTCATGTGTGAAGAAGAAGGCCGGCGCCGCCAGGGGACCGGCAGAAGGTTAACCAAAGAGACGATTCACGTCGTTGAAGAGTGCAATCGACATCATCACCAGCAGCAGCGCGACTCCCCCGCGCTGCAGACGTTCCATCCAGGCTTCGGAGACGCCCCTGCCGGTCAGGCCCTCCCAAAGATAATACATCAGGTGTCCCCCATCGAGGACGGGCAGCGGCAGCAGGTTCAGCACCCCCAGACTCACACTGATCAGGGCCAGGAAGACAAGGTATTGGGTCAGCCCCAGACTTGCGGATTTGCCCGCGTAGTCGGCGATGGTGAGAGGCCCGCTGATGTTCTTGATCGACGCTTCCCCGATCACCATCTTGCCCATCATCTTGAGCGTGAGGGTCGACACCTCCCAGGTGCGCTGCACGCCCTTGACGATGCCATCCAGGGGCCCCTGGCGCACCATCACCATTTCTGGAGCAGCGCCGACATAGGCCCCGATGCGCCCGATGGGGGCGCCGGACTCGTCGCGTACATCGGGCCGCACCTCCAGCGTCAGCATCCGACCGTCGCGCTCGATGTGCCAAGTTTGCGCGCGGCCTTCTCGCCCATCGACCGAGCGACGGATGAGTTCGCGCAAATGCTGGCCATCGATCACCGTCGTGTTGCCGACCGACAGGACCTGGTCTCCCGCCTTCAGGCCGGACCGGCTCGCCGCGCCATCGGCCATGACATCACCGATGACCGGGCGGGTGAACGGCGCGGCCAGGCCGATCCTAGCGAACATCTGCGGATCGGCATCTTTCGCCCCAATGCTGCTCAGCGGCAACACCACCTCGCGTGTTCCGCGCCCCGTCGCGCCTTCGATCTCGAGCCGGAGGTCGCGTCCGTCCAGGGCTGCTCGCGTGGCTTGCCACCGAAGATCCTCGAACGAGGAGATCGGCGTGAACGAGTCGGCCCCGTCATCGCCCACCCGCAGCACCCGCTCGCCGCCTTGCAGCCCGGCCTGGACGGCAATGGATGCCTCGGCGGGCTTGCCGATCACGGCCGCAGGCTCCTGGACGCCGATCCATCCCACCACCGCGTAAAGAAGCACGGCCAGCAGCAGGTTGGCCAGAGGACCGGCGGCCACGATCGCTGCGCGGGACTTCAAGGATTGCGTGTTGAAGGCCCGATGACGCTCGTCGGCCGCCACGGGTGCTTCGCGCTCGTCGAGCATGCGCACGTATCCGCCCAGCGGCAACGCGCCAACGACGAACTCCGTGTCCTGGCCCGGACGCTGCCGGCGCGGCTTCCACCGCAACAAGGCGGGACCGAAACCGATGGAGAAACGGATGACGCGCACATTGCAGGCCACGGCCACGCGATAGTGCCCGTATTCATGGACGGCGATCAGCAGCCCCAGCGCGACGACGAAGGCAACGAGGGTGAGCATGGCGGGCAGACGGAGCGTTCGTTCAGGAGGGCATCTGGCCAACGACCATTTCGGCGATGCGCCGGGATCGCGCATCGAGATCCAGCAGGTCGGCCAGGGACTGCGCCTTGGACGGCTGTACGCGATCCAAAGTTTCGACATTGACTGCGTGAATCCTGTCGAACCGCAGCCGCCCATCCAGGAAGGCCGCCACAGCGACCTCGTTCGCTGCATTGAGCACCGCCGGCGTGCCGGGTGCGGCCTCCAGTACCTGCCAGGCCAGCTTCAGCCCCGGAAAGCGCCGCTCGTCGGCTTCCTCGAAGGTCAGCGACGCCAGTTGGCGGAAATCGATGCGCTGCGAGCCGCTTGCCACCCGTTCGGGCCACGCCAGGCCGCAGGCAATCGGCACGCGCATGTCGGGCGTGCCGAGTTGGGCCAGTACGGAGCCGTCGATGAACTCGACCATGGAGTGGATGACGCTCTGCGGATGGAGCGTCACCGCGATGCGCGAAGGCGGCAGCCCGAACAGGTGTCGGGCCTCGATCACCTCCAACGCCTTGTTCATCATCGTGGCGGAATCCACCGAGATCTTTCGACCCATGACCCAGTTGGGATGCGCACAGGCCTGCTCCGGCGTCACGTCCGCCAGGGTCGACGGATCGCGATCCCGGAAAGGCCCCCCTGACGCGGTCAGGATCAGGCGCTCGACCCGTTCGGGCCAGCGGGCCGGATCTTCCGGCAGGCACTGGAAGATCGCCGAGTGTTCGCTGTCGATGGGAAGCAATGTGGCGCCGCCGCGGCGCACCGTCTCCATGAACAGGTCGCCGCCGACCACCAAGGCCTCCTTGTTGGCGAGAAGCAGGCGCTTGCCGGCCGCCGCTGCCGCTAGGCACGGCGCCAGGCCGGCCGCTCCGACGATCGCCGCCATCACGGCGTCGACATCGGGATGGGACGCCACCTCTTCCAGTGCCGCGGGGCCGCTCAGAACGCGGGTCGGCACCTTGGTACCCTCCAGGCGCGACACCAACTCGCGCGCAGCCTGCTCGTCGGCCATCACGGCAAACCGGGGCCGGAAGCGCACACACTGCGCCGCCAGTTCCTCGACGCGAGTGGCCGCGGTGAGGGCGAAGACCTCATAGCGCGCGGGATGGCGCGCCATCACATCCAGGGTACTGGTTCCCACGGAGCCGGTCGCCCCGAGGATCGTCACGCGTTGTCTCAACGAAGTCTCTTGAAAAAGGTCAGGCCAGGGACGACAGCATCATCGCCAGCGGAAGCGTCGGTAGCAGCGCGTCGATGCGGTCGAGCACCCCGCCGTGGCCGGGCAGCAGTCCGCTGCTGTCTTTGGCGCCCGCACTGCGCTTGATGAGCGATTCCACCAGATCGCCCACCACGCTCATCGCGGCAAGGAACACCACGCCCAGCAGCAGCAGCCACCAGCCGCGCGCCGCCAGATGGCTGTACAGACTCGGAACGGCCGCCGCCGCCGCCCGGTCCGCCCAGACCCAGCAAGCCGCCAGCACGATCACGCCGACGACGCCACCCCAGACCCCCTCCCAGCTCTTGCCCGGGCTGATGGCCGGCGCGAGCTTGCGGTGGGTGAACCGAAGGCCGAAGGCCCGGCCCGCGAAATATGCGAACACGTCGGCCACCCAGACCAGCACCAGGACGGACAGCAGGAAGTTGATGCCCACGGTTCGCGCCTGCACGGCAGCGAGCCAGGCCGCCCACAGAGCCAAAAGACCGCCAACCACCCGGACGGCCTTCGGAATGTGCGGCCATCCAGGCACCGCCAGCTTCAGCAGGGCGGCACCGCCCAGCACCCAGGCGGCGCCAGCCACCGTCCACAGAAGAGGCAGGGGCCGCGACAGGAGCCCGAGCCACCACGACAACGCACAAAGCAGGACCATCTCCGCACCCAGCAGCAGTGCGACGCCCTGGCGGTATCCGTTCAGACGGCCCCATTCCCAGCCCGCCGCGGCCACCAGCACCAGCATGACGCAGGCGAAGGGTTCGGGCGATGGGTAGAACAATGCCGGCAGCAGGACAGCCAGCAGGACCAAGGCAGTGATGATGCGCTGCTTCAGCATGGTGACGGCCGCTCAGGCGACCTGACTTTGCAGCGGCTGTTGCTGAACGCCGGGCACCAGCTGTTCGGATGTCTTGCCGAAACGCCGCTCACGGCCGCAAAAAGCCTCGATCGCGAGGTCGAGCGCAGCCTCGTCGAACTCCGGCCACAGACAGTCGGTGAAGTACAGCTCGGAATAGGCGCTCTGCCAGAGCAGGAAATTGGACAGCCGCTGCTCGCCGCCAGTGCGAATCACCAGATCAGGATCGGGACTGTGCGCCAGCGCCATGGCCTGGTTGAGACTTTCTTCCGTGATGGCCTCTCCGCGCCGCGCCAGTTGCGCCGCCGCCTGGGCCACATCCCAGCGCCCACCGTAGTTGAAGCAGATGTTCAGCACCAACCGTGTGTTCTGGGCGGTATCGGCCTCGGCCTTGGACAAGCCCGACACGAGCCGGGCGGACAAGGCGCTGCGGTCACCCACGAAGTGCAGCTGCACGCCATCCGCGGCCAAGCGCGGCACCTCGCGCTGCAACACGAGCAGCAGCAGATCCATCAGCCCCGAGACCTCGTCCTTGGGGCGATTCCAGTTCTCCGAAGAGAACGCGAACACGGTCAGCACTTCGATGCCGCGGTCTGCGCAGGCGCGAACGCAGCGGCGCAGCGATTCAACGCCTTGACGGTGCCCGGCCACCCGAGGAAGGAACCGGCGCGTTGCCCAGCGGCCGTTGCCGTCCATCACGATGGCGACATGGCGCGGCACACGTTGGGCAGTCATGGACGGGTCGGCTCCTGGCTCCGGCGTTCCGGAAAAGACACGCAAAATGGGCGGCGCGACAGAGCGGGCCTCAGACGGCCAGGATGTCGGCTTCCTTGGCCGCCACCAGCTTGTCGATCTCCGAGATGTAGCGGTCGGTCATCTTCTGGATCTCGGCCTCGGCGCGCTTCTGATCGTCTTCCGACGCCGCCTTGTCCTTGACCAGCTTCTTCACCGCCTCGTTGGCGTCGCGGCGAAGATTGCGCGTGGCCACCTTGGCGTTCTCACCCTCGTAGCGCGCCAGTTTGGTCATCTCCTTGCGACGCTCCTCGCTCATGGGCGGCATCGGCACGCGGATCAGATCACCCATGCTGGCAGGGTTCAGGCCGAGGTCGCTCTCGCGAATGGCCTTCTCGATCTTGGCGCCCATGTTCTTTTCCCAAGGCTGGACGCTGATGGTGCGGGCATCGAGCAGCGACACGTTCGCCACCTGCGACAGCGGCACCTGTGAGCCGTAGTACTCCACATGGATGCTTTCCAGCAGCGCCGGATTGGCGCGGCCCGTGCGGATCTTGGCGAGATGGCCTTGCAGCGCCGTCAGCGTCTGCTTCATCTTGGCTTCGGTACCGCTGCGAATATCGGCAATGGTCATGATGTGTTCTCGTTGTCAGACGTGCACCAGCGTGCCTTCATCCTCGCCGAGCACCACGCGCTTGAGCGCGCCGGCCTTGAAGATGGAGAAGACCTTGATGGGCAGTTTCTGATCCCGGCACAGCGCGAAGGCGGTCGCGTCCATGATGCCGAGGTTCTGGGAGATGGCCTCGTCAAAGGACAGCGACGAATAGCGCTGGGCCGAGGGATCCTTCTTGGGATCGGCGCTGTACACGCCATCGACCTTGGTGGCCTTGAGCACCAGTTCGGCGCCCACTTCGGCACCCCGCAATGCGGCGGCGGTGTCGGTGGTGAAGAAGGGGTTGCCGGTGCCGGCGGCGAACACGACCACCTTACCCTCTTCGAGGTACTGCAGCGCCTTGGGACGCACGTACGGCTCCACCACCTGGTCGATGGCGATGGCCGACATGACGCGTGCGGTCAGGCCCTGCTTGTTCATGGCGTCGGCCAGGGCCAGCGAGTTCATCACCGTGGCCAGCATGCCCATGTAGTCGGCCGTCGCGCGGTCCATGCCCACCGCACCACCCGCGACGCCGCGGAAGATGTTGCCGCCGCCGATGACCACCGCCACCTCCACGCCCAGACGCACCACTTCAGCCACCTCTTCGACCATGCGCACGATGGTCGCGCGGTTGATGCCGAAGGCGTCGTCGCCCATGAGCGCCTCACCCGACAGCTTGAGAAGAATACGCTTGTGGGCGGGAGAGGCGTCTCGCATAGGCAATGGGAACAGAATGTTGAAGCGGGGGGAGTGTACGTGGTGAGCCGCAAGAAAAAAGCGGTGGCACGCCCCGTTACAGGGCACGCCACCGCCTGCGCGGAAGATCAGGCGCCGGCCTTGGCGGCAGCGACCTGTGCAGCGACCTCGGCGGCGAAGTCGTCGACCTTCTTCTCGATGCCTTCGCCGACGACGTAGAGGGTGAAGCCCTTCACGGTCGTGGCCTTTTCCTTGAGCATCTGCTCGACGGTCTGCTTGTCGTTCTTGACGAAGGCCTGATTGAACAGCGAAACCTCCTTGAGGTACTTCTGCACGCCGCCTTCGATGCGCTTGGCCACGATGTCCTCGGGCTGCGGCTTCTTGCCGGCGGCTTCAGCGGCCTTGCGGTCTTCCTCGGCCTTGCCGGCGGCCACGGCGCGTTCCTTCTCGATCAGCTCGGCAGGCACATCGCTGGAAGAAAGGGCGACCGGCTTCATGGCGGCCACATGCATGGCGACGTCCTTGGCAGCAGTGTCGTCACCTTCGTACTCGACGACCACGCCGATGCGGGTGCCGTGGAGATAGGAGGCCACCTTGGCGCCGCCGTCGAAGCGCTTGAAGCGGCGGATCGACATGTTCTCGCCGATCTTGCCGATCAGGCCCTTGCGCACGTCTTCCAGCGTGGGGCCGAAGCCGTCCTGGCTGTACTCGAGGGCGCCCAGGGCGGCCACGTCGGCCGGGTTGTGCTTGGCGACCAGTTGCGCCGCAGCCTGCGCCATGGCGATGAAGCTGTCGTTCTTGCTCACGAAGTCGGTTTCGCTGTTGACTTCGACCAGCGCACCGACGGTGCCTTCAATGCTCGCAGCGACCACGCCTTCGGCGGTGATGCGGGCGGCGGCCTTGCCGGCCTTGCTGCCCAGCTTGACGCGCAGCAGCTCTTCGGCCTTTTCCATGTTGCCCTCGGCCTCGGTCAGGGCCTTCTTGCACTCCATCATGGGGGCATCGGTCTTGGCGCGCAGCTCGGCGACCATGCTTGCGGTAATTGCTGCCATGTCTTAACTCCGTAGATCGTTTTCAGTAGCCAGAGGAACGAAAAAGGGGCCACGAAGCCCCTTCTCCGGACCGCCTTGGAAATCAGGCCGAGGCGGAAGCGTTGTCTTCGACTTCGACGTATTCGTCGCCCTCGCCTTCGGCGACGGCCTTGACCACGTCATTGACGGCATTGTTGCGGCCTTCGATGACAGCATCGGCGATACCACGGGCGTACAGGGCGACGGCCTTGGAGGAGTCGTCGTTGCCGGGGATCACGTAATCGATGCCTTCGGGCGAGTGGTTCGAGTCGACCACGCCGATCAGCGGAATGCCCAGCTTGCGGGCCTCGGACACGGCGATCTTGTGGAAGCCGACGTCTATCACGAAGATGGCGTCCGGCAGGGCGGTCATGTCCTGGATGCCGCCGATGTCCTTTTCGAGCTTCTCGATTTCGCGGGTGAAGGTCAGCTGTTCCTTCTTGGACATGCCGTCGAGGCCGGCTTCCTGCTGGGCCTTCATGTCCTTGAGGCGCTTGATGGAGGTCTTGACCGTCTTGAAGTTGGTCAGCATGCCGCCGAGCCAGCGGGTCTCGACATAGGGCATGCCGGCACGACGGGCTTCGTCGGAGACGATTTCACGGGCCTGGCGCTTGGTGCCGACAAACAGGATGGTGCCGCGGTTGGCAGCCAGCTGCTTGGCGTACTTCTGCGCGTCCTGGAACAGCGGCAGCGACTTTTCCAGGTTGATGATGTGGATCTTGTTCCGGTGGCCGAAGATGAACGGAGCCATCTTGGGATTCCAGAAACGGGTCTGGTGACCGAAGTGGACGCCGGCTTCCAGCATCTCACGCATGGTGGTGGACATTGCAATTCTCCAAAGGTTGGGTCTTGAATCCAGCCCGCATATCGCGCCCGGCGCAGAGGCCGGGCGGCGAACACCTTGAGTGGGCTGGTTCGCGGATGAATTCCGTCGGAACGGCATTCGGCAGGATGCTGCCGTGCCGGTGGCCCATCACGCATCTGCGCTGTCCGGACCGACGAAACCGCGGGAGTGTATCACGCGAGGCGGTCGGACTCTCGGGAACCTCAGCTCCATGGGCGCGCGGGCCTCGTCAAGCAGCCGAAGGCCTGCGGAGAGCGCAGATCGCATTCGAACAACGTCCGCCAACAGACGTTCACAAACGTTACCTGAACTATGCTCCGCGCATCGCCTCCCGCGCGGGCATGCCCTGCCCTCCTTTGCTCTCCAATGAAAATCGCCATCGTGGGCGCCGGCATCATCGGCGTCACCACTGCCTGGGAACTGGCCTGCGACGGTCACGAAGTCGCCGTCTTCGAACGCCGCCAGGCGGCCGCGGAGGAATCGAGCTTTGCCAATGCCGGCGTGGTGGCCCCGGGCTACGTCACGCCTTGGGCCGCTCCTGGCATGCGCATGAAGGTTCTGCGCTCACTGCTGTCGGGCCACGGCGCCGTCAAGTTGCGCTGGCCGCTGCGCCGCAGCGACCTGAGCTTCATGCGCGCTTGGCAAAGGGCTTGCCGGCTGGAAACCTACCTGGCCAACCGTGGACGCATGCAACGCCTGGCCTTCTACAGCCGCCAGCGCCTGCACGGGATCGTGGAAGGGCGCGAGCTGGCCTATGAGCGCAGCGACGGCTACTTGGTCCTGCTGCGAGGCGCCCGCGAACAAAAGCTCGTCCAGCCAGGACTGGATGTGCTGCGGCAGGCCGGCGCCGCCTTCGAACTGGTGGATGCCGATGCGGCCCGCCTGATCGAGCCGGGCCTGGCGGTCGGCACGGCGCTGGCCGGCGCCATCTACCTGCCCCACGACGAGGTGGGCAACTGCCGGCAGTTTGCGCTGCTGCTCAAGCGCGAGGCAGAGGCGCTGGGGGCGCAGTTCTATTTCGGCTGCGACATCGCGCCTCTGTCGGCCGCCCATCCGCGCTCGCTCAGCCTGGCGGCCGGGTCCGAATCAGTGCAGTTCGACGCGGTGATCGTCTGCGCCGGGCTGGGCGCGGTGCCACTGCTGGCACCGCTCGGGCTTCATCTGCCCCTCACCCCGGTGTATGGCCATTCGATCAGCGCACCGATCCGGGAGCCGCTGAACGCACCGCGCAGCGCCGTCATGGATGAGCGCTTCAAAGTGGCCATCTCCCGCCACGGCCAACGGGTGCGGGTCGCAGGCGGCGCGGAGCTCGGCGGAGAACCGGGACGCATCCATCCCGCCGCGGTACGGACCTTGTACAAGGTTCTGCAGGACTGGTTCCCGGGCGGTGTCAACCTGAGCGCCGGCATGCAGCAATGGAAAGGCGCTCGGCCGATGCTGCCCGACGGCCCCCCGATCATCGGCCCGAGCGGCGTGCCGGGTGTGTGGCTGAACCTGGGTCACGGCTCCAGCGGATGGGCCCTGTCCTGCGGCAGCGCGCGCGTTCTCGCGGACTTGGTGGCTCACCGCGAACCAGAGGTGGACATCGAGGGCCTGGGCGTGGAACGCCTGCTGCGGCGCTGAACCGCCGCAGGTTCAGGCATGCTCGCAGCATGCATCGCCTGGACCTCGCCCTTCCCCATCCGCTGCACGGCATTGCCGCCTCGCGGCACATCGAGCAAGTCGCCGCCGCCAGCTTGCCGCCGCACACCCTCATGCGACGGGCAGGCGCGGCGACGGCTCGACTGGCCATGGCTTTGGCTCCCCATGCGCGATGCATCTGGATCGCCTGTGGCCCCGGCAACAACGGCGGCGATGGGTTCGAGGCAGCCCTGGAACTGGCCAGATGCCACCGGCCGGTGGCGATCACCTTCGATGGCGACACTGGGCAACTGCCTCCCGATGCCGCGGACGCCTTCGCCCGCCTGCAGGCGGCCGGCATCCCCATCTTGGCCGACGCCCCACTGCACTTCGACCTTGCCGTCGACGCCCTGCTGGGCCTGGGCGCCACGCGTGCGCCCGCCGGCCGGATGCTTGCCCACCTGCACCGAATGCAGGCATCTGCCGTGCCTATTCTGGCGGTGGATCTGCCCAGCGGCCTGAACGCGGACACCGGGCAATGCCCCATCGATCTCAGGCACCCGAGCCGTGCTCAGCGCCACTGCCTGAGCCTGCTCACGCTCAAACCCGGACTGTTCACGGCCCAGGGCCGCGACCTGGCCGGCACGCTCTGGTTCGACGATCTGGGTGCCGATACGACGGTCGTGGTGCCCGACACCCAACTGCCCGGCAGCCCCACACTGGCCGTGCGGCCCCACGCCAGCCACAAGGGAAGCTTCGGCGACGTCGCGATCATCGGCGGCGCCCCTGGCATGACGGGGGCCGCGTGGCTTGCAGCCACTGCGGCACTCCATGGCGGCGCGGGCCGCGTCTTCGTCGGCCTGCTGGACGAGGGGGCGCCCACGCCCGCCGCCGACTACGCGCTCATGCAGCGCCCGCCGGACTCACTGGACCTTGCGCTTATGACCGTGGTCTGCGGCTGCGGCGGCGGCACCGCCGTGGAAGAACGCCTGCCCGAGGTACTTGCCCACGCAAAATTGTTGGTGCTCGACGCGGACGGCCTCAACGCCGTTGCGCGCGAGAGTCGCTTGCGCGCGCTCCTGCGGGATCGCGCGGACGCCTGTCGCCCGACGGTCGTCACACCCCACCCGCTGGAAGCGGCCCGGCTGCTGGGAAGCGACACCGCCACGGTGCAGGCAGACCGGCTGGCAGCGGCCCGCCACCTTGCGCACGATCTGCGCTGCACCGTCGTGCTCAAAGGATCCGGCTCGGTCATTGCAAGTCCAGGGCGAACTCCCAGCATCAACCCGACCGGCAATGCCCGCTTGGCCACGGGCGGCACCGGCGATGTGCTTGCCGGCATGGTGGGCGCGGCACTGGCCTCCGGGCTCGACGCCCATCAGGCGGCCAGCCACGCGGTGTGGTGGCACGGGGCGGCAGCGGACGGCTGGCCGGCGGACCGTCCCTTCAGCGCCACGCAACTGGCACGTCACGCCGGCATCGGGCTGGCGCCGCCGGCCTGAGCTCCTCGCCCCCGCCCTCGCCCTCAGCCGCGGCCGACGAAAGGCATCTTGGTGGCCATCACCGTGTGGAAGAGCACGTTCGCTTCCAACGGCAGGTTGGCCATGTAGAGCACGGACTGGCCCACCACGTCGACGTCCATCGTCGGCTCGACGGCGATCTCGCCATTGGCCTGCGGTACGCCACGCAGAAACTTGGCGGCCATCTCCGTCAGCGCATTGCCCACGTCGACCTGCCCCACCGCGATGTCGTACTTGCGCCCATCCAGCGCAGCCGTCTTAGTCAGACCGGCCACCGCGTGCTTGGTGGCCGTGTAGGCCATGGAGTTCGGCCGCGGCGTGTGGGCCGAGATGGAGCCGTTGTTGATGATGCGCCCACCGCGCGGCGACTGGTCGCGCATGACGCGGAAGGCGCGCTGCAGGCAATAGAACATGCCGTTGAGGTTGATGTCGACGACACCCTTCCACTGCTCGGGCGTCCAGTCCTCGAAAGGACCGGGCGGGTTGCTCACGCCGGCATTGTTGAAGAGCAGGTCGACGCGGCCGTAACGCTGCAGCGTGGCCGCAAAGAGCGCATCCACCGATTCGGGCCGGGTCACGTCGGTCGGAACGGCGAAGACGCGCTCGCCCGCGCCCGACTCGTCGGCCACGGCCTCCAGCGGCTCGGGACGGCGGCCTGCGAGCACGACGCTCCAGCCGTCCGCCAGCAAGGCCAGGGAGGCGGCGCGGCCGATGCCGGAGCCGGCGCCAGTGACAATCGCGATGCGCGGCGCGCGGGTCGCGGGATGGGAACGCTTGTCGGTCATGGAAGGAAGCCTTGGCCGCCGGCCGCATCGCGGGCAGCGAAGCAGACGCCGGCGGTCTTTGAGGTGAAGTCTCGGGATGAAGGAAAAAAGCTCAAGGACGCGGCGGGCGGCGCTTCTTCTTGATCTTGCCGGCCGCCTTCTTGACGGCCGACTTGAGGGCTTGGATCGGCGAAGCCGGCAGGTTGCCGTCGCGGCGCGCCGACGTAGAAGCAGCGCGTTGCCGCGACTGCCGCTTCTCGGACGCCTTGACCGGCACACCCTGCGGCGTCATGCCCTTGTCGCGCATGACGCGGGCGGTGAGATCCTCCCCCTCGCGCACGAGTCGGAAGTCGATCTTGCGCCCGTCGAGGTCCACACGGCTCACTTGCACCCGGACGCGCGTGCCGATCGAGTAGCGGATGCCCGTGCGCTCGCCGCGCAATTCCTGCCGTGCCTCGTCGAACTTGAAGTACTCGCCCCCCAGTTCGGTGATGTGCACCAGGCCCTCGACATACATCGCGTCGAGCGTGACGAAGATGCCGAAGGTGGTGGCCGCCGTGACCACGCCGCCGAATTCCTCGCCCAGATGCTCGCGCATGTACTTGCACTTGAGCCAGGCCTCGACGTCGCGGCTCGCTTCGTCGGCGCGGCGCTCGTTGGCACTGCAGTGCAGGCCGGCAGCCTGCCAGGCCTGCGTCTCCTTGGTCTGCGCGGCCGGCAACTTGACCGGCGCCTGCGTCGGCGCCTTCACGCGCGAGGCGAGCCGCTTGGCCAGCTTGGCATGGGCTTCGCCCGGCGTGGGCAGCACCGGCAACTGGTAGCGCGAGCCACCGAGGATCGCCTTGATCACGCGGTGCACCAGCAGGTCCGGGTAACGGCGGATCGGGCTGGTGAAATGCGTGTACGCGTCGTAGGCCAGGCCGAAGTGGCCGCTGTTGATGGGTGTGTAGATCGCCTGCTGCATCGAGCGCAGCAGCATGGTGTGGATCTGTTGCGAATCGGGCCGGCCCTTGGTCGCCTCGGCGATGGCCTGGAATTCGGAGGGATGCGGCTCGTCGGTGATCGACATGCCCACGCCCATGGCCCGCAGATAGTTGCGCAGGATCTCTTTCTTTTCGGGCGTCGGGCCCTCGTGCACGCGGAACAGGCCCGGGTGCTTGCTCTGTGCGATGAAGTCGGCGCTGCAGACGTTGGCAGCCAGCATGGCCTCCTCGATCAGGCGGTGGGCCTCATTGCGCGTGCGCGGCACGATCTTCTCGATGCGGCCCGATTCGTCGCAGACGATCTGCGTCTCGGTCGTCTCGAAGTCCACGGCGCCGCGCTTGCTGCGCTGCGCCAGCAGGGCGCGATACACATCCGCCAGGTTGAGCAGGTCCTGCACGCGCTCCTTGCGTCGCGCCGCCTCGGGTCCACGCGTGTTGGCCAGGATCGCCGCCACCTCGGTGTAGGTGAAGCGGGCGTGGCTGTGCATCACGGCCGGGTAGAACTGGTAGGCCTCGATCTCGCCATCGGCCGTGATCACCATGTCGCACACCATGCACAAGCGGTCAACATCCGGGTTGAGCGAGCACAGGCCGTTCGACAGCTTCTCCGGCAGCATCGGGATCACACGCCGCGGAAAGTACACGCTGGTGGCGCGGTCGTAGGCATCGATGTCGATGGGCGAGCCGGTCTTCACGTACGCGCTGACGTCGGCAATCGCAACCAGCAGGCGCCAGCCCGACTTGGCGGATTTGCCGCGGCCCATCTTCATGGGCTCGCAGTAGACGGCGTCGTCGAAGTCGCGCGCGTCTTCGCCGTCGATGGTGCATAACGGGATGTCGCGCAGATCGATGCGGTGGCGGCGGTCGGTGGGCCGCACCTTGTCGGGAAGCGCCTTGGCTTCGGCAAGACACGCCTCGGAGAACACATGCGGCACGCCATACTTGCGCACTGCGATCTCGATCTCCATGCCGGGATCGTCAATCTCGCCCAGCACTTCGGCCACGCGGCCCACGGGCTGGCCGAACAGGGCCGGCGGCTCAGTCAGCTGCACCACAACCACCTGCCCCGTCTTGGCGGTACCGGTGGCACCTTTAGGAATCAGCACATCCTGGCCGTAGCGCTTGTCTTCCGGCGCCACCAGCCAGACGCCCCCTTCGTTCAGCAGCCGCCCGATGATGGGCTGCGCCGGACGTTCCACGATCTCGACCACCCGTCCTTCCGGACGGCCCCGCCGGTCGGTGCGCACGATGCGCGCCTTGACCCGGTCCTTGTGGAGCACCGCCCGCATCTCGTTGGGCGGCAGATACACATCGGCTTCCCCGTCGTCGCGTTGCACGAAACCATGACCATCACGATGACCTTGCACCGTTCCTTCGAACTCTTCCAACAAGGGGTTGGCAACTGCGGGATTTTTGATATGATCTCCTTCTTTCCTGAAACGCATACAAATTTTTGACGTTAACCCCTCTAGAGTACGACAGAAATTGGCCCAGGTGGCGGAATTGGTAGACGCACTAGTTTCAGGTACTAGCGAGTAACATCGTGGAGGTTCGAGTCCTCTCCTGGGCACCAACAAAAAGCCGCCGGCAACCCCGGCGGCTTTTTCATTTGTGCGAGCCATTGCTGCTCCGCAGGCGCTCAGGCTCCCCGCCGACCGCCTGCAGGAATCAGGCAGCAAAGATTTTTCGGCAGTCAGTTGCACAACGCACCTGATCGATGATATGATCGCAGGCTTTCCTGAAACGGATATGTTCCTCGCGAAAGCGACGGATATTGAGCCCAGGTGGCGGAATTGGTAGACGCACTAGTTTCAGGTACTAGCGAGTAACATCGTGGAGGTTCGAGTCCTCTCCTGGGCACCAAGACACAGCAAAAAGGCCATCTTCGGATGGCCTTTTTGTTTTTGCGCGTGATGCGTGGGCATGGGGACGGTGAGGCCCCCTTCGCTCCCGCTCAGATCGGGAGCGCCACCAGATCGTGCCCCTCTGCCGCCACAATGCGTGCCTTGGTGAACTCGCCCACCTTCATCGTCTTGCTGATCTTCTCCGGCGGCAGCAGTCGCACCACGCCGTCGATCTCGGGCGCGTCGGCGTAGCTGCGGCCCACCCCACCCTTGCGCCCAAGGCCTGGCGCCGAATCGACCAGCACCTGCATGGTCGCGCCCACGCGACGCCGCAGACGTTCGGCCGACACGGCCTCGGCCACTTCCATGAAGCGCGAACGACGTGCCTCGCGCTCGGCCTCGGGCAGCATGCCGGGCAGTTCGTTGGCGGCGGCGCCATCCACGGGGCTGTAAGCAAAGCAGCCGGCACGGTCGATCCCGGCGACACGCACGAAGTCCAGCAGATGCTCGAACTCCTCCTCCGTCTCACCCGGGAAACCGGCGATGAACGTGCTGCGGATGACCAACTCCGGGCACATCTCGCGCCAGCGCGCGATACGCTCCAGGTTCTTCTCGCCGCTGGCCGGGCGCTTCATGCGTCGCAGCACGTCGGGGTGGCTGTGCTGCAGCGGCACATCCAGGTAAGGCAGTACGCGACCTTGGGCCATCAGTGGAATGACCTCGTCCACGCTCGGGTACGGGTAGACGTAATGCAGACGCACCCAGGCGCCATACGGCTCGGCGATATCCCCCAGCGCAGCGACCAGGTCGAGCATGCGCGTTCGCACCGGCTTGCCGTCCCAGAAGCCGGTGCGGTATTTGATGTCCACGCCATAGGCGGAGGTGTCCTGGCTGATGACCAGCAACTCCTTGACGCCGCCTTCGAACAGCGCCTTAGCTTCCTTGAGCACATCACCGATGGGCCGTGACACCAGATCGCCGCGCATCGACGGGATGATGCAGAAGGTGCAGCGGTGGTTGCAGCCTTCGCTGATCTTCAGGTACGCATAGTGGCGGGGCGTGAGCTTGATGCCGGCGGGCGGGATCAGATCGATGAAGGGGTCGTGCGGCTTGGGCAGGTTGGCGTGGACCGCGTCCATCACCTCCTGCGTGGCATGGGGCCCCGTCACCGCCAACACGGCGGGATGCAGCTCGCGCACCAGGTTGCCGCCGCCGTCGCCGCTCTTGGCGCCCAGGCAGCCGGTGACGATCACACGGCCGTTCTCGGCCAGCGCCTCGCCGATGGTGTCCAGGCTTTCCTTGACCGCATCGTCGATGAAGCCGCAGGTGTTGACGATCACCAGATCGGCGCCCTGGAAGGTCTTGGAGGTCTGGTAGCCCTCGGCGCTCAGCTGGGTGAGGATCAGCTCGGAATCGGTCAGCGCCTTGGGGCAGCCGAGAGAGATGAAGCCCACGCTGGGTGCGCGCTTCGGCTCGTCGGTCATCGTTGGGACATTCATGGTCAGAACTGGTATGGGGCTAAACGCGGGTTGTCGGACCCGCAGTCAGCCAAAGGAACGGGCACAGAGCGCCATGTGGCCGATGCGGAGCGCTGGGCCGCAGCACACGGGCTGCAGCGAGCCAAGGGCTGCGCTGCAAGATCAAGGGCTGTCGGCCGGCCGTCTGCGGCACTTCAGATCGGGCACGCCAGGGTGTCTCGGCCCCCGTTGAGTCTTGAAGATGCGACTGGCTCTCCGGCCTTGGCGGCAGGCCCGGCCGGCTCTCCCGGTTCGAGCCCATCGGGGCCACGGCCCAAAGGGGCCGGATTGTAGATGCCGGAACCCCATCGCACCGCCATGGCTAGAAACGCCCGGTACAGCGCCCCTGCCCTCAACAGCCCGACACCGAGGTGCCGAGGTCCTGGCCTGTGCCGCCTTACCATGTCGTGCATCTCGAAGCGAGCGCGCAGCGAATGCAGGCAATCCCACCCCGGCTAGTGGTCCGAAATCTTCAATCGCCACGCTCTGGCCCCCACGCATTCCAGCTCGATCGCGGCGAATGTGTCGCGATCAGAGGGCGCTCCGGCTCCGGCAAGTCGGTAATTCTGCGTCTGATCGCCGACCTCGATCCCTCGAACGGCGGCACGGTCGAGCTGGACGGCCAGCCACGGGAGCAGTTCAGCGGGCCACAGTGGCGCCAGCGGGTCATCTACCAGTCGGCGGAGCCGGCCTGGTGGGCCCCCACGGTGGGTGAGCATTTCGACGCCGCTCAGCGCTTGCGTATCGCGACGATGGTCGAGGCACTGGGCCTGCCGCAGACATCGCTCGACGCCGAGGTTCTCCGCCTGTCCACCGGCGAACGGCAACGATTGGCGCTCCTGCGCTCCCTGGCCCGTGACCCTGCCGTGCTGCTGCTGGACGAGCCCACGGCCGCGCTGGACGCCGAGTCGACGCAGGCCTATGAGGACCTGCTGCATGGGCAATGCACGCAGGGGCTGGCGATCCTCTGGGTGACTCACTCGGACGAGCAGGCCCACCGGGTCGCAGCGCGCTCCCTCGTCGTCGACGGCGGTCGCGTGTCAAAGTCATGAACGTCATCCACCTCCATTTCACCGACATCGCCCTTGCTGCGCTGCTTGCGCTCGTCAATGCGGCCCTGTCGCTGCTGCTTCACCTGCGCGTGCACCGGCAGATGCTCTGGGCC
>NZ_CAJYES010000193.1 GCF_913773995.1 uncultured Pseudacidovorax sp.
GCGCAGCGTCGCTCTGGACCTCAAGGATCCGCAGGACCACGCGCTGGCCCGGGCGCTGATCCTGCAGGCCGACATCCTGGTCGAGAACTTCCGCCCGGGCGTGATGGAGCGACTGGGCCTGGGCTACGACGCGCTGGCGGCCCGCAACCCCGGGCTGATCATGGTGCGCATCAGCGGCTACGGCCAGGACGGGCCCTATGCCCAGCGCCCCGGCTATGGCGCCATCTGCGAGGCGCTGGGCGGCGTGCGCCACCTCACCGGCGATCCGGACCGGCCGCCGGCCCGCGTGGCCGTGGCCGCCACCGACTACCTCAGCGCCACCTATGCCGCCTTCGGCGCGCTGGCGGCCGTGCACGAGCGCAGCCGCTCGGGCCGCGGCCAGGTAGTGGACGTCGCGCTCTACGAGGCCGCGTTCACCCAGCTCGAACCACTGGTGCCCGCCTACGAAAAGCTCGGCGTCGTGCCCACCCGCGAGGGACCCAACCTGCCGTCGATGGCGCCCAACAGCCTGTACCCGGTGCAGGGCGGCGGCTATGTGCTCATCGCCGCCAACAGCAACCGCACCTTCGAGCGGCTGGTGCGCCTGATGGGCCAGCCCGGACTGCTGGACGACCCGCGCTTCAGCACCATCCGCAGCCGCGGCGAAAAGCCGCACATGCAGGCGCTGGACGCCCTCATCGCCCAATGGACGGCCTCGTTCGACGGTGCCGAGCTGGAAGCGATGCTGCAGGAGGCCGAGGTGCCGGCTTCGCGCATCTACACCATCGCCGACATCTTCCAGGACCCGCAGTTCGCCGCGCGCGCCATGCTGCAGCAGGTGCCCCATCCGGCGCTGGGCCACACCACCCAGGCCGGCGTGGTGCCGCGCCTGTCGGCCACGCCCGGCCGTATCCGCCACACCGGCCCCGAGCTCGGGGCGCACACGCAGGCCCTGCGCGACGAGCTGGCACCCGCCCTTTCCGCCCAGGAGGCCCCATGAGCGTGACCCTGCCCCTCGAACTCGATGCCAGCGGCGAATGGGCCGACGAACTGGCCGAGCTGCAGCAACGCCGGCAGATGGCCGCCCGCATGGGTGGCGAGGAAGCCGTCGCCCGCCACAAGGCACGCGGGCGGCAGACGGCGCGCGAGCGCATCGACACGCTGCTGGACGCCGGCAGCTTCCGCGAGCTGGGCCGCATCACCGGCCGCGGCCGCTACGACGAGGAAGGGCGGCTGCTGGACCTGCAACCCGTCAACGCCATCATCGGCACGGGTCGCACGGAAGGACGCCGCATCGTGGTCTCGGCCGACGACTACACCATCCGCGCCGGCTCGTCCGAAGGCACGCTTTCCGACAAGTGGATCTATGCCGAGCGCCTGGCGCTGGCCCAGCACATGCCGCTGGTGCGCCTGGTGGACACCGCGGGCGGCAGCGTCAAGCTGCTGATGCAGCAGGCCGCCGCCAAGATCCCCGGCTATGGCAACTGGCCCGGGGTGGAACTGCTCAAGACGGTGCCGGTGGTGGGCGTCGCGCTGGGGGCCTGCGCCGGGCTGGGCGCCGTCAAGGTGCTGCTGTCGCACTTCTCGGTGATGGTGCGCGACCAGGCGCAGGTTTTCGCGGCCGGCCCGCCGGTGGTGAAGCAGGCCTACGGCATCGACGTCGACAAGAACGACCTCGGCGGCTACAAGGTCCACCGCAAGAGCGCGCTGGTGCACAACGAAGCCGAGGACGAGGCCGACGCGCTTCGCCAGGTGCGGCAGTTCCTGAGCTACCTGCCTGCCAGCAGCCACCGCCTGCCGGCGCGCACCACGCCCACCGACGATCCGGGCCGTGCGGACGACTGGCTCAAGAACGCCATCCCACACGACCGCCGCAAGATCTACGACCCGCGCCGCATCATGGCCTCGCTGTTCGACCGCGACTCGGTGTTCGAGATCGGGCGCTGGCAGGGCGGCTCCATCATCACGGCGCTGGCGCGTCTGGACGGCTGGCCGGTGGGCGTGCTGTGCAGCGACCCCAAGGTGGCCGGCGGCGCCATGACCCTGGCCGCGGCCTACAAGACCGAGCGCCATGCCAAGCTGTGCGACACCTTCGGCCTGCCCATGGTCAACCTGGTGGATCAGCCCGGCAACGCCACCGGCCCCGAGGCCGAACTGGCCGGCACGCTGCTGGGCGCCGTGCGCGTGGTGCAGACCATCGAGGACGTGCGCATTCCCTGGCTGAGCATCATCCTGCGGCGGGCCTTCGGCATGGCCGGCGGCATGCATGCGCCCAAGTACTTCCCGGCGCTCAACCACCGCTTCGCCTGGCCCTCGGCGCGCTGGGGCTCGATCCCGATCGAGGGCGGCGTGGACGCGGCCCACAAGGCCGAGATCGAGGCCGCGGCCGACCCGGCCGCCGCCCGCGCGGCGCTGGAAGCGCGCTACCACCGCATCGGCTCGCCGTTCCGCACGGCCGAGCACTTCGGCATCCTGGACATCATCGACCCGCGCGAGACGCGGGCCCTGCTGTGCGACTGGATGGCCGACGCGCGGGCGGTGCTGGAGAACACGCGCGGCGCACGCGCCTGACGCGCCATTCCGAGAACAAGCAAGGAGACAACCCATGGCCCTTTCCCGCCTCCGGCGCCGCGTCGCCGGCCTGCTGCTCGCGCTGCCCCTGCTGGCCACGGCACAAGACTGGAAGCCCGAGCGCACCGTCGAATACATCGTGCCCGCCGGTGCCGGCGCGGCGCTGGACACCGCAGCGCGCGAGATCAAGTCCCTGATCGACCGCGACAAGCTGCTGCCCGTGCCCATGCTGGTGGTCAACAAGCCGGGCGGCGCCGGCATGGTGGCCATGGGTGCGCTGGCCGCGAAGCCGGGCGATGGCCACCTGCTGGCCACGCTGACGCACTCCTCGATCAACAACAAGCTGGTGGGCGAGGTGTCGCTGGGCTACGAGGACTTCACGCCGTTGGCCATCCTGTTCGACGAAACCATCACCGTCGCCGTGCGCGCCGACTCGCCCATCAGGAGCGGTCGCGATCTGGTCGAGACGCTGCGCAAGAACCCGGCGGCGCTGTCCATCGGCGTGGCCACCTCCATCGGCAACCACATCCACGCGGCCATCGCCAAGCCGCTGCAGGTGGCTGGCGTGGACATCGCCAAGCTCACGGTCGTGCCGTACAAGTCCTCGGCCGAGTCCATGACCAGCCTGCTGGGCGGTCACCTGGACGTGGTGTCGGCCTCGGCCATCAACGTGGTGCCGCAGCTCAAGGCCGGCAAGATCCGGGTGCTCGCGGTGGCTTCGGCCGAGCGGCTGGGCGGCGACCTGGCCGGCGTGCCCACCTGGCGCGAACAGGGCGTGGACGCGGTCTATGCGTCGTCGCAGGGGCTGCAGGGGCCCAAGGGCATGACGCCGGCGCAGATCGCCTTCTGGGAAGGCGTGCTGCGCCGCATCTCCGCCACGCCGGAGTGGAATGCCTTCCTCGCGCGCAACTACTGGCGCCCGCGCTTCATGGGCGCTGCCGAGACCGTCAAGTACCTCGACAGCGAGGCCGAGGGCGCACGTGCGCTGCTGGGCGAGCTGCATCTGCTGAAGAAGCAGCCATGAGCGGCCCCGCTGCAGACAAGGGCGGCGCGCTCGGCGCGCTGCGCCGGGTGCTGGTCGCCAACCGCGGCGAGATCGCCGTGCGCATCGTGCGCGCCTGCCAGTCGCTGGGGCTGGAGGCGGTAGTGGCCGTGTCGGATGCGGACGCGGGCGGGATGGCGTCTCGCCTGGCCGGCGCCGAGGTTCGCATCGGGCCCGCGCCAGCGGCCCAGAGCTACCTCAACATCCAGCGTCTGGTGGACGCCGCGCTCGAAAGCGGCTGCCAGGCCGTGCACCCCGGCTACGGCTTCCTGTCCGAGCGGGCCGGCTTTGCCCGCGCCTGCGCGCAGGCCGGCCTGGTGTTCGTTGGCCCCTCGCCCGAAGCCATCGAGGCGATGGGGGACAAGATCGCCGCCACACGCATGGCCCTGGCCGCCGGCGTGCCGCGCGTGCCGGGTTCGGGCGCGCTGCCCGATCTGCCGGCGGCCGAGGCCGAGGCGGCGCACATCGGCTATCCGGTGCTGCTCAAGGCCAGCGCCGGCGGGGGGGGCCGGGGCATGCGCATCGTGCGCGAGCCCGCGCAGCTGGCCGCGGCCTTTGCCAGTGCAAGCGCCGAGGCGGGCGCGGCCTTCGGCGATGCCACGCTCTATGTCGAAAAGCTGATCGAGCGCGCCCGCCATGTGGAGATCCAGGTGATGGGCGACCGCCATGGCGCGCTCGTGCACCTGGGCGAACGCGACTGCTCCACCCAGCGCCGGCACCAGAAGCTGATCGAGGAAAGCCCGTCGCCCCACCTCGCCGCGGCCACGCGCGAGGCGATGGCCCAGGCGGCGCTCGCGCTGGCCCGGGCGGTGCGCTACCACGGCGCCGGTACGGTCGAGTTCGTGCTGGACGAGGCGAGCGGCGCTTTCTACTTCCTGGAGATGAACACCCGCATCCAGGTCGAGCATCCGGTGACCGAAATGGTGAGCGGCCTGGACCTGGTGGCCGAGCAGTTGCGCGTGGCCGCGGGACTGCCGCTGTCGTTCGCGCTGGAGGACGTGCGCCTGCGCGGCCACGCCCTCGAATGCCGCATCAACGCCGAGGACCCGGCCAAGAACTTCCTGCCGCGTCCCGGCACCGTGACGCGTTTCGTCGCGCCGACGGGGGAGGGCGTGCGCTGCGACAGCCATGCGCATGACGGCCTGGTCGTCACGCCGTACTACGACTCGCTGCTGGCCAAGCTGGTGGTGCACGCCCCGACCCGCGACGAGGCCATCGCGCGCATGCGGCAGGCGCTGGCGGAACTGGTGGTCGAGGGCGTGGCAACGACGGCCGGCTTCCATCGCGATCTGCTGGCGCATCCGGACTTCGCGGGGCAGGGGGTGTGGACACGGTGGGTGGAGGAGGTGTTCGTGCCGCAGCGGCAAGCGCGGGCGGTGGCTCGGGTCTGAGCGCTCGATGGGCGGGCTGGCGCGTGGGGCGCCGCCGCCCCAATGGCCGATGCGTGGCGCATTTCTGCAGCGCTTGTCACAGCGCCTCCAGGTCGAACGTCTGGTGGATGGGAGGCCCCGCCGGGCCTCTGTCCACCACCCAGACCGGAGGAAACTGATTCATGGATCGCTCTGTTTGGTTCCAAGCATCGCCCGAGGGCGCCAAGGCGCTCGGAGCGCTGCACCACTTCGTCAGCAAGGGCACAGGCCTTCCGAGCCTGCTGACGCATCTGGTCTTCCTGCGCGTGTCGCAGCTCAACGGCTGTGCGCACTGCATCGACATCCACACACGGGACCTGCTCGCCGAAGGCATGTCGATCGAGAAGCTCGTGCTCATTCCGGTATGGCACGAGGCGCGGCACCTGTTCACCGAACAGGAGCGTGCCGCTCTGGCCTGGTCGGAAGAGGTCACCCGCGTGAGCGAGAGCCACGCCTCCGACGATGCCTATGCGGCCGCGCTGGCCGCGTTCGGCGAAAAGGATCTCGTCGACCTGACGCTCACGATTGCCACGATGAACGCCATCAACCGCATGGGCGTGAGTTTCCGCATGAAGCCGCGGGCGAAAGCGTGAGCCGCCGGGCCCGCGCGCCGCGGGCCCACGCCGAGACCGGTTCCTCTTCTTTGATTAGACATAAGACACATTGAGTGATTAACGCAGTGTCTCGGCCGCGTTTGCAGCCAGCGGCGCGCCCCCGCTGGCGCCGCATCCCGGCAATCACCTCCCCACGCCCACCCGATTCCGACCGGCCTTCTTGGCCTCGAACATGGCCAGATCCGCCTCGCGCATCGTCTCGGCCGGATCGCCCTGAGCATGCAGCGCCGCCACGCCGACCGAGACGCTGGTGCGGATCGCGTGCTCGGCGGTTGTTTGCAGGCACAAGCGCTCCACCACAGCGCACAACGATCGCGCGCGGGCAGCGGCTTCTTCCAGGCCGGCAACCTGCAGCACGGCGGCGAACTCGTCGCCGCCAAAGCGGGCCAACAGGTCGCCGGGCTGCAGCGTCGCACGCATGCAGCGACCGACCTCCGTGAGGATGTGGTCTCCCACGTCATGACCGAAGCGGTCGTTGATCGACTTGAAGCGGTCGATGTCCACCACGGCCACCGCATGCCCGGCACCTTCGTCGACGAGCCGCTGCGCGCGCGCCAAGGCCGCCTCGAAATGCCGCCGGTTCGGCAGCCCAGTGAGGCTGTCGGTCTCGGCACGGTCGCGAAGTTGGGCATTGAGCGCCATCACCTCCCCGTAGGCCGCCTGCAGGGCCTGACCGCGCTGCATGAGGTCGGTCACGTCGGTCCAGATGGAGGCGACCCCGCCGCGCCAGTCTTCCTCGGCGATGCGAAACCAGTGCCCGGTGCGCGCCTTCAGGGTTACCGGCTGCGGCAGCCGCCCGCCGCCTGGCAGGCTGCACAGCGCCTCGTAGGCCGGTTCGCCGCCGAAGATTTCACGGAATTCGGGCCAGAACGCGGCGTGCGGACCTCGCACGCGCATATCCGGCAGCGAAGTCAGCACATGCAGAAACATCTCCGAGAAATACCGCGCGTTGCTGTAGAGCAGCCGGCCCTCCACATCATGGACGATGAGCCCCACATGGGCGACGGTGAGCAGTTCCAGCATGCCGCGGTCGCCGGCAGCGGCGGCCGCCTGCTGCTGGGCAGTGACGTCGTTCCAGATCTTGATGCGGCCACCGTCCGGCTGCGGAAACATGCGCAGCTCGAGCCAGCGGCCGCCGTCCGCGCGCTGGTAGCGGACCGGCCCTTCCAGAGCACGATGGCGGCGCAGCGCCGCAGCGGCGCCCGCTTCGATCTCCTGCGCGCTCGCATCGGGATGCTGCAGCCGCAGGAAGGGGCGTACCGTTTCCACGAAGTGCAGGCCGACCTTCAGCAGCGGCGCCACTTCGGGAAAGAACTCGGGGTAGCGCGCGTTCCAGCGCGTGATGCGGTCCTGCGCGTCATACACACACATCGCTGAAGCCCCATGGCACAGCAGCAACTGCGCTGCGACGTCGGCGGGCTCGGATTGGCTTGTCTTCGGGCGCCGCGGCATGAAATTCGTGTCCTGTTTGCAAACATTTGCATTGCAGCACAGGGGCAAGCGCCTTCGGCCACAGACATTGCGCCGCGTCGGAGATAGCATCTGTCCTGCTTGCATTTGTTTACATTCATAGCATGCTGTGGGGATCCCATGACCAACTCCGGATGCCTGCGCGAATGACAGAACGGCTACGCGCCGCGAACACCCGTCGACGGTGGCTGCTTGGCTTCACCCTGCTCGAATTGATGATGGTCATCGGCCTGATCGGTGTGCTGCTGGCCATCGCGTTGCCCCGTTATGGCGACTACCGCGACCGCATGAAGGTGGCCGACGCGGTCCGTGACATTGGCGTGATCGCGGCCAAGCTGAGCCAGTACGCCCTGGACAACCGGGACTTTCCAGACACCTTGGTCCAGATCGGCTGGACGCAGGCCGACCCCTGGGGCAACCCCTACCAGTACCTGGCGATGGCTGGCGCCAACGTCGGTCAGAAGCGCAAGGACCGGGCCTTGCATCCTCTCAACAGCGACTTCGACCTGTACAGCATGGGTCCGGACGGGCGCAGCGTGCCGCCGCTGACTGCCAACGCCAGCCAGGACGACATCATCCGGGCCAACGATGGCGCCTTCATCGGCAAGGCCTCGGATTACTGAGGGCGGTGCCCCATGGATTGGCAGCGCTTCGCCGTCGTCTTTCGCAGTCGCTGGGGCTGGCGCATCTTCCTGGGCGCCTTCGTCATCGTGGCGCTGCCCCTGCTCGCGGTGTCCCTGATCTCGTACGAGCTGACCGACACCTTGCAGCGCCGCGCCACGCAGCGGCTGATGGCGGAGACCACGAAGGCTGCCAGCCTGAACCTGTTCGACCGCTTGCGCGCCGCCGAAATGCTGCTGCGCGCTCGTGCCGAGGCCGAGGCGTCCGGCGCGCCGAACGAGGCACTGGAACTCCAGGCCTCGAACGTGTTCGAGCGCATCGCGCACCAGCCCGAACCCCTCCCGGGCACGCGCAGCGAACTGCGGCTGCAGCCCCTGTCCGGCTCAGTTGGCGTCAGGCCGCTGATGCGCGTCGCGGCACCCCGCGGGGGCTCCATCGAGGGCCAGATGCGGCCGGAATACCTGCTGGAGAACCTGGCCAGCAGCAGCCACACCATCTGCATCCAGAGCGAGCAGGCACCCGGCCCGCACTGCCTGACGCCCCATGAAGGCGCCGTGGCTGAACTGGCTCACATCCGTCCGCTGTACCTCGCCCCCGTCTTCGACGGTGCGAGCTGGCTGATCAGCGCAGCGCCGCAGCGCGATGCCTACCGCTTTCTTCCGTTCGGCTCCGGGACCGCCCTCGCGCAGGCCACGGGTCTGGCCTTTCTGCTGGCGTTGATCGCCAGCTCCTTCTATGCACGGCGCATCACCTTGCCGCTCGAAAAGCTGATCGAAGCGACACGGGCGGTGCGCACCGGCGACTTCGGCCAGCGCGTCGATGCCTCGGCCATGACCGACGAGTTCCGCGAGCTCGCCGACTCCTTCAACGGCATGGTGGGCGAGATCGGGGCCGAGCTGGCCTTCTCGCAGGTGCTGGCGCATATGGACACGGCCATCCTGGCCCGGCACGCCCTGCCCGACATCGCCGCCATGGCATTGCGGCACCTGGCGCGGTCGGCCCCGCATCTGCAGTTCGCCCTGTGCATCCAGCCCAAGGATGGCAAGCCCGCCCAGGCGCTGGTGCTCGACACCGATCGGCAGACGCTGCTCAGCGCTGCGCTCACGGTCGATGCGTCCAGCCCGTGCGAAGTGCTGCCGGTGGCGCAGCGCCCGGACAGCACCTTCACGCTGCAGGTCACCGGCGCCACCGACAGCGCGACGCGCGCCGGACGCCTGCGCCACGAGACCGACGCCTTGTGCGCCCGGCTTGCCGTGGCGGTCCAGGCCGACGAGCGTGAGCGGCAGCTGGTGGCGCGGGCCGTGGTCGACAGCCTCACCGGCCTTCTCAACCGGCTGGGGCTGGTCGATGCCCTGGACGAGGCCATGGCCCAGGCCGCCCGGCACAACGACGGCCTGGCGCTGGCCTTCATCGACCTCGACGGCTTCAAGGACGTGAACGACGCCTACGGCCACAGCGTGGGCGACCGGCTGCTGCAGCAGGTGGCATATCGCCTGCGCACGAGCCTGACCAGGACGCAGACCCGGCTCGCACGCATGGGCGGGGACGAGTTCGTGCTGCTGGTGTGCCACGAGCCGCCAGACGCACTGCACACCCTGCTGCACCACGTGCTCGCGGCCCTTCAGCAGCCCTTTCGCATCGACACGCTCGACGTGCAGATCGGTGCGAGCATCGGCGTGGCCACCTTTCCCGACCACGGCCGCGACCACGAGACCTTGCTCAAGAACGCCGACGCGGCCATGTACGCCGCCAAGACGGGCGGCCGCAACCGCGTGGTCGACTACACCAGCACGCTGAACGCGTCCACGGCCGAGCGGTTGGAGCTGCGCCGCGGTCTGGCCGGTGCCCTGGCGGCGGGACAGTTCTTCCTGCTCTACCAGCCGCGCGTGCGGGCCAGCGATGGCGCCGTCGCCTCGGCCGAGGCGCTGCTGCGCTGGCAGCACCCGGTCAAGGGCCGCATCCCGCCCGATCGCTTCATTCCCATCGCCGAAGAGGCGGGCCTGATCGGCGAGATCGGCCTGTGGGTGCTGCGCGAGGCGATGCAGCAGGTCAGCCGGTGGCGCATGCAGGCCCATCCGCCGCTCACGCGGCTGTCGGTCAACCTCTCGCCACTGCAGCTGGCGCACCGCGACTTCCTGCCGCAGGTGGAGGCCCTGGCGGCAGAGTTTCCGCAGGCGCGCGGCGCCATCGAGCTGGAGATCACCGAAGGCGCCTTTTTCCGCGACATCGAGGGCTGCGTGCACAAGCTCGGCCGCCTGCGCGCCATGGGCTTCGACATCGCGCTCGACGACTTCGGCGTCGGCTATTCGGCGATGAGCTACCTGAGCACCCTGCCGCTGGACACGCTCAAGATCGACAAGAGCTTCGTGCAGGCTTTCGGTCACCAGCCCACGGCCTATGCCATCGCCTCGGCCATCATGGCCCTGGCCCGGGCGCTGGACAAGCGCGTGGTGGCCGAAGGCGTGGAGACGGAGGCACAGGCGGCCATGCTGCGGCAGCTGGGCGTGGACGAGCTGCAGGGCTATCTCTACAGCGAACCGGTGCCGGTGGATGCGCTGGTGCCGCCGCCCGCGAGTGCGCACAGGCAGGGCGCAGTCTCTCACTGAGCAGGCGCACCGGCGGGCCATCGACAATGCGACGCGGCCCTGGCCGGCTTGCGCCGCGCCCCTCCCCGGCCACCTTTGCGCATGCCTTTCCCGCTCGATTCCCTGGCCGCCCTGCTCGGCCCGCCCACCGCACTGGCGCTGTACCTGCTGTGTGTTGCCGTCGCCACCTTTGCCCAGACGCTCTCGGGCTTCGCCTTCGGTCTGGTCTTCCTGAGCCTGGTGGCCAGCTTCGACCTGGCCTCGGTGGCCGACGCAGCCAACGTGGCGACGGTGCTCACGCTGGCCAATGCCTGGGCCTACTTCCGCGCCCACCGGCAACCGCTGCCCTGGCCGCTCATGAAGCCGGCCATCCTCACGAGCTGCGTCGGTGTGGGCCTGGGTCTGCTGCTTCTGCACCGGCTGAGCGCAGGCGCCACCACGATGCTCAGGCTGCTGCTCGGGGGCGTGATCGTGCTGTGCGCACTGGTGCTGCTGCGCCGGGGCGCGGTACGGCAGACGCTCGCGCCACCGCGACAGTTTGCGGTGGTAGGGCTGGTGTCGGGGCTGATGGGCGGACTCTTCGGTACCTCGGGACCGCCGATCGTGTATCACCTTTATCGCCAGCCCCTGGGCCTGGATGTGGTGCGGCGCGGCCTGCTGCTGATGTTCGCGGCCAATGCGCTGACCCGCATTGCGCTCAACGTGCCGACGGGTGGCTTCTCGCTGCGCGCAGTGCTGCTGGCGGCCATCGCGCTGCCGCTGGTGCAGTTGCTCACGCGCCTCGCGCTTCGCCTGCAGCCGCATGTGCCCGCGAACGTGCTGCGCTGGGGCGTGGCGGCGCTCCTCGTGGCCACAGGCGGTTCGCTGGTGCTGGGGGCGCTGCGCATCCACTGAGCAGGTGCGATATGCGGTGGCGACGCGCAGCCCGGCCAGGACGCCGCGCGGCTTTTCCATTCCAGGATGCGTCGGCGCCGGCAGTACGGCGTGCGTTCATCGAAGGCTGGGATCATCCCGGCCGCTGCCATCCGGCAGCTCCAACACCTCCAAGAACGCACGCCTTCCGCCATGTCCTCTTCCGGTTTCCACGTCCACGGTCCACACGACCACGAACTCCAGCATGCCGCCGAACACGAGGCCGAGCATGCCGCTGCCGCCAGCAAGCAGCGCAGCATCACCAACGAGGTGGCCGTCTTCACCGCCGTGATCGCCACGGTGGGCGCCATCTTTGCCTACATGGGCGGGCTGACGCAGGCCAATGCCGGCCTCTACAAGAACAACGCCGGCATGAAGCGCACCGAGGCCGCGAACCAGTGGAATTACTACCAGGCCAAGAGCACCAAGCAGGCGCTGGCCGAATTCGCACGTGACCTGTCGCCCGATGACCGCAAGCCGGCCCTGCAGGAGAAGGCCGCCCGCTACGACAAGGAAAAGGCCGAGATCCAGCTGGCCGCCCAGAAGCTGGACAAGGAGGCCGACGACTGGGACCAGCGCTCCGACGCCGCCCTGCACGAACACCACCGCTGGGCCCAGGCCACCACCGCGCTTCAGGTCTCCATCGCGCTGGCCGCCATCGCGTTGCTCACGCGCAAGCGCTGGCTGGAGTGGGGCATGTTCGGGGTCGCCGGGCTGGGGCTGGTGATCGGCGGGCTCGCCCTCGCCCACATCTGAGACCACGCGTCGCTGCGCCGCAGGCCGCGGTTCGCAGAGCGCGGCGCACAGTTCCACAGATGCAACGACGTAGGTCATCACGCCGCGATTGTTTCGCTGGCGTGAACGTAACGTTCGTCAAAGACAAGGGTTTTCCCTAGATGAGAGGTCCACAATTCATCTCACGGGCCAGCGATTGAACGCAGACCCGAAGCCGGTGAGGCAGGTGCCCCGCCAGCTCTGTTCAACGCTCTGCTTAGGAGAAAAATCATGACCAAGACCTCGAAGATCATCGCCCTCGCCGCTCTGTCGTTCGCCGCCGTTGCCGGCGCCAGCGCCGAGGAATACCAGGGCGTCGTCGCCCCCGTGTCGGCCCTCAGCCGCGCCGAAGTGAACGCCCAGGGCGTGCAGGCTGCTCGCGCCGAGCAGAACCTGGAATACGTCGGCCAGCAGGTCGCCGTGGCCCCGGCCGCTCCCCGCAGCCGTGCCGCCGTGCAGGCCGAAGCCGTGGCTGCTGCCCACAACCCGACCTGGAACCTGGATTCCAAGGCCTTCGTGAACAGCACGATCCCCACGCAGTACACGCAAGGCAGCCTGTCGGTCTATCGCAAGGCCGGCCTCTAATAGGCCACTGACGCCGAGCGCGGCGCCCGTCGTCAGCGGGCCATGCGAGCGGCGCGTGCCTTCGGGCATCTGGGAAAGCCGGCATGCGAAAGCATGCCGGCTTTCTGCTTTGGAGCGTCGGTGCTGCCGGTCACTTGGCAGTCGACCGGCGACCTCGACCTTCGATGGTGGGGCGTCCTCGCCGCGGCCAAGTGTTCGCAGTCTGCGGATAGCCGGCGCCGGGAGCGGCTAGGCCGGCACGGACGCGCGCCGCACCATTCATCCAAGCGCCGGGCCCGGCTCGCAAAGCCCGACCCGCGGCGCCGACACCACGGATGAAAGGCAACTCACATGCATCGCTTGGACGGAAAGGTCATCGTGCTGACCGGCGGCGCCACCCTCATCGGCGCGGGCGTGGCCCACGTGCTGCTGCAGGCCGGCGCACGGGTGGCCGTGTTCGACATCGACGAGGCCGGCGGCACCCGCGCCGTGGCCGGCCAGGAGGACCGCGCCCGCTTCTGGCCGGTGGACGTGACCCAGGACGACGCCCTGAACCAGGCTGTGGCCAAGGTCGCCATGCATTTCGGCCGCATCGACGGGCTGGTCAATCTGGCCTGCACCTACCTCGACGGCGGCGCCGAATCCGGCCGGCAGGAGTGGCTGACCGCACTGGACGTGAACGTGGTCAGCGCCGTCATGGCGGCCCGGGCGGTGCGCCCGCACCTGGTCCAGGCCGGCGGCGGTGCCATCGTCAACTTCACCAGCATCTCGGCCAAGGTGGCGCAGACCGGGCGCTGGCTGTATCCGGTGTCGAAGGCGGCGCTGGTCCAGGTCACGCGCAACATGGCGATGGATTTCGCGGCCGACCGCATCCGCGTCAATTCCGTGTCGCCGGGCTGGACCTGGTCGCGCGTGATGGACGAGCTGACCCACGGCGACCGCGCCAAGACCGACCGCGTGGCGGCGGCCTACCACCTGCTCGGCCGCGTGGGCGACCCGGCGGAAGTCGGCAACGTGGTGGCCTTTCTGCTGTCGGAAGGTGCCAGCTTCGTCACCGGCGCGGACTACGCGGTGGACGGCGGTTACTCGGCCATGGGTCCCGAACAGGCCGTGCCGGCCATTCCG